>NZ_JARVTG010000002.1:1845963-2178785 GCF_029846635.1 Pokkaliibacter sp. MBI-7 | reverse complement strand
TAATAGTTTAGAATTATCATGATGTTAGGGTGGTTTTTTTTTGGTTTGTAACTCACAAAGATACAGTTAAGGATGATTGCAATGGATGCTATTAATTACCCTCTAATCTTAGTGGCAGCATTAGCTGCGATAGCGAGTCCTGGGCCTGCGACATTAGCTATTGCTAGTGCATCAATGAGTCATGGTCGAATTTACGGCTTAGGTCTAGCTTGTGGCGTGCTCACTGGTCGCTGTTTTGGTCTTGTAGTGCAGGCGTTTGTTTGGCGGCACTGCTCAGTTCAAATGTTTGGATATTTGAAGTCATACGGTATTGTGGCGCTGCTATTTGATTTATTTGTCGTTGAAATCTTTACGTTCTGCCGTCGGAAAAAATCTACATTGACATTAGTTCAAAGTCATTCAACAACGCTGACCAATATTTATTTCAAAGGTTTACTTATTCACCTGACTAATCCCAAAGCCAATATTGTATTTCGCCTCTCTGTACTCCATCGGTGTTCCTGCAACTGCGCAGGTTTCTGATTTGGTGACAGTGATATTGTCTGTTGGAATGTTGAGTTCCAGTGTCTTTCTTGGTTACGCTGTTCTTTTCTCTAACCATAGAGCGAGAAATATCTATCTAAAATCGAAAGTCATGTTTGAATGTACGTTTGCTGCTTTTTTTGGTTTTGCTGGAATGAAAATTTTGACGGGTGATATTGTTAGGTAGTTCTTAACATACCTGTATTGGAAGACGACTTCCCCCGTTTTGGGAGTGATCTGCTGGACGACCTAGCCCTGTTATTACTTGGAGGGGCTATGCCTTGGTTCTATCTTCTCATTGCTGGATTACTTGAAATTGTCTGGCTTACACAATGAAGCAATCTTACGGTTTCACTCGACTTATTCCATCGCTCATAACTATTTTTGCAATGATGGCAAGTTTTTGGTTACTAGCGATTGCTATGCGCTCTATACCTCTTGGAACGGCGTATACAATTTGGACAGGGATTGGTTCTGTCGGTGCATTCCTTGTTGGAGTTTTGTGGCTAGCTGAACCTGTTAACGTTTTGAGAGTTATCGCAGCCGTACTGATTATTATGGGGCTTATTTTAATGAAACTATCAAGTCTCTAGGTACCATCAATTCATGCAGCAAAATCGACCTTTGTAATCAACATCGGGTTCTGGGTTAACTGACTTTTCCATACTATAAGTTATTCATGACTTACTAATTTAGCAAAATCACTGAAACAGATATGTCCCAGAAACAAGTTACAGCTTCACCATAATCGGTTTGATGTATGTGAAAACGCGGGCCGGTACACCATCACCGGGCTTTGTTGCATAAATAGATGTCAGCATATAAGACCCCTTACCCCAGATGATCTTATGGTATGCGCACCGTCATCGGTGTCCCGAGCCGCGTAAAGCGATTCAATATTGCCGCCCGCACCTGAAGCTCGGCGACCTGCCGGTCAAAATCCCTTGCCATCACGCGTTCACCCAGCCGCTTGAAACAGTGCATTTTGGTTTCCACCAGACTACGCCGATGATAACCGCTCCACTTCTTCCAGAGCGTCCGGCCCAGCCGGCGGGTGGCCCGCAGAATCTCATTCCTGGCAGAGGCCCCCGGGCGATTTTCCTTCCACGGCTTCGCATTCTGGCGGGTGGGTATCACCGCCTCTGCCTCTCGCCGGGCTATCGCCTCATGACAGCCTCGCGTGTCGTAGGCACCATCTCCACTGACAGACGCTATCTTCTCCTCCACCGGTATCTGACTCAGCAACCCGGGCAGCATCGGTGCGTCCCCCACCGCATTGTCGGTCACCTCAATAGCCCGGATTTCCAGCGTGTGCGCATCGATGCCCAGATGCACCTTGCGCCATTGGCGGCGGTAGTCCGCACCGTGCTTTTTGGTTTTCCATTCCCCTTCGCCCAGCATCTTGATACCGGTGCTGTCGATCAACAGATGCAGTCCGGTCGTGGCTGGGCAGCAAGGAATCACGACCTGCAGCGACTTCTGGCGCCGACAGACGGTGCTGTAGTCGGGGGTTGGCCAATCCAGCCCTGCCAGTTTAAGCAGGCTTTGTACCATGCCCACCGCCTGGCGCAGGGCCAGGTTGTAGAGGCATTTAATGGTCAGGCAGAACTGAATGGCTGCATCGCTGAAGGTGGGCGTACGTCCTCGCTTCCCGCACGCAGAACCGTACCAGTTCATGTCACGGTCGAGCCAGATCATCAGCGATCCACGCGCTTTGAGCGCGGCGTTGTAGGACTTCCAATTGATGGTCTTGTACTGAGGTGAGGCCGGTTTATTCATGCCGTCATTCTACAGCATGGGACTCAACATGATTTGTGCAACAAAGCCCCATCACCGGCCCGTGTGCTTTCTAACTACTTGCGTCGGCCAAACGGCCAATACCTCATTTTGTCGATTCGCTCGACCGATCTCGTCATGTCCTTATAAGCACGCCCGGCCAGCTTGTTTTGGAATACCTCCATTTTGTCGGCAATGGCTTTCATCTTCGGGCCGTGCCCGGTTTTGTGCAGCCACTGGCCCAAAAAATAGGAGGCCACTATCACAATGAACATCACTGCGAAGAAACCAAATACCTCTGCAAGGTTTTGAGGTGGAAAGTTAAACTCCATAATCAGTAATCCTTACTTAGTTAGGCCATGCGACCTTTTTTAACAAAACTGGCAACCTCTTCGTTGCGCTCCTGCTGGCGTTCTTGGGCATACGAAACGTAGTCCTCAACGTCGAAGGTGTGATTTTCCGGGTCGCGCTCTTGCCATTCTGCGTGTGCTTGACGGGCTTCTTCCTGGTCCTCAATGGATAGACCATCAAAGCCGCCGGTTTGATTCATCCAGCCAGTGCCGCCACCGCCTAAGCTATCGTTGTCAAATGCAGGGGAAGCCTCGTCAAGGCTTTGTTGCACAAATCATGTTGAGTCCCATGCTGTAGAATGACGGCATGAATAAACCGGCCTCACCTCAGTACAAGACCATCAATTGGAAGTCCTACAACGCCGCGCTCAAAGCGCGTGGATCGCTGATGATCTGGCTCGACCGTGACATGAACTGGTACGGTTCTGCGTGCGGGAAGCGAGGACGTACGCCCACCTTCAGCGATGCCGCCATTCAGTTCTGCCTGACCATTAAATGCCTCTACACCTGGCCCTGCGCCAGGCGGTGGGCATGGTACAAAGCCTGCTTAAACTGGCAGGGCTGGATTGGCCAACCCCCGACTACAGCACCGTTTGTCGGCGCCAGAAGTCGCTGCAGGTCGTGATTCCTTGCCACCCAGCCACGACCGGACTGCATCTGTTGATCGACAGCACCGGTATCAAGATGCTGGGCGAAGGGGAATGGAAAACCAAAAAGCACGGTGCGGACTACCGCCGCCAATGGCGCAAGGTGCATCTGGGCATCGATGCGCACACGCTGGAAATCCGGGCTATTGAAGTGACCGACAATGCGGTGGGGGACGCGCCGATGCTGCCCGGGTTGCTGAGTCAGATACCAGTGGAGGAGAAGATAGCGTCTGTCAGCGGAGATGGTGCCTACGACACGCGAGGCTGTCATGAGGCGATAGCCCGGCGAGAGGCAGAGGCGGTGATACCCACCCGCCAGAATGCGAAGCCGTGGAAGGAAAATCGCCCGGGGGCTTCTGCCAGGAATGAGATTCTGCGGGGTACCCGCCGGCTGGGCCGGACGCTCTGGAAGAAGTGGAGCGGTTATCATCGGCGTAGTCTGGTGGAAACCAAAATGCACTGTTTCAAGCGACTGGGTGAACGCGTGATGGCAAGGGACTTTGACCGGCAGGTCGCCGAGCTTCAGGTGCGGGCGGCAATATTGAATCGCTTTACGCGGCTCGGGACACCGATGACGGTGCGCATACCATAAGATCATCTGGGGTAAGGGGTCTTATATGCTGACATCTATTTATGCAACAAAGCCCTGCTGATGAAAGAAACCTTTATCATGGTTGTCGATTTCGAGCTATCCAATTAGAAGGCATATCGTCTCTTTCGAGGCTATTCATGGTTAGGCGTGAGCTTTCACTTTCTTGAGCATGTCATTTCATTTTTCTTCGGCACCGTTTGGTGAGAGCGCTCTCCAATATCAGAATCAGAATTTATAGCTCGATGTAATACAGCTCTAGCTCGCGAGCAAGATAAGTGTATAAAAAGGATCGTTTTCGGACCCCTCTCAAACACCCTGTCCTAAAATTAGCCTTTCCCTATTTTGTACACGCCGTATGATACGAACACTGATTTCGTACATGTAGGTGCACGTATGTCCCGCATTTTCGTCTATGCCCGTGTCAGCACTGCTGACCAACATACTGATAACCAGATACAAGAAGTTGTTGCGGCGGGCTTTGCTGTAAATCAACGGCGGATCGTAACAGAGCACATCAGCGGCAGTGTAGCAGCGCTTGAGCGTCCGCAGTTTGCCAGACTGCTGGATCGCCTGGAGCCCGGAGATATATTGATCGTGACCAAGCTGGATAGGCTGGGTCGCAATGCCATGGATGTTCGGGCCACCATAGAACTTCTGGCAGAAGATGGTATCCATGTTCATTGCCTGGCATTGGGAGGTGCGGATCTGACCAGCCCTGCAGGCCGGATGACGATGATGGTGATGAATGCGGTCGCGGAGTTTGAGCGAGATTTGCTGATAGAGCGCACTCAGGCAGGTCTGGCAAGAGCGCGTGCCGAAGGGAAGAGGCTAGGGCGCCCACCGGCATTGAGTGACGAAGATCAGGTCAAAGTCATTGACCGCTTAGCGGCAGGAGTGTCTGTCGCTCAGGTGGCACGAAATTTTGGGACTACCCGGCAGTCGATCATGCGGATCAGGGCAAAGCAGTTGGAGTATCACAACATGGGGCAAGATCTATCAGGTGGAGCTTGAGAGCGCTTGAACGACATAGGGTGTACTACCCATAAATGAAAAAAGGTGGAGCTATAAGCTCCAAGTACTACGACAACATCAAATGTTGAAGGGCTAGCCGCTGCCTAACCTTCCCACTACTTGCCCTTTACAGGCTGACCATGGGGGGTGCTACGCGGGCCTCATCTGGATTTAAAGAGCGGGGAGGCTCAAACACACTCTGTAGCCTAATAATGAAAAAAGCCCACAATTATGTGGGCTTTTTTCAAAACTTGGAAGGTATGACATTTCCGCTCTAATTGCGTGGTGTGAGTGACCTTCACACAAACAATATATCGTTGTTTTGTTTTGTGGTCAAATTTGGTCAAAGCACTCAAAGATAAAGCTGCCCTGTGTGCCTATGGTTGGCTCTTCCAAATCAGAAGACCTTCTGCTTCCCATTTCTGGACTGGATCAGGACCCTCTTTGCCATACATTGACGTGACTAAGTTGTAATACTGATTACGACCAACCTGCTGGTTTTGCCTGATAGGGATGATGACAGGAGCGCCGCTTTTTATCTCAAAAGTCACAACGACAACGCTATCGATCAATGTCTGCTTGGCAGGTTTGAATAGGGCCATTGGAGCGTTTTGTATAATGGTTGGAAGCTGCTGGATCATACGTGTGGGGATACCATGATCAAAGCATATCTTGCTTATAATGCTGCTTTTGACTGCCACAGGTAAGGCAGGAAAACCTGCATGAGTGAGCAGGTATTCAGGAGTATCACATACAAGCAGTAACTTCTCATGCTGCGGAGCTTCATGCATCTCTGACGTGATCAGAGCATCAACTAATGTTGCAAAGTTGTTCAATACAGCCCCCGAAAACCCAAGAAAGGAATCAGCAAAGGCCGAAACTTTACATCCCGTACATTTTGTATTCAACTTACCCCCACCACAGGCGTACAAGGAGAGTCCCATGCCCGCCCACACCTCAGCCACCAAGGCCGGCTTTCTGCAACGTCTAAAAGATCGGCGTTTCCAGATACTGCTGGCCAAACAATTGATGCTACTGATCTATAGGGTGTTTGCGATTACTGTGGGGGTACTCACGGCGGGGTTTGTTCAATTTATGGCCGTGGGCACCAGTAGTGAGGAAAGCGATGATAGCCTGCACAGAACAGGCTATCGTCATGGTCCAGAGGGTGATGGGTACTACAGTGGTAGCCAGAAAATCGACTAGAACCACGCAGAATGGCACTGCCAAGTAGTACCATCCTGATAGTAGTTCGTAGTTCGTAGTTCGTAGTTCGTAGTTCGTAGTTCGTAACTGCTTATGCCTGCCCCTTGTCTCCCTTCGATTTTCCTTTTCCAGTTATCTGCTGGAAGAACTGAGCAGCCCCTTTTCCCGCATCCCCTGCCGACTTAGTTCCTGATCCCATACCATCAGAAATCAATGCCATCTTATATCCAGCCCAACCCATCGCAGCCAGGAAGAACGCTGGCCATACCAGAAACATGGTGACCGTCACAAAGTCACTGACCCAGTTGTCAAAGTCATCAGCCAGGTAACCCAACAGGGAACCGTCACTGGGGCTGCTGTAGAGGATCTCCACCAGTTTGTTGTCCACGAACCGGGCCAGCTCCCACCAGAAGGTCATAAAGACCAGCGCGCAGTAGGCGAGGGTGATCGACATCAGCGTGGCAAAGCTATAGCTACCCATGACCATGACGATGGGCATCGAGATGATCAGGGCCATCATCAGCATGCTCTGTACCATGGGCAATGACGTTTGCACCAGATACATAGCAGGCATGACGGTGGCAGTCGCAACACCCATACCCACCGCTGCCGTGGCGGTTTTCAGGGCTGCGACGGGCGCCCCTACAACGCTTCCCCCTTCCGACTCAGAATAGCCATAGCTTCTGAAGGCACGCCCTGGCCGCTCCATCGTGGTGGAGGACATCAGGGTACGCAGCAAGTCTTCATCGGAGACACCGATCGCGAAGAGCTGTTCCAGCAGATCGTCTGTCAGCTCCGCTTTCGCGCGCGCGGCCAGACCGACTTTGCTATCACTCCACCACTGTTTACAGGTGGGATAGCCACCGGCCCCGGTATTGGGCAGGGCCACGTCCCTTGCCGCATCATACGGAAAGTTGGGGTTAGGCAGACTGGCATGATGGGTGTCGTAGTAGCCCGGCGTAGTCAGAAAGTAGTTCGAGCCAACCCAGTCCACGTCACGCAGCTGCTCTTCGTTGAACTTGTAATAGTCCGCACGCTTCAGGTTTGTCAGGCGTGACTTGGATACGGCAAAGCAGTCCCGCGCAAAGTCACCCAGTTCTGCAGCCAGGCCTCCAGAGATATATTCCTGATTCAGTTCGTACTTCACTTGCCGGAGGTTGATCTCACAGGGGATCGAGGCAATCGCGGGGTAGGTGATCATCTTGGCCACGACATGCCAGCTCCACCACCAGAAAGGCACTTGAGGCGTCATACCGTTGACGCTGGCAAAGCCTGTCGTCCAGGCATTTTCACCGCCTGCAGGTTTGCCCTGATCACTCATGGAGCATTGTGCCGAATGCAGGTTGTCTGCGTTAGGGGGATAGACGACCTTGAGATTAACGTTAATGAAGGGCTGCAGTGCAATCAGGATCACGATGAGCGCCTGATACAGATCGATCTCAAGGTTGTTCAGCCCCAGTGCGCCCTTGTTACCCTCATCGGCACCCTGACGACGCATTTCTGCAAAGTTGCTGTAGACCATAAACATCAACGGGATCGCAAACACCCCGGAGTCAGAGAGCACGGCCCATATTTTTTCGCTGATATACCAGCCCAGCAGCACCATGGAGTATTCCAGGTGCGAGTCCACGGCCATGATCATGCCGCACCTCCTACGATCTGAATCAGGCGGATCACTTCAACGGCGGCGATTATGCTGACGGCACGCCAGCCAAAACGGCGCACCTTGGCCGCGCCATGACGCTCTGCCATGTAGTGATGGCTGGTACGCCACATCCAGTAGAAGCCCCCATACAGCGGTATACGCCACAGATACAGCCAGGGGCTGAGCCGGCTCCACCACTGACTAAAGTGCTCCAGTTGTTCGGTGTGGTTCATGCTAAAGCGAGCCAGTACCAGCAGGGTGGCAATGCACGCTACCAGGATGGCCACTGCGATCAGCAGCTTCCTGGTCAATGTCAGTCCACGCTGAGCCAGCTGCAACATCTGAGGGTTATGCCAGAGTTTCATATCCATCATTCCTCATCCTTCGGGTACAGACCGGGTGCGGTATTAGGTAAGGGACGTGCATTGGTACCTTCATTGCTGGTACGACGGTCAGCAGTACGGGTCAGTGAGGTGAGTGCGGTGTTCTCGGCCAGCATTTTGCGGATCTCCATTTCCTGTTTGAGGGAGCCGATTTCCCGGTCCAGCTGATCCAGGCTGCTATCTACAGCGGTTTGTAGCTCATCGGAGTTCTGCACTTCAGGAATACTGGCACCGGCGACGAGGGCACGGCGCATCAGGATGGCTTTGTCCAGTACCCGCGACAGTGCCAACTCACCGGACAACCGCTGTACCAGCAGGGAGCGTTCAGGGTCATCCCGTAAGCTGTCGATGATGGAGCGTGAGACCTGCAACAGTTCGCCCCCGGACACTTTGGCCAGGTTGTCATTGGTCACCTTGAGCGAGCCACTGGCGAGGCCTGCCAGGGTGGTGGCAATGGAGTCCTGGGCCTCGGCGACCATCGGAATCAGCCCCGTACCGGCTTTACCCGCCACTTGTTCGCAGGTGGTGCAGGTGGTCAGGGTTTTCTCACCCAGCACCTTCACCATGTCGTCAGCCAGTTCGGCAGGAGAGCTCCAGACCTGACACATCGAGCCACCGGCACAGGATTCACTCCCTGTCGCATGGGAGAAGGTGCCCGTGTCGGTGACGGTACGGTTGGTCAATACGTTGGCACCGGCCACTGCCGTATCACGGATGACTTTAATGGGATCCTGGCCCTTACCACCTTTACGGGCACCGCCTACCCACTGAATGCCCTCATCGCCGCCTTTACTCTCGGCCTGCTCCTTGGCCTGTACGGCATCGGTTGTGGAGGCTGCTGCCCGCTGGTAGGCATCGGCCTTGGCTTGCTGGGCCAATCGAGACCCCATGACCACATCGGTCATATCGGAGGCCATGCTCTCGCAGGTGAGCTTGGCAGAGTCGAAGGACAGTTTGCCTTGCAGTACGCCATTCTGCAGCAGGTCATAGAGCTGTGGATTGCTGCGCTGAATGATCATGGCCGGCAGTGAAGCCACGGCGCCAGTCGCGGCATTAATCACGTTACTCATCAACGACTTGAAGCCGTTAGTAACGCCGTTCAATTGGTTCTGTACCGTTGCTCCGAGATCAAAATTGCCGCACATGAGGTTGGCATTCCAGCCGACCCCCAAGCCAATGGAGTTGGGCGTCTTCCGGCTTGCTGGGCCTGCAATCACATTGCCGCCGCCAATGGCGTAATACACCGAGTCATTGAGCACTTTGTCATGCACATCAAACCCGTAGTCGGTGTCTGCACCAGCCAAACCACTGCCCATCACTGCACCCGTCAGGCCGACGGCCAGGGTCACGGTTTTTACTGCCTTCACTGCACCAGCCCTCTTTATCCTTACGTTCATTGCTGCTCCCTCACATGAAATCCGTGTAACCCAGGAAGGTTTGCCCTCGCCGCTGACAGCAGCTATAGGGGCGCCACAGCGACCAGACATAGCCGCCGTTCTCACTCAGTCGGTCGGAGTAGGTGTCAGATGGGAAAATCGCGCAGGTGTACTCCAGCTTAGGAGACAGCTGCTGCCACTTGTGGGTTTTCTTATCCCCTTCGGTGATCGGGCCGGGTGGCCAGTAGCCATCGCGACTGGAGGCCGTCAGCGGGGTATAGACGTGCATCTGCCCGGAGCGGGTGACCAGATCGCCTACGCGCTGGGCCACGACAGCCCCTGCTTTGTAATCGTGGGTCTGGATCAATGCGCCGGCACGCGGATAGACGCTGCCCCACATATCGCCCGTCTGGCCGACTTCACGCTGTCCGGGGATCAGCGCTTCAGGGTAAACAGACTCAGGCACACCCCAACGCCAGGCCAGGGTATCCAGGGTGGAGACGAAGTAGGGGTAAACAGGAGTGGCACTGGTTGAACAGGCATAGCCTGACTGAGAGGCCAGATTAGAGGCGATATAGCCGCCCGGATGACCGATGGCATCTGCACTCTTGAAGCGCACCTTGCTGTGTTCATTGGCATGCCGGCCATGGGTATCCCCACCACCTTCCGCTCCTGGGAGCGGGACACCAACAAACGACATCTCAGACCAGGGGTTATCCCCTGGGTTGTTGTACGCCGAGACCACCAGATCCGGCACGTAGTGCCTAACCTTAACTGAGGTCCGCACTGTGCAGCCCCACCAGGTGCAGAACAGCCAGTAACAGACACCGACTACCCGGTACTCCACACAATCCGGCGCCATGGCTGACTGGGTGATGGTGGCAGTGGTAATGGCAAAAGTCGGTGTGGTCACTAGGCAGAACGACATCGCCATGCTGCGCAGCCGCTTTTTCCATGACAGCGGTACCGGGATGGCGCGGGGGGAAGAGGCCACCACGGGCAAGGTATCGGGCACCGTCATTGGCCACCCCCGGTGCGCTGCTGGATCTGAGCTACTGCGGCAGCCACATCGGTCTGGCCATAGACGACATAACGCCCACCCACCACCACGGCAGGCACTTTCAGCACCTTCAGTTCATGGGCGCGCACGACACCGGCATACGCTGCCTGCAGCTGCTGCTGGAATTGCTGGCCGGCAGGGCCTGCTAATCGCTGCTGCACCACTGCAGCGGCCTGTTCAGGGGGCTGCGGCAGGTTCGCGGAAAACGACTGTTCCAGCCGCGCGGGTTCGTCCAGATAAGCCACGCGAGTCTGTGCCATGAGTGTCGGCGGCACCGTGACGGGCTGTGCATGGACGGTGAAAACCTCAATGGAGGGGGGAGCAGATGGTGAGGGCGCAGCGGCCCAAACCGCTGCACTGACGATGGCCAGCACACCACCGGCCCATGCTGCTGTTTTGCGAAGATGGATGGGAAACATACCTGACCCCTTGAAGACTGAAACTCAGCCGACAGCTTCGAGAAGAAAAGGTAAAAAATCCGCAGTTAACTCTTGCTGGGTGTCAGAGGGTTAGCTCAGGCTGCGCCAGGTGGTGGACAGTCCCCGTACACCCACCTATTGTAAGTATATTTCTTACAGGAGGCGGCGTGATGTCTCGCACTATTACTTTCCAACCCAGCCCGGAGCTCGGCGAGTTTATTGACTCGCTGATCCAGACAGGCAGCTATAACACCCAGAGCGAAGTGGTCAGAGCAGGATTACGACTACTGCAGGAGCAAACGGCAGCCTCTAACCTGGAACAATTGCGGCGCCTTATTGATGAAGGTGAAGCCAGTGGGAGTCCGATGCCATGGGACGTTGACACTTTTCTGCAGAAGATGAGAAAGCCATCGCCATGACGGATAAGACATTCAAGGTATATCCCAAGGCCGAAGAGGATCTGACTCGCATCTATCAGTACACCCAGCAGGAATGGGGGGCACAACAGGCCGAAGCGTATATCAGAACACTCCATCAGGGATTGATGGTCATTGCCAGTAACCCTGCCTTGGGACGCAACCGTGATTACATTCGTCCGGGGCTCAAGGCTTACCATACGGGATCGCATATCGTTTTCTATAAATCGACCCCATACGGTGTTGCTATTGTGCGTGTTCTGCACCAGGCCATGGACTATGATCGGCATTTCAACTGACAGGGTGGAACCTTGCGCATCGCCTCACTATAGTGGAGCTCTGCTTATCAGGAGAGCAGCGCAAAGCCGGGATCATCGTCAGATGTCCCGGCTTTGTGTTTTTAAGGAGGGGAGGAGCAAGAAGGTATTATTTAAGTCGCTGAGTGGTATGACCCAGTTGCTTCAGCAGATTGACTGCTTTCTTGTCAAAGGAAACAAAAGTATTACCACCTTGAAGCCGCCCATCATAAGCAATGATGCCATCGGCAAAATCTCCCCCTGCGTCAAAAAGCTGAAGACCTGCTTCGACAGCTGATTTATTGACCACGACGTTTGCGGTATTCATCAATTGACGGATGACTGACGCAATATCGGTGCGCGCAACCTGATAGCCTCTGCCCAGAACCCAAACGAGCTCACACAATGAGTGCAGGCTAATCACCACAGAACTGGCCTGGTTAAGTGTCTGTATGGCCACCCTTGACTGATGTAGATCATCCTCTGTCAAAAGACGCACCAGAACATTGGTGTCAGCGGTAATGTTCATGCAGGCGTGGCCCCTGCTTCGGCAGAAGCCTCTCTGATGACGTCATTCATTTCTTCTACAGAGAGAACGCGTCCATTGGTTTTGCCTTTGAGAAAGCCTTGTAGAGATTCAAACGTATTTTTGGGGGGAAGGGCTTTGATATTGGCCCGCCCTTCAGAGAGCAGCTCCAGCTCAACTTTGTCACCGGGCTTGAGCCCTAAATGGCGGAGCACTTCTTTATTAAAAGTGACCTGGCCTTTGGCGGTAATTGTCAGCGTAGCCATGGGATGACCCTCCAAGTGGTATAGATACATGGTAAGGCATATCTGCCTTACCATCTACTATGACCAATACGGGCTATCGTTCAACTCAGCTCACCACACGAAACTGCTGCCGGCGCTGACTGGCCGTATTCTGCAGTTCAATACAGTGGTCCACCATGCGCCCCTCACTGTCCGTCAGCAGGCATCCGGCATCACGTAAGATATTCAGGTGAGGCTTCATCAGCGGTACAGAAGGGTAGACCTGCCATACACGCAGACCATCACTGCTGGCCATATTGATATGGAGTTGCTGAGGATGCCCATAGCCGGCATCAGAGGAGGGATACACCGAACGGGGAGCATGGCGCGCTGCCTGATAGTCCTGCCAGCGGTCTTTCAGCACGATGCCTGCAAGGATCGCTACCAGGTTAAGCAGGCCAAACAGCAGCAGATAACCACCGACCTGTACATTGAGCCCCAAGGTGGCGGCCAGCACGATCCCCAGCCCCATCCAACCAATACCGCGCAGACCTGCCCAGTAGGCCTGCCTGATCATGCGTCCTGCTTTCATTCTGATCATCCGTATCATGGTGTGCACACTCCGCCGCCGATAACGGCTATTAAGTGTGCTAAAGCGTTATTCGGTTTCCGTGACAGCAACAGGTGCCGTGGCCTGATCACCCTCGTCCGGCTCCCCGTTGTCCTCACCGCCTTTGATGTGCTTCAGTGTGGCTTCCGCTGTGGCTACGCGCCCGGGCAGCTGGTCAGGCGCAATGGCGCGTCGCGTGGTGACATCGTAGCCGAAATGGATCACCAGCCTGGCTGCAGCCAGTTGCCGCGCTTCCTCGGAGATGTCGCCAGCAGCTCCCTCCAGCGGCTGACCGTCCAGCCCGATACGACGTGCTCCTTTCCAGACCGCGATCAGATAGTGCCGGCGGCTGGTGTAGGCCTTGAGCGCAGCCCGCACCCGTTTCAGTGACACCCCCATCGCCTCAGTCACCACGATGGTCCGGATCTGCTCACCCACACCGATCCCCAAGGGTTGAGCTGGCTCCGGCAGGCAGTCGGGGAAGTGTGTACGCACGATCTCCAGGCTGGCCTGAGCATAGGTTTTCGGTTTTTTGGGCTGACTGGCAGGAGGAGGTGTCACCGGCGCCGCTGCGGGTGGACTGGCTAAAGGCGTACTGACAGGGGGCTGTTCATTTGTACTCGGTATGGCCACAGCGGGTGTGGAGGGAGCCTCCACCGTGTCTGCAGCCACTTTACGCTTCAGACTCAACTTCGGGCGGGAAGGCGGGGTAGTCATCATGAGGTCCATCGGTTTCGTGTCAGGGTTCGTCCAGGGCACAGCTTACCGTAAAAGGCCGTCCCCTCTACAGACCATGCAGGATCAACTCCTTCGGCACATATCCCAGCTGCAGCTGGTGTGAGTGTGGCCACTGTCCACAGAGCACGGTCACTGAATCCCCTTCCTGCTTGAAGGGGATCATATCCACCGGAGGATGGGGCTCACAGCGCCCCTCCAGATCCGGGACGACCTTCACCCCCATCATATTGCCTACCGGAATCGGTGCTATCAGCAGGCTGTAGTGGCCTTCGCCGTAGAACTCGGCCACCTCCTGACCCCGACGGTAATCGACATAACTGTCTGCACTGATCCATGCCAGTAACATCATCGGTACCATGACGAACAGACTGGCGCGCTTCATATCGTGCTGCATAACGGGGGACGTCCTTGTAACGGGTGATCCAGGATCACGGTTGGGAATCGATCAGTACCGGCTCGGCCCAGTACAGAATCTCTTTCATCTGTTTTTGTACCTCGGTGGTCAGCTGGTTGGCCTCCTTCAGCACCGCCATCTGGTATGCCATCCAGCGCTTATCATCTTCACAGGCCCCCTCCCGCACCTGACCGGCGATGGCCACCGCCTTGCGTCGGGCCTTGGCCTCCATCTGTCGAATGACCATGCAGGCCTCCCGCGCGCTCTGCATCACCTCATCACTCAGTAGCATTTCACCGTCATAGATACGCTGGAGCGTCAGTGCACGGTCTCTCAGCACCGACAGTGCTCCCTCACACTCACGGTACAGGTCCATGACGACATCGGTGGGGTTGGGTTCAGCGGCATCAGTCGTCAGGTCATCCATATCGAGGGACACGGATAGTGGTTGAGCAATAGCCGATGGCATAGCGAACTCCTTCTCGATTGTTTTTGTTATGGCCAGAAAGTGATCATTGAACACAATGCGCCTGAATCGATATAGATACCACCCCAGTGGGCGTCATTGAACTGGCACAAGGGACAGCCGCCTTACCGTTTGCGTGCCCAAAACAACACTGCCAGGATCAACCTGGCAGTGAGATCAGATAGGCCGATCAGGGATCCAGGCCTTTACACTTAGCCCAGCGCCTTTTTGACACGGGCTTTCAGTGCCGACTCCAGCTGACTGACATTGGCACCGGCAGGATTACGATACGTCATGGTCAGGGCCGCTTTGCCTGAGCCCAGCTTGTCGATCACCATATCCAGCACAATATCCTGACCGCTCACGGTCGCATCACTGCGCATGTGATAGGTCACACCCGGTGTGGCCTCATAACGCCATCCAGCGTCCTGCATTCTCATGCGGGAAGCCAGGTCGCCACGGGCAGCTCTCAGCTCTTCCGGGGACTGAAAACCAAACTCCCGTTTCATCCGAATAAACACCAGATCCACATCCTGATTCACGGCCATACTCACGACATGGCGCCCTTCGGAATAGGGAGCGTTGTTCGGGGCGCCCAGGCCGATGCTGCGCGGACCACTGTTATCCGTGGTGGTCCCTGAGCTGACGGACACAATCCCAAACGGATCCTTGATTGAACAAGTAACGCAGCTGCCGTCCTTGGTATACAGATCGCAGCCGGCTAACAACCCCACCGATGCCAATACCATCACACCCACACCTGCCTTTACCCTGGCGGTTATCCCCACGCTGCACTCCTTATTGATTGTCATTGAATACACCAGTTGACCTGCCACAGCCGACTGTCGCTGTCAGTGCTTGCCACTGACATCCCCCTGTACCTTACTACTGACGCTGTACTGAGACCGAGTTACTGAGGCCGGTTGGCCATTTCCTGCTCGGTCATGTGCCCTATGGCCATATCGATAATGTTGCGGCAGCCACGTCGCTTGGCCGCCTGATAGGCCTCCTCAAGCGCCACTGTTTCCGACGTGGCCAGCACGGTGACATGCACCACACCCGCTGCCACATCAAGTACCGAACAAGGATACTCATGCCGATAATCCGGCACTGGCCTGTTGATGGAATTGACCGCACCAGCAGCAGGTGGCGACGTGCGCTCACCAAACAACGGCACCACCACACCGGGTCCACCGGGGCGCTTGTTCACAGTTCTCTCCTTATTCGGTTCATGGCCCGGATTCATTCCAGACCGTTTCAACATGCCCTCCACCGCATTGACAGGGCAGGGCAACCTTTCAACAATACCCAAGCCAGCCTGCCACCTACTGGAAACAGGCGAAACAGCAGGTGGCAGGCTGGCAATCTACTGACTCCAGGATGGAACCGATGTCCCACGCTTTTCATGCCCCTACTGCCCGGATGGCCTTCGGCCTTATCCGCTACCTGATCGCCATCAAGCAGCGCCCGTACTTTCAGCAGACCCTGCTCAAAGCCCAATGGCATGGCCACCTGATCCTTAACCGGAATCGCGGTGAGCGCATCGTCCTCACCCAACCCGATGGCCACCAGATCATCCTGCTTGTCTACGATGTCAAAGACACCGAGTCGCAGCAGCAGGTATGGATCGGCATAGAGGCACCGCGCCATATCGCCATCCGGCGCCCCGAGTGCTACGCCCACCGCAACAGGCAATACCTGAGTCGCCTGGCCCGCACCTTCTGCCTCGACTCAACCATCGACTGACTGCTTCAGCCTCTCAGAACCGCTTCCAGTCATTTCCACACAAAAACTGCCTCAGCCCTTCTACTATCACGAACTGCCACAGCCAGGCTGGCCTGCCACTGATTCAGCCAGCCTTGTACAGCGGATCAGCACCAAACACTTCTTCGGGCGCCTCTGGCCACTCGGCCCGGATGACATCAAACTCTCCCTCCGACCAGCAGCGCAGAAACACCAGTCCGTCATCCCCTGACCCCAGCTGCAACGCATACTCAATCGCGGCCACCGCAGCCACCACCGGCGCTTCCGCTGTCTCCCTCATCGAGGTCATGCCTTGTTCTCCTTCACCCTGTCACAGACGGTATGCCGCCATCCTGCCAAAGCCCATACGCTGCCACAGCAAACAACCCTCACCGCCCCGAAGAGGGTTTACACGCGCCGTGGCCATCATCACCCCTGCGACCAAAGGGGAAGAGGGTGAGAGGGTGGTGGGAACTGCACTGCAACAATATGATACTCAGCCGTTACATATGTTACACATTCACCACCGGACGGACCCATGTCACCGAACACCGCACACCCTGCCAGCCCACTGCAACAGGACGCACAGGACTACACCACCTACCAGGACTGCCTGGAGGTACTGAAGCAGACAACGCTTTCACGGGGAATTTACTGGGCCAGCGGATGGTTGCTATTAGCCCTGGTGATACTGGCCAGAGGCGTGCTCTGCGATACAGACGGCGTTAACCTCACCAGCTTCTTGAATGAAGGCAGTATCGCCTTAGTGCTGCACGGGGTGGCCATAGCTCAACTGATCAGAACCTACCTGCGTATTACCGAACTGGAGCTACTGCCCAAAGAACAACTGTGCCAGCAGTGTTGAGCGTCACCACCGGGGCAACTCACCCGGTCTGACAGATCAATCCCTGCGGAATCAACAGATCAAATACCTGCTGCTCAAGGCCGCACTGCAACCCCAGATTGACCATGGCCAGTGCCGACAGACAGATATAGGCTTCCTCCTCATCCCGGCCACTGCACAGCGCCCATTGATAATGCACAGCCAACTGTCCCATCAGACCGGCATTAAAGGTGTCCTGATCCTGGTTCAGTATCCCCAGCAGCGCCCAGGCCATGTTCACCAGCCCCTGATAACAGCCGGACAGGGCAGGATCCTCCGGCAGTTGCCCCATGCCCAGCTGCAGTACCTGCCGGGCTATGTCCGCATAGCCCGCCAAACAGGCAGCCATGGCCTGCAGAATACTGTCAGCCATACCATCCAGCACCGGTACCTGGCGCGTGAGGCGAAGGGGACAGGTCGGGTACTGCTGCAGGATCTCCTCCTGCAGATCACGATCACCCGCAGCCAGCGCACATACCACCAGACGAAGGACATCACAGGCCGTCGTCCCCTGTATGAGCACCGGGTCATCATCCGGCCTTTCCTGAGCCATGCGCAGCGGCTGTAAACCATACTGACAGGCCCGTTGCCAGTAACAGCGGGCCATCTCACAGTCTCCCATCAATGCAAAGCCGGTCCCCAGCGTTTCTGCATCCAGCGACGTGGCCACATACAACACCTCCGGCACCCCAGGTTCCAGTGCTGCACGGTGCCGGATCAGCCGTTGCTGAGCCTGACGCAGCCATTGTGTTAGCTGACTGAGAGTAGGGGAGAGACGCAGAATCCCCGCCCCCTCCGGTGACGCTGCAGACGACATTGACCCGGCACCGTCCAGCGACAGCGCCGAACGCATCCAGGCAGACAGAGAAGGAGAGGGATCACCAGCCTGAACAGCGGCAGAAGGAAAGACGAAAGCAGAAGACAAAGACACCATGACCCTCCTTGGACATCGTGAAGAAAGCACTGACTCAACTGGACTACACCAGTCATCGAAACGATTGCTAATTAAGTAAACAAGAACGTCCACCAGTTCCGGTTCATTACAGGGTCATGTAACCCTCTGTGCCATAGCGAGAGTTTCCCATCGCACAGCCCCGCCTGTTTGCCCACACTGCCCACATCCACCCCCATCCCCGAGGAGACCACCATGTCCGAACTGGACCAGGCCCAACGCAATCCCGCCACCCTGGCAGATCCGCCCCTGGCACCGTCCTCACCGCCCAGCCAGTGCTGCGACGACCCCCTGCTGTTTGCCATGCGCGATAACTACCACGCCTTTTCCATGCCCCTGACCACCATCATGGGTTGTGTGGCTATCGCAGAGGCCCGTGGCATCCTGCCACCGCTACCCGAGTCCTGGTGGATCGAAGTGCAGAACCAGTATCACTGGCCGGTACCACAGTGGCGCCAGGCTGGCCTGGCCTCACTGGCGCCGCCCACCCCCTGACCACCAATAACAAAGGGTGACGTGCTCACACACCGTCACCCTTTGCTGTCCCCTCCACGTTATCCTGCCCCTCACGATGCTCTGTCAGCCTACCGACTGCCGCAGTCAGGCTGGGTGTAAACTGCTCCAGCCAGCCCTGCTACGGAGTGACTGACACGCCTGCCGATACAGCTGCGCACCTTCAGTACGGGTGGGGGTACCATGCCGGCTTCTTCGGCGAATAGATCCCGTCTGGATTCAGATGCTGGCAGAGCTCGCTGCTAATGCCGGCAGAACTGCTGACTCCCAATCCCCGCGCCTTGTCCAGCTTCTGAGCGATCATCAGGGCCGCCTCCAGCTCAGAGACACCGTGCTCATCCATCAACCCCTTACGGGCTTTCTTTTCCTCCTTCTCCGTCATCCCCAACGCCAGATACAAACTGGGCGGGACTGAGCGGAACAGCATCTGCAGATTCTTGCTGAGCACCACCCCTTCGGTGTACTTGTGCTTTTCCTTCTGGGCGGACAACACCAGGTGTTTTTGATCGGCACTCAGTGTCTTGAAGCGCGCCACCTGCTCTACTTCGGCAGGCTCCATCACCAGCAGGATCCACCACTCACAAAGCCCCAGTAGCTTCTTGGCAAAGTCCGGGAAGTCGTCCATGTTCTGGGTGGCCAGCCACAACCAGGCCCCCAGCTTTCGCCACATCTTGCCGATCTTGGCCACATAGGGAGCCAGTAGCGAGTTGACCGTCACAATGTGCGCCTCATCGATAGGCACCACGATCTGCCGCCCTGAGAACTGGTCACGCTCGGCAATGTTGTTGATGTGGTTAAACAGTGAGATCAGTGCGAGGGATAACTGCCCCTCGTAACCCTCACGCGATAACGTGGCCAGATCCACCACAGTGACGTCCACTTCTGGCCAGGGGGTACCTTCTTTGGCGAACATCTCTTCCTCAAACGAGCCCGGTGCACACATGAGATCGAGCGCATCCGCCATGCCCTCGATACGTAAGCGGCGGGTCTCAGACTGATCCGGATCACGGGCCATGGCACGCATGGCGCGCTGCAGGTCCGGTGCGGTCATCTGCCGTTTCCCGGCGTACGCCTCTTCCGCTGCCTGCTGAATGGCCCGACGCACCGCCGAGCGGTCCTGCCGCTTGTACTCTTTGATTTCAGCCTCTTCACCGCCGGTAATCATCAGCCGGGCAGCCACTTCCATTTCACCCAGCACATCCCGCTGCGCATCGCCTTCATCATCATCACTGTCGTCAGCCTCATCATCGCTGATGTCATCCGGGTCATAGCTTCGTCCTGACTCGAACAACAAATGGCTGTCGGCAAAGGGGTTCAGACGTACCCCCGAACCCGGTTTGAGCGACACCTTATTGACGCTGAGCCCCAGTGACTGACAGTAGTCCGCAAACAACCCAAAGCTGTTACCGGCCTCAATCAAAAAGACACGGGGACGATGGATGGCCAGCACTTGCGTCAGCATGGCCACCAGGGTGGCGGACTTACCGGCCCCTGTCGGCCCCAGCAACAGCATGTGCGCATTTTTTGCCCGGTCAGCGGTGGAGAGCATGTCAAAGGTAAGAGGGCCACCGCCCCGGTTGAACGCCGTAAAACCGGGATTGCCGGTACCGACGGCGCGGCCAAAGATGGGCACAATCGAGGCCAGATGATCAAAGTACGCCAGATTGACATACCAGTGCTTGCGGTCCTCATGTGGCTTGTAGTTCATAGGCAGCCAGCGCAGATAGCTATTGAGCGGTGCTACCTCATGGCGCGGATCCACCATTTCGATACCTGCTGTCTGCGTGACGGCAATAATCTGGTTGGTACGCTCATTTAACTGGGCCATATCCTGACCACGGACATAGAAGGCCAATGAAAAACGGCACATTTTGTCACCGGCCAGCAGCTTACGCTGTGCCACATCACACTCTTTACGTGCCGCTGTTGCATCATTGGAATGGCCGGACGAGCTGTCCCGGATTTTATCGATATGGGCTTCGATTGAGTCCTGTGGCGTGATCACCATCGTCATGGTCATGATGGTGGACTCCGGGAGGGAGTCGAATAGCGAATTGACCATGCGGCCACGTCGCAACTCCGCTGTCAGGATGCCGGGGCGAGGTACCTGCTTGAATCGATTCATCATGATCACGCGATGGGGCATACGATCAAACAGCCAGACACCGCGATTCACATCCGATGCCGGGTGGGAATACATCAGGCACTCGGAGAAATCGTCCAGCAGCGGACTTCGCCCCTCAGGGGGCTCCTCATCGACATAGTGTGCAAGCCGGCCGAGCGCTTCCGTATCACCCTGCGTCAGCGTGGGGCAGGGGTTAAACCAGGGCAGTAGCCACTGAAACACACTGCGGCCATCACAGCGCTGGACATCGATCCCGATGGACTCCAGGTTTGCCACCAGACGGGCACAGGTGTCATTGATGTCCTGCACCGCCGTCTCAAACTCATCCTCAGTCGAGTGGCCTTTGAGGGAAAAGTTCGCCTCAAAACGTCGGTACAACACCAGGCGAGTGCGGCGGATCTGGCCACGCCAGGGGTTGCGCGTCACTGCCGTGTCCTCAAACAGTCCGCCGGGCTTACTGATCCCCCGCAAATGGCCTTCCATCTGCTTCAGATAGGCCTGAGTAAACTCGGTATCCGCGATCATGGGATCGATATAGGCATCGAGATGTTCCAGGTACGAGCTAAAGCTGGTTTCATCCTGGCAGTAAAGCTGCACTACCCAAGGCTCCGTGTCATATTCATCGAAGGATGACTGCAGTACCTGTTGCACCTGAAAACGGACGTTTTCGATAAATGCATCGTCACGCCCTTCGGTAATCACGGGCTTAAGCTCAAACACCACGCCTACCGAGCTCCCGTCCTCCAGCTCAAACACCTGATGCTTATGGTTGTAATCCACCCAGGGCAGCAGGTCGACAAAGGAGCTGAATTCCTGCCCCTTATTCATAAACGCCTGCTCGTCTGCGATGGTCATGTTTGAGCGCGAAATACGCTCATGCGTGGACCCGTCTGCCAGGGACACAACGTGTTTACCATCGCCCTGCAGAGCAAAGGCGCTCCGCAACTTCTCCATGACTCCCATCATTGCTTCCTCGCTATCAGTAGTCGCCCAGGCGTTCGCCGGGCATCGCGTACTGGATCCGCGAATAGAACGGGATCACCGTGGAGTAACCCGGAATCGGTGCCGGCTCATTACCGGCCAGGTGCGGAAACACATACACCACCAGATCCGGGTTGGGCAGGCGCGGGAACTGGCTGACGATCTCATTGGCCGCCGTGCGGGTGTAATCCCCGTTCACCTCAGCCACCCGATTGCCCCATGCCTGCCTGGCCACCATCACCTCGGCGGTGGGCTTGCCTGCCGTGGCCAACGCCTGCTGATCATAGATACCGTCACCCAGCGGGCGACGAAGTGACGCGCGGGCATCCATCAACTGACGTTGGTTCGTACTGGTACCGCCCATCCCGCCCAGCCCTGCGGTATCAATCCCCTGACCATGGTAGATATCCAGCATGGTTGCCCCATTAGTGGGAAACATCTTGTCTTTGGAGGTCGAGCAGCCTGTCATACCTGCAACAGCAACCATCCCCAGCACCGCAATCCATTTACTTGCCATCATCCCATTCCCCCTCAATCCAACGCCCCAGAACGGCCACCCGCCCCCGACAGATAACTGACCTTGCGGCCATTCAGCTCATAATCGATCTTGAGCTCCCGGGTGATATGCAGCGCCACCGGCTGACCCGGTGGCACGTAGATAGCATCAAAGGTCTGGCCGTAACGCTGAGCGACCCACTCGCTGACTTTCTCCAGGCCGCCGGCGATGCCGCTATTCAGCGCATATTTACCCGCATCGCCTGTGACGGCAGTGACCACGGCATCCGTCCCGGTGACCGACGTGGTCTCTGACTGGGCAGAAGCGGAGGCCGCTGCGGTGGCCATCCCTAAA
Source organism: Pokkaliibacter sp. MBI-7 (assembly GCF_029846635.1). NCBI lineage: Bacteria > Pseudomonadati > Pseudomonadota > Gammaproteobacteria > Oceanospirillales > Balneatrichaceae > Pokkaliibacter > Pokkaliibacter sp. MBI-7. Next base: position 2,156,081 of record NZ_JARVTG010000002.1, on the reverse strand, counting down.
CCGAACTGAGTCGACAGGTACTCCATGGCATTGGATTTTTTCTCACCGGAGATACAGGGAATCCCATAGGGATCGGATAACCATCCCAGGCTTTGTGTCGCTCCCTGCGCTCCGGCACCTGATGCCGATGATCCGTTGCCCTGACTTTGCCCGCCTTCTTCGCTCTGGCCGTTGATAGTGCGAATGGTGCCGTCGGTGAAAACGAAGGTGATGGAAGTGACAGAACCCCGCACACAGCTCAGTACCCAGTCGCCTGTGGCCACACCTGATACCACGGCCTGCGCCACATCCGGCAGCTCGATGCCGTTAGCCATCAGGTTGTCTGAACCGATGACAACCTTGAATGGGTAGGGGTCCTGCACAGAACCATTGATCGGGATACGTCCCAACAGCGCGGTCATAGAGACCGAACCCATCAGGGTGGCGTTCTCTGCGACGGTGTACACTGGCACAGCGTCTTCCTCTGCTGAACTTCCCAGCACCTGAGCCGCCGCACCGTTTGTGGCGCTGTTGAGTGAACTCAGTCCTTTGTCAGCCAGCGAACCCACCTCACCGAATGACGAGGGGAAACTGAACTGACTTCCCGTACTGGACACCATGCCGTTGGCATCGGTCTTACGCATGTCCTGCGGCTCCACCCACATATAGGTTTCCCCGCCGAAGGTCACGGTACCCCCCAGCCCCCCTAAACCCGCATCCGCAGGCAGGGGCACAGAGCCCGCTCCCCCCATGGATGAGCCTGAGACGGCGCCGTCGCTGCCCACTGCGTTCAGCTGGCTGGTGACGGTATTCATGCGGTTCTCGAACTGGGACAGCTGCTCACCGACCTGTCCCATCAGCTCGTTCTTGGCCGATGCCAGCTGACTGGAGACAGCGGTACTGGCTGCACCTTCCACATCCCCGGCCTTCTGCCGTAAGGTGTCGTTTTCCTCCAGCAACTGCTGCATCAGCTGGTTGGATTTCGACTGCGAATCGCGCATTTGATCAATCTTTGCGACCAGTGCGGACACCGTGTCCTGAGCACCGTCCATGCCCAACCGCTTTTTCTCCTCCGACGTCAACTCCCGCACAGAGGTACCCTGGGCTGCCTGCGCCGGCGTGTCGCTACTGCTGTCGTCGCGGCCAGAGTAGGCAATCGCGACGGCACCGATGACCGCAGCAGGAATGATGACCTTCAATAGTCCATTGCTTCTGATCGTCGCCATCATTTCGCTCCTTTAGCTGGGCGGTAGGGCAGGGGCAGCAGGGCGGACTCCAGACCTTTGCCCTGCGTCACCAGATACGCCGTCGTGGTATCCTCGGCGCTACCTGCCGGCCCCAGCGTCGGATGCTGAAAGGCGGCACTATACAGATCCCCATTCAGCAGACGGGGGTCGAGCAGGACCGCACGAGGAGCCCGATTGATCAGGCGTACTGCCGTGACGGTGTAGTCAGCCAGTTTCCAGGCCGCGACGGCACGGGCATCGACATCGAGCGAGGGCAGCAGCGATCCCAGCGGGCCTTTGGCGCGCACGGGTACCGCGCTCACACCAAGCAGTGCCTCGACGGTACGTAACGGGGCGTACATGTTCTGCGCGGCATAGCGCGTGAGAGAAATAGGGGCAGGAGTGCGAGAGGTGGCATCCGTGCGGCCAATGCGACCGGCGACGGCATCATCGGCCGTCGGGCGCGGTGCGGCGGGAGCCGCTGCGCTGTTCGCTGACGAACCTGACGCACGAGCAGACACGGCGCCCGCACCTGCACTGCCCGGCATCCCATCACTGGCATAGTTGGGCGACAGACCTGCCGTGATACCAAAGCTGCTCAGGTCATCCCCTTCCCCGTACAGCACCTTCATCGGCTCATAGGCCGAGCTGTTGGCTGTGACGGTGGCCGCATCCTGCGCGGTCACGTCCAGCAGAATAATCTCGCCTGTTTCCACTACCTGAAGCGGAATACGGGTTTCGGGAAAGGGTGCAGCGGCTTTGAGGTACAGCGCCCCACCGGCATTCTGTACCCGCAGGGTATCGGCCAGGGCCACCGGCAGGGCCAGCTTCACATTACGATCCACATAGACAATCCGTTCCTGGCCGACAGCCAGTGCGGTTTTGATCGGCACCCGATTCCAGTGCACCAGCTCCACGGCAGAAGCCAGGGGAGACAGCACCATCCCCACGACCAGGCTTACACCCATGCGTGTCATCATCTTCATTTCACCTCCTCCATCACACTGCCATCCAGTCGCTCTGGCAGGGAGTCATAGCAATCCAGGGCCAGTCCAAATGGGTTCGTTTCAGGATTCATATCCCAGCGCACCACCTTCAACGGATGCAGCATGGCCAGCTTCTTGACCGACTCACCATGAACGCTTTCGGTCAGCATTAACTCCAGATCCACCACCCAGTGGTCGCGATCCTGGATATGTACCCGGTCATCCGAAACCCCGCGCCCTGGAATCTCTGCGACAGAACGCACCCGGTCGGTCAGCTCCTGGCTCACCTTACGGCGTTCATAGTCGCTATCCAGCCAGGCCTTGCAGGACGGGGTGAGATACGCCCGCAGCGTCTCAATCCGCTCGTGATAGTCACTCTCACCATCACGCGGCCAGTAGTTCAGTTGCTGGAAAATATAAAAGGCAAATGAGTAAACCGTGCTGGGTGGCACCTCCCACCAGGCGCGGGTACTGCCACTGCGCAGGTCAGGCGGGTTGTGTACAGTCAAATGACGGGGAGCGGTATACCACCCCCACGACGTGAACCCTGCAAACGCGGCTAACAGCGCAATCACCAGTCGCAGACTGGTGATGTGCGAGTCTCGTGATGACAGCGCAGTGCGATGTCGGCTCATAAAAACTCCAGAGTGAAATAGGAATACAGCGTGGGAAGAAGGTAGCTAGCAGTGGCGCGTTATCTGAGAGGTATCCAGGGCCATCAGTCGAACATGCCCTGGCGTTTCCGTCTCAATCGGCGCCGTACCCCCTCACGGCGGAGCCACCAGGTTGCATCCTGATCGATCAGTGATGCCTTACGAAAAAACAGGCGGCTGACACTGCCCTGATGCAGCCGCCACTCCAACATGCGGTAAAACCAGGCACCGGGCTTATTGCGTTTGGCGGCAGCCAGTCGGTCGCTGCCAAAACGCAGGGCCAGATAGCCACACACCGCCATACTGGTGGGGATGGCCGGCAATTGCCCTGGCAGTAGCAGAACGACGATGAACACTCCCAGCACGAGGCCCACTACCACACCACTGCCGATGACCAGTAACAGCTCGTTGTTGGTTAGCCCACGGATCACCGTGGGCTCCCGATTCAGCCGCTCAGGCAGGTAGCGTGCATCCTCGTTTTTATTCACGACTCAGCCTCACGCGAGAATGGCGGCGGCTTTGTTGGCCAGGTAAAGCACCAGAATCACCAGTGCGACCCCCATGCCTGCGACCAGACCCAGCTCACTGAGTTCAGCCTTCTGCATACGCCAGGCCTTGTAGGTTGCTATCGTATTGGAGCCCACCGACAGGAATGCCCAGGTGGCCAATCCCAGACCCACTACGATCAAAGCGTCATAGAGATAGCCTTTGAATGTGGCCAGGTTGCCACCGTCGGCGCCTGTGGACGGCGCCTCCATTTTGGGGAGCCCCCCCGCCCAGGCGGGTGATGTGAGCAGAATACTGCCAAGGATCACATACGCCTGTAGCGTTGCCTTACCCATGCGTCCATACAGTGAACGTGCTAAACGAAACAACACCATGTTTTACTCCCATTACTTGTGAGCGCGGCTCCTGCCACCTCAACCGTTGTTTAAAAACCACACCAGGATCAGAAAGAGGGTCACAACGCGAAGCACCTGCCACTGAACCTTGTCCCAGCGTTTATCCCGATCCATCTCTGCAGTGCCTTTCCAGATCGTGATTAACACCCAGCAGGACCACAGCAGATAAAGAGTCAGAAAGCCGCCAACAAAGACGAGGTAGCCATCTGCCGGGTTGCCACCGCCGGCCATCTTGTAGGCGGCCAGTTGCTTATCATCCATGACGATCTACTCCTGCTTGCCGCGCTGATCCACCTGATAGGCACCGCTCAGCTGCGAAGCATCACGAGGCTGCGCCCGTGAGGGAGACAGGTATTGGCTGATGCCTCTCGACATCCGCGCCAAGTCAGCCTTCGCCTGGTCATAGTTGAAGGCGTATCGATCCCCTGCGCGGGAGCGCTGTGCGACTTCAGAGCGGTCCAGAATCATCTTGATCGAGTCCAGCTGCTTCAGGACCAGACTCAACTCCTCCTGTTCAGCAGAGGACGCCGCCGACACCGACAGCGATGTCAGCGCCATTCCCATACCGAGACCACACAACAACGAGCGGCATAACCCTGGCTGGGGTGGCCAGCGTGAAAGGCGTAAACGAAAGGTCAGTTTCATCAGCAACACCTGTTTAGGTTGGAAAGGTGTATAGATTGACAGTGGTAGGGAGATACAAGCAGCAACAAACCCTCACTAGACCGTGGAGGGTTGGGGGATTCACTCACAGCAGGCCATGACCTGCCTGAACTTGCCCTATGACAAAAGCAGCCTATGGTTCAAAGAACCGCGATATAAACAATGAGAGAGGTCGTGATGGAAAATCTGTCGAAGGACGTGGCGCAGTCAATGGCGAAGCTATCGGCCCAGATCGAAGAGTTGATTCAAGCGACGCATCATCTTGCTGATGCCGTAGCCGATACCCGTAACAAGTATTACGAGCTGGAGAACCATGTGGCGATCTCTGACTCTCTTGTGGCTTTGATCGTCATGAATCACCCGGCACCTGACCTGCTTCACCAGGAGTGGAACCGGTTTATTGCTCATTCTGTGGCTGAACTGGCCACTGCGCAGGCCAGGCTGCGTCAGGTCGATGATGTCTTTGCGGAGCAGCTCTCTGTTAACCGCAAGAAAGTGATCAGCAACTGGACGCAGATACTGAAGACGGCCTCCGAAAACAGGCAGCGTGATTAATGCGAGAGAATAAAAAAAGCCTGGAAACCAGGCCGAGGTATGAGCGCATGTGAAAAGGTATCAAGCCATGAAGCAATGCAACCCCCAACACCATCGGGGCCGGGGGCATCTGCTTTATGGGGTGCCAGGACCGTCCTGGCAGCCCCCACCGTAGCGCGTAGCCCAGGTGGCGACAAGCTGTCCATCGGGCAGCATGATCGTCCTACCAAAAAGCACAGGGCCGGGTGTGGCCACCCAGCCCTGTGTTCAGTTATGCCACCGTCATTTCCCGGATGCCTGCCGGCAGCACAACTAAACTCAAAAAACGGTTAAAAATACTTTTTGAACTGGCCGACCGTCAGCGACACGATCAACCCAAACAGCGCAGAGCAGGGCAACAGTACAACATTCGGATGCACCGAAAACGGCAGCGACAGATAAACGATCCACACCAGCACAAACGACGGTACCACCCAGCGTTTGATGTGGTGGTACCAGAACGAGCTCTCCAGCCCGGCGCCAAAACGCCTCAGATCCCGTCGCACCAGACCATCCACAAAGCCCACCATTCCCGCTAAGCCAAACAGCGGCATACTCAGCAGCAGAATCATCACGCGCGTGATGAACGTTAAACTGGTGTACATGGCAGCCAGCAGATAGTCCTCCAGTACCCGAAATAGCAGCAGGCTGTAGCGCTGCACATGACCGGCCTCCGCTGGGATCGGCTGTCTGGCCTGCTCGGCAAAGGCCATAAATCCGGTCTTCACAAACGCCCACTCATACACGTTCTGCACAACGCCACTGGCCAGCACCACCGGCTGGCTATGCAGCAGGGAGTGACGAAACCCTGAGCTGAAATACCCCATCTCCTGTTCCATCATCTGCTGAGCATGGGTATAGCCCTGTTCCGGGTAGAAGAACGCGATGCCGATCCACTCCATCACCAGGCTGAAAAACAGCGACAGCATCAGCACACCCAACGCCCTGATTGGCAACTCAAACACGCGACCAAAGAAGCCGATCCGTCGCTGCTGCTGACGTTCCGCCTGATCAACCGGTTCTGCACGGGCCATTAGTTGTCACCTCCCATCTGCTGTGCCGACTGCTCCAGCCCCTGCATATGCAGCTCATCCCAGGGCTCATGGTCCTCCGCTTCATGCCCGACCTGTTGGTGACTGTCCAGCCAGCCCTGCAGTTCGGCAGGCAGGGTGTTCAGCTGCATGCCGCCACTGGCCTGCCACCATCCCTCCCCAGTGTGGTATTCCTCTCGCATACGAGCTGCCAGATCCGCAATGGATTTGGGTACCAGCGCCTCGTCGGAGGCATCACGCCCCGGCAGTGGCATGCGGATTTTCCACAGCTGTCCGCCTTCCAGCAGGGCAAACGCCTGCCCTTTTGGCAGATTAATGATGGCGTTGGGCTCAATCATCGGCACACTCGTCGTACTGATGGCATCGTGCGTGGCACTGGTGAAGTCGATATCGTCGTTCGGGTTGGAGTTATCGTTGGAACGCGACGTGAGCGTCTTGGCTTTCACCGAGACTTTCGCCAGCTGACTGGTGAGCAGCTCAGCCGTAGCCGTCTCCCTCACCCTCAGCATGATCAAATTGTTGAAGTTACCCACGACCTGGCCCGCCTTGGCGGTGCTGCCCATTTTTACTGTGATGTCCGATGCCGTCTGGGTGTACGCCGTGACCTGAATGCCGGCACCGCCGCCTTTGTTGATCAGCGGCACAAACTCATCGCCCATCAACTCGTTGACCTCATCAGCATGGAGGTTAATCACGGCGCTGCTGCGCGTAGCTTTTGCATCGGCTGGCAGTGCCGGCAGACCGTCATCAATACCAAATTTGTAGATATGGCCGGCGACCGAGACCAGGTCGGCGAACATGGAGTTACCGACTGCTGCAGCGATCTCCGGGTCCGACAAGGCATCGAGGCCGACATAGACAATGCCGCGCTTACGGATAATCTGCTGCCAGTCGAAGATCGGGCGCGGGTCGCTCAGGTCAAGATAGTTGGGGGCCAACAGTTGCGCGATCTTGCCGCTGGTGAGCTTTTCAAGCAGCGGCAGCAACGATGCTACGATCTTGTCGAAATAGGTCTTGTCGTAGCGCACGGCTGACTTCAGGCCATCCATGACAGGATCATAAATGCGCTTCATGGTCAGGAACTGTTCGAGCGCAATGACGCGTTTCTCTCTCCCCTGCATATGGCGTGGCGTATTTTTTTCGTTAATGCGGCCTTCCATATCCGCGATGGTTTTGAAGGCCTCGGGGTCATCACGGAAATACCAGGTGGCGTAATCCAGAAACAGGGCATCGATGTTGACGACGTGCTGACTGATTTGCAGGTAGTCGGGTCGCCGCCCCAGCGCCACCAGGGCCCGTGCGATGATATTGATGAAGCGCCAGGCAAATTCGCGAAATGCGGCGCTATTGCCCTCCCCCGACAGCTGCCCGGAGATACGGCTGGCCACCTCCGAGATACGCCCGAAACGTCCCACGGCGTTATAGCGGGCTGAGATTTCTGGCCAGCCGAGGTGAAACACATAAAACGAATCCTCACGACCCGCCCGTCGAGCCTCGGCCCACATGCGCAGCAGCATGTCAGCGTCGCCTTTAGGGTCAAAGAAAATGGTGGTTTCCCCGCGACGGATATCCTGGGTCACCATCAACTCAGCCAGTCGGGTTTTACCGACGCGGGTGGTGCCGAGTACCAGGGTATGACCGACGCGCTCACGGAGCGGCAACAGCACCTCATGTTCATCTGGCTCCACCGCGTGATACAGCGGGCTGCCACCCACCGGCGGCAAGGGGCGTACCGGATTGATCACATGATCCCAGCTCAGTAGCCGCACAATGCTGCGGGCGATCAGGCGGTCGGAGTCGCCCAGGCGCGCCTCCAGACGACGTGCCTTATGCCACGCTGCCGGCTGTTCGACGTACTTGCGTACCTCGGGCTCCAGGGCAGAATGCAGCCGCTGGGTATGACGCTGATCCCAGCGAAAGCCCATGCCCAAATACAACCCACTACGACTGGTCGGAATCTGAGTGCTCGTCATTTCAAACGTGGGCAGGCGACGCATATTACGGCGGTAGCGCAGTACCACCGACGCCTCATTCCAGCGCACCCAGGCAAGTACACCAAAGCCGCACGCCACCCCGTAGCCTACCGACGGCGTGAGAGCCAGCGACCAGGGCGCGGTGGCAGACACAAAGGCCGCAGATACGGCCACTGCCACGGTATTAAGCTCCACCGCCGGGCGCAGCAACGACTCAATAACATGCTTGTCGGTCACGCCTCTGCTCCCTCGTCAGCCAACAATGCCTGTGCTGCCGTCAGTAACAGACACACCCGCTCGGCACTGAACCCCAGCAGCCGTATCAGCGCTGCACAGAGCCCATCATCTATCCGCAGTTGCCGTTCCCGAACCAGCTGCACGATGGCGATCATACGAGCATCCCGTCCCGCACACTCACGGGGAATGGCAGAGCGGTGCAGCTGTGCCTGCCGGTCGGACACCAGCATCCAGGTGAGGGGCTGCATCACATCCAGGTAGTGCGCGGTATATCGTTCACACAGGGCAAACAACCCTGAGCGATCACACATCACCGCCTGCAGATCCGTATTGCTCATTGATTCGCCCAGTACCCCCCGTGCCCGGCGCACCAGCGGAATCAACGCCCTGGACGCATCTTCCACCACCTGTGCGGCCACCCCGGATGCGCAGCGCGACAGATCCGGGTGCATGCTCAGCCGGGCCCAGGCCTGGCTGAACGCCAGCCCCTCTTCGGCCATGCCGGCAGGATCCGCATGCAGTGACGTGGGGCGGGGAGGGCGATCCTCATCCAGCGCCTGCCGCAGGGCCAGCTCAACCAGACGGCTCTTGCCTACACGAGTCGTTAACATCTCTCAGCACGGGAGTGATAACGAAACCCTTTACCCGCGACATTCAGTGTCCATGGCCACGGACTGAAGCTGCCATCCACCAAACCGGCATTGCTCTCGGTTTGCGTCAGGGCGTACAGCAGCACATCGGGAACGGCTGCCTCCTGGGCTACCATCTGAAACGACGGCGGAGGCACAAAACGGGCAGCTGTCGCCACGCCAGGCAACAGTGAAATGCCCCAGAGCAGGAGAGCGGCCGTCACAGTGACCGGCCTCATTCGTGCACGATTCGCCACTCACCGGCGACCTGTTGCATAAGACCGGGCAAATCACCGGCATGAGCAGCTCCGGCCATGGATGCCCAGGTGCCGTTATCATGGTTGAGGGTGATCTGCTTTGACTTGACGGCGGCGGGGCTGATCCCCCGTGCCAGTGCCCACAACTGAATGGTTCGGTCGTTACCCTCACTGCCGACCAGATAGATGTCGATCGGGCGGTTCTGGCTCAGCAGCTTTTTCAGCTCACGATCACAGAGCACGCAGTTATCACGCACAAATAATGAGACTCGTCCGGCGCTCATCACCCCCACCGATGGCACCGCAGGCTGACCAAAAGGTGACGCTGAAGAAGCAGGTGACGAACTGGCCAGCCCCATGATGGGCTGCGTGGTGGGGAGTAGCCGTGCCCAGGCCGCATCAACCGCTTTCTGGAAGGCGAGTTCTTTCTCCACCCGCACCGCCTCGGCTTTGACAAACAGCTCGGCGAAACGCCGTCTCTCTGCGTCTGTCTTAGCGGTGACCCCAAGGGTGGTAATCGGGTCCAGCCCCGGCGACCAGATCCCCCGCTGACCGGCCATGGCCTGCTGATATTGCGTCCACTCACCGGCGCTCAGCCCCCACTCCGCTGCGGTTGCAGAGGAATCGACGGCTTGTGATTGCGCCCCCTGAGACTGGGTCATCTGTGACGTTTCCGCGCGAGAGGTACCCACAGAACCTGCCAGACACTGACCCACAACCGACAGCGACACTCCCATTACCAGCCACTTTAGCGGCGTCATAACGCCACCTCCTGGCTACGCCCGCTGACGTTAAATACAGCGCGTCCATCACCCAGTGACTGCAATTTCCAGCCGGAATACACGCTCCCCACTTTCAGCAACACGACCTGCGATAACGATGAGGTCGCCGAGGGCGCGACGGATAAAAAGGACTCACCGCCCCGCACCTCAGCCCCCAGTACCACAAAGGGGGGCGTCAGGACCCGTGGCTTACTCGTGCGGGTCACCGGCTTTTTTGCAGAAGCCACCGTGACCTGCCGTGCCTGAACAGCGGCAGCGGCATTGGCCTCCACCTGAGCAGACTGCGCATCGAGACGGGCCGACATCACCGTGAGTGATGATTCCGCCACTCCCAGACGGTCACCGAGTCCGGCCAGCGCCTTGTGTAACTCCTCGGTCATGGCACTGCCGGCTCCCTGGCTGCGCTCCAGTTGATCGATTCGACTCGCCAGCCCGACCAGACCATTTGAGGTGGACGACAATGCCGTCAATTTCTGTTCCAGACCCGTGGTATAGCTGCGAAGCTCATTCAACTCCTTCTCCACCGCCTGGGCCTGAGCATTAATTACCGCTGATTGTTGCCGGTCGCTCGAACCCAGTTGCAGGTTCTGGTAGATGCCAAAACCTGATACCGCTAACGCCAGCACCCCCGAGAACAGCGCCAGTACGGCAAGGCCGTTACCGGAGCGCGATACAGCACGCCCACCACGATGGGATTCCGCCGCTATCGACGACTGATGAGGTGCCTGCTGAATAATGGGCTGGTTGTCATCGAGCACATCCAGTGCAGAGGGTTGATTATCCTGACTCATGGCCGTGCTCCTCACTGCTCACCGGACTGACGACGCGGACGCACAGGAGAGGGCACCGAGGCGGCCCCCATCTCACCCACCGCGCCGGCTTCACTCACCTGACCCACCGTCACTGTCGCCAGCGCCGGCGCGCTGACATCCACCACCTCTGCCGACGCGGCATAGCCTGGGCGTGGCACGTACTGCACCATGCGGTGCAATTCATCCACTTGCACCTGCCAGGCAGGACCTCCGAGCACCTGCAGTGCATCCCGGAGTGTCATCGACTCAATGCGGTAAAGCGGTGCAGGCAGCTCCGCGGTATAGAGCGGGTCGGTCACGGAGGAAGGCGCCGCCAGGGAGTAGCCCGACTTGGCCAGGACATAACGCACAGCATCGCCCAGTGTGGGCGACATCGAGGTGGGGATCTGGATGTCGACGATCTGCGCCATCAGATCAATTTGCGCGGCGTTGGGACCGACCGACACCTGGGTATACCGGCCGTAGGTCACGGTACTGGGAGACGCACTCGGCGCCACACCCGGCACCTGACCTGCGTAGACATCAGGATTTATCAGGTAGGGGCTGACCGATACGGGTTCAGGGGTAGGTTTAGGTTGCTGCTGGGCGCAGCCAGCCAGTACGGCCAGCGCAATAGCGATGATCGGATAGCGATAGCGGATAGGGGTGTACATATGAACCTCGCGACAACGTTGTGCGAGGCACAGTGCCGCAGGCGACTGAGCGCGTCAGTAAACAAACCTAACGGAGCAAGCGAGGGTTTATGGCCCCAAAAAACAAAATGGGGCTCACGCGGAGCCCCATTCGGTCAACAACATCAAAAAAGGATTAACGGGTTAACTGGAGGTCGTGGCCGTGCGCTCGATACCCTGGCGGCGTAGTGCGTCACGCTCAGATTTGGGAATTTGCATACATATATTTTCAGAAGACTTGCCGACCACAAGTGCAATATCTCTGATCATGACATTGTGACTCAGCATCTCCCGCGCCACCTCCAGTGCATTACGGCCCCTGGAAATCATCTGGCGGTACTCGTCCAAACGCTGGGCATCCAGCTCTTCCATCGACTTGGCCGAGTAATAGCTGCCGGGTAACTCTGCGACCAACTGCTCAGGATCAATAGCGCACTCTGAAGTGTCCCGTTTGGGCCATGAGGTCTTCGTTTTGCCATACAGGGCGGCGACATCCACCCCGAAAATATCGGCCAGCAGCTGTGTCAGTGCGGCATGCCCACCGAGCTTCAATCCTAAAAAGGTACCCGGATTACTACTACCGTGATCCATCCCAACCTGCTGTAGCAGGGAAGCGACCATCCGTTCTTTTTCCGCTTCACCGCGGTGTTGTTGCAACAACTTAAACAGGACATACAGGACGATTGGCCCTTCAACATTGGCCTCGTACAGTGCCGCCACAACAGCAGGGTAATCATAGGCATAGCCTGCACCACCAAACACCGCCTCCTGATAGATGCCGATCATATCGACCCCCAGCGCGGTACGAACATCCAGCTGCATACGGGTATAGATCTCGGGGCGACGATGGCTGGGTATCTCCAGCTTATCTATCAGCGTAGAGCGGGGCATACCGACAAAATCAGCGAGAAAACCTAATTTGATACCGCGTTTCCGCAACAACACATACAAACACACGCTGGCAGGCACCTGCAGCTCATACAGCTGTTCTGTCAGCAGAGTGAGTTTAGGATCGTCATGGTAGTCAGTCGGTATCATCATCGTTCTCCGTAGCCGTCTCTCCCGTCCCGAATGCATTCATAGCGCAACGTGCGGTGGTGCTGGTGGCTTATATTAAGCGTGACAATATAAATCATATAGACAAATACCGCTGAGTTACAAAGTTTCAGGGTTACAAAACACGTCATTAAGCCCCACCAAAACAAAAACGGCCCCCGAAGGAGCCGTGCATCACGTCGTTTATCACGACCAAAGAGAAAGGATCAGTTTGCTGCTGACGCAGCCAACAGCGCATCCCATTGGGTTTTGAGAATACATCCCTCGCCGGGGACCAATGTCCATGGCGAGTCGTCCATCAGACGGTTGAGTTCGGCGATACGCAGAAACGTATCGTCGGTCTCCTGGCCCATCGCGCATATGAGGTCCAATTGTTCATACTCTGCCTGCAGTTGCAGGTATTGCGTCTGGGTCATTGGTTGAGTCAGTTCAGCCATGGTGGCCTCCAAAGGTTATGTTGAGTGGTTGAGTTAACACAGTTCGAGTTCTGCCATAGAGGTGACAGATTCACGGCCTATAACCATGTGATCCAGTACACGGATATCTACCAGTGCCAGCGCCTCCTTAAGGCGTCGGGTTAAGTCGATATCGGCGTCACTGGGCGAAGCATCCCCGCTGGGATGGTTGTGTGCAAAGATCACCGCTGCAGCATTGCGTTGCAGAGCCAGCTTGATCACTTCACGTGGGTACACCGGCGTTTCATCAAGGCTGCCGAAAAACAGCTCGTCGTAACGGATGACCCTGTGTCGGGTATCAAGAAACAGCACTGCAAACACCTCACGCTCACGGGCGGCCAGCTGCAGCCGCAGATAATCGCGTGCTGCGTCCGGTTCGTGAATCGCGGTACCTGGCTCGCGCAGGGCCCCCATCAGAATGGCTTTCGCCTGATCAATAATCGCGCGCTCTTCCGCACTGAGAGAGAAACTCATGCAGCTGCCACCTCTGATGACAGCCAGACATCCATCTCTGCAAACAGCGTAGTGACGCACTGCTGCCAGACGGGTGACAGAGAAAGATCCATCACACACTGCCGCTCCGTAGAGGACAGTGCAGCGACTTCCGTGGGTGACAACCCACCGAACAAACGCCAGTCGACGGCACACTCCCCGGGCTCAGCCCAGGGGCACTCTGGCCAGAACATGGCCGAGTGCGTGAACTTATATATGGGAAACTGTGCAGCGCGTCGCTGCATGAGCATGGCGGCGAACTGAAAAAGTGACAGAACAGTGGCATCCATAACGGGCCTCTGGGGTGAATACCCCGGTTGCGCCGGCAGGGAATCTGCCCATAGGGACAGATCCCCATGGGCAGTGAAAGAAAAGCAGTAACGAGAGAGGAGCGCTGATCAGCGCACGGACTGCAGACGCAGACCGGGCTCTTCAAAGCGCAGTAAAGCGCGTTCCAGGTTCAGCACATACCGGGCCAAAGCCAGGTTGTCAGGACACCCCAAACGATCAGCCAACAAGGTCAGCTCATGCTGATCCGCTTGCTCTTTCCGTTTTACGTAAGAGTTCGCTTCACACTCAAGCCTATAGGCCAGCAGCTCCACAAAGTGAGCCTCAAAACCGTCTGAGTTTTCGATATTCCACAACCGGCCACCCTGACGCCAGCGCAGTTTCAGCGCCTCGATCTCCTGTGGAGCACGAGGTGTTGCCTGAAACAGCGTGACAGCGGTGAACGAAGTAGTACGAGCAGGTGAATTCATCATGGTGTTCTCCAAAACAGTAGACGGAGAAACACCCCTGGGGGAGTGTTTCCCCCAGGGATGGTTAATGTGAAACGTCAGCGTGTAGTCAGACGTCAGGCAGGTTCAGGTGAACCCGGCAAACGTCCCCATTGTTGAATCGCAGGCTCACCGGCCAGTACACAGGACAAGCTCAGCTGCTCACGCAGCCGATGCTCTTTCTCCTGCCAGGCCGATGCCTCGGCATACTGTTCCTGATGGATCAGCGATACCCAGGTATCGCTGATCTGATCCATCTGTGCCTGCGTAGCCAGCCACTGCTCACGTGGAATCAGTGCCACATTGTCTTGCCAGCTCCCCTGGATGTAGCGCTGGAGTACCGCGCCTTCGCATACAGGGTCCATACTGACAATCTCCATGGACTGAGGAAGAAGAACAGGGGCATGCGGGCCATGTTGCTCCGCTCTGACCTGAGCCAGACGTGCCATTTCCCGGAAATGCCCCTCCGCGACCTGCATCGCTTCCGCCACCTTGACCGACGCCTGAAGAGGCAGACGGATCGTGGTACGGGTACGCAGGGGACCGGAGTAATAAGGTGCACAGCCCAGCTCAAAAGCGATGTCACTGTGAATGACGATCAGGCCATCGGGCACGATCACATCCCACAGACACGTCACTGTTTGCGCCGCGTTCACCCTGGCGATAGTTGAGTTCATAACGTTCTCCCGAAGGTTCAAAGTGAAAAAAGCGTGAAACAGATCAGGCAGGTTCACCCGCCACAAGACGGGAGAGCCTGAGCCGGTCAGCCAGTACGGCTTCCCGACCCTGCCAGTCCGCTGCCTCAAGTGGGTCACCGTGTCTGATCAGCTCACTGCAGGTGCGACCGAAGAAGTCGATCTTCTCCTGCGTCACACGCCATCGTTCAGGGGGAATCAGGGCATAGTCCTCTTCCCACTGGCCGTCCTGGTAGCGTTGAAAATTCACGCCCCTGAAACTGGCCTCCTGACTGCGAATGGTCATGCTGACAGGAAGAAGAACAGGGGCATGCGGTCCAGCCTGTTCCACACTGACCTGTGCCAGATGGCGCAGGTATCGGAAATGCCCCTCCGCGTCCCTCATCGCCTCAGCCACACTGAGCGAGGCGTTGAGATCAATAGTCGCCTGCGACGAAAGACGTATCGGCGCCGTGCAGTACGGTGGGCAGACCACATCCAGCGTAATAGTGCTGTCAATGATGATCAGGCAACCAGGCACGATCACCTCAGACACCGGCGTGACGGTGTTAACCGTGTGTGCGGGAAAGGTAGTTGACGTCATAGCATGCTCCCGAAGGTTCCAATGGATAACGGGAAGCACCTGTCCCCGAAGGGAATGGGTGCCTCCGGGGTGGTAGTGAAAGGGTTAATGAGAGGTGTCGGAGCTATCCGTTCACACCGTGATCGGCGTCAGACAGATCGCACCATTCACCTCGGGCTCATAGGCAATGCCCTTGACCCAACTGAGGTGTTTTCGCTCACACTCGTGCCAGCTACGTTCAAATGCCGCAGCCAGCACCGGAGACAGGTTTAACGCGGTGGGGAAGGCCTGCATGGCTTCCCATGCGTCCTCCCCGGCAGCGTATGCGAAGCACTGGGCCTGTTGAGTATCGCCTTCGTCCAGATAGGATTGCGCAGCCTCTAAATGCTGCTTCATTCTGTCCAGCGCCTGAGCGATCACATGGCGCTCCTCGGCCAGCCACTGTTGCTTGGGCTGTCCGGTTAGCACGGAGGTGTCAGAGGCAAACGCTGAAATAAAGAGAATGCGCATAGTGGATCTCCAGGGTTCAAGGATGACCAGGAGAAACACCCCCAGAGGGAAGCATTTCCCCCAAGGGTGGTTGGTTAAATGGATAAGCGTAGGAGCGATCAGTTCACGTCATCATCGATGTCAGACAGATCAAACCCATGATGGGCATTGACCACCTGAGCTCGCCATGGGCGATCACTCCATACTTCGCGTTGGGTGTAATACGGATGCAGTACCGTGCTCTCCAGTTCCTCCCGAATCCGTTCATATTCACGGATCCAGCGAACCGAAGAACACCAGCTTTCGCCGTCGAACGACAGGAAACAGCCGTAGCCGCTGATGTCGTAGCCAGTCCAGGGATCGCGAACGGACTCGATACGCACCTCACGGAACATCGATCCCATCACCGCCGCCATGGCCAGGCTCATGGCCTGTGCCGTGAACACCTGGTGAGGCAGGGGTACATAACGAAAAGGACTGTCATCCGACAGAACCACCACCCGACAGTGCCGAAGCACCCCCAGATGTTTGAACAGATACATATCGGTACCCAGTTCAAGAGACCGACGTTGCTGGGCCAGCCAGCGTTTGTCGTCATCAGTCAGGTCGGAAGTGGAGCGGATACGGACAGTAGCAGTAGTGGATAGGGCTTTCATCGTGGATCTCCAGGGTTCAAGGATGGCCAGGAGAAACACTCACCCCATGAGGGAAAGCGTTTCCCCCAGTGGTGGTGTAATGAAAAAGCGAAAGAAAAATGCGTTACCGAGCAGTTTGCATCCAGCGCGTCACCGCGTGGATTTGCTTCAGCTCATGTAACTGCCAGTGTAGTCGGGACATTGAAACGGCTTCGCGAAGACGCTGGGCCTCAATCAATAATCTATTCGCAGTGTTGTAATTGCCTTCGCGTCGCTCGTTAATGCGCTGGATATCCAGCGCCTTCGCCATGGCTTCATGAAGTGGTAGATCTGCTATGGGCAGGTAACTATCAAACCATTGGCCGTCATGACGCTGAATTACTTCGCCACAACGACTCATGATTAACACCTGCTCTGGGACAAATTGCCCAAAATAGACGCCCTCATCACAGAGGTTATCCAGCCAGATCGTATGTTTCAGGGCGATCCCCCAGGACTGCAATGCCTCCAGCTCCAGATACTGCGGTGCCTGGTAGGGCACGGAGTGAGGGGTGGCCTTGCATGTCCACGGTCGCTGCTTGTCGTACTGCAGGATTTTTTTACCCTGCAGCGCAACATAAGCGCCGATAAGCGGGGTCGTACAGCGACTAAACTGCTGATCGAAATACCCTGCCATTTCACTCCTCAACCCACGCTGGAGTTGCAAAAGAAAAGCACGGTCTTCTCGGGTCAGGTCAGTACGTTTTGGTTGAGTGGTTACCACGGTATTCCTCCAGCATGGGGAATAGCCGTGCCCCAGGGGAAACGGTTATTCCCCTGGGTAGCAGTTGATCAGACAAAAAAAGACCCAGTACCGATCAGAGATCAGAACTGGGCCAATGACTGTGAAGCAAAATGGATTGAGTAGTTATGCCGCGTTAGCACCGGGTGTGCCTGCTGTATCAGCAGGAGCACCGCTCGCGTCGTCCGCTTTAGGCATCTGGTAAATCATTTCGCCATCTTTCTTGATCCAACGAATCATGAGCAGACGGCCTTTCAGACTGACACCTGTTTCACCCTTACGATCACCGGATGAATAGGTGAATACGTCAGGGTAGATGTCACCGATCTTGAAACTGATCAGCATCTTGCTGCCAGCCTCCACCGCTTGTTGACACCGAGCGATCAAACGTGCCGCTTCGGTGCCCGGCACGCGGACATCGAAATAGGTGTATTCCACATTGTTCGTATCACCCCGCAAGGCGGCGATAGAACAGGCCCAGAAGGGCTCTCCTTTTTTTGGCTCAACCAGGCGAATGCGGTTGATATAGCCAATGCCAGAAGTGTGTAAATCGAAAAACTGAGAAGCGTTTTGAGTAGTCATGGTAGAGCCTCCAAAAGGTTCGGAACGAAATGAACCCTGAGGAAGCCATGCCCCTGAAGGGAGGAGGACTCCCAGCAGGGTGATAACGAAATGTCGAAATAACGAAAATGGATGATCAGTCAGATCACTGAATGCGATCTGCTAACCGTTGCGTGAGAACGATGTTGAGTAGACATACAAGGTCACCTGTCGAGCCCATTTAATCAGAAGGCCGACAGGGTAGCGCCCTCAGGACGGCATGCCTGACGGACAGAAACGCGGAAAAGTCATGCCCGGACACCCCTATAGGGGCCGGACCAAAGTAGTGCAGTACAACGTAAGAAAGAGAAAATGGTATCAGCTGGCAGTGCCAGTGCGTGCCGTAGCCATGAGCCGAGATACTGTCCACGCAAATCACCATCCACCCGCAGATGGATCGCCGCCTTAGGTGTAGCGACTGGGTTTCAGTCATCAGACTGATAACGTGCGGCCATTTTTTCCGCCGCACCGAGGGAAGTCAAGTCAACGCACATCGGCCAACCCTCAGCTCATCGATGAGGATTAACCCGCAGACAGGGCTTCCCCCATCAACAACACATCAAAAAAAAGCAAAATAATCAAAATAGGGAAACAAGGTAGGGCGACGTCATAGCGACACACAGCGCCACAACGAAGCGTCGGGACGGGATACAGCAGGGTAGGGTAAGCGGCAGCAGCGCCGCCGCTCACATCATGGGAAGGGATAGATACAACGAATCACGTACAACAGCAGTAGAAAAACACAACAGCGGATAACAGAGCGACAGGAAAAGGATGGCTACTGCAATCTGTCGATTGCTGGCCGGTATCGTAGCCCGCGGCCTGATCAATGGCGTGGATCCCCACACAAACGGCTCCTGCAGCAGCTGGCAGGCACAGCGTTGAACAACAGGGCCAGAGGCACACCCCGAAGTGCACTGCCATCAATCACATACGGCAGAAAACTTCGGTGGTATGCCTGCCCATCAGAAGAGCAGAAAAACGAAAATCGCGAGAGGAAACAAACAGAGGAAGGCAGTGACCGTCGTCGGTACGGGAACCTCGTTCCCCTGTTTGTTGATCTTGCCTGGAACCCACATCGGACATCGGGCGACGCACTCTCACTCAGGCTGCGTCTTTGGGAGCCGCTATTGGACGTCAGCGGTCAACGTTTTGTAAGGCCATTATTACCAGCAAAAGTGAGCAGTGCAACCCATGAACCCTGACGTCATGCCGTGCCCTCCACCTTCTTGCGTGCCCGCTTCTTCTTGCCTCCACTATCGACTACCCCCTTACAGTCAGGGTAACGAGTACAGCCCCAAAACGGGCCATTGGCGCCACTGCGCTTGCGCATGGGCGCGGAACACAACGGACAGGCCTGTGTAGGAGTAGCGGCAATCTGTAACGCCCCGCGACCGGCTTGACGTGCCTCATTGACCAGATGGGTGATCCATTGCGCCTGAGTGGCCACAAACTGATCCAGTGTCAGCTCACCCCGCTCAATGGCCGACAGCGCCTGCTCCCACAGTGCCGTGGTCCCGGGATCAGTGAGCGGCTGGGGCAGAGCATCAATCAGCGACTGTGCTGCGTCCGTGGATTTGACCGACCGCTTACTGCTCAACAGAAACCCCCGTTTGATCAGCCCCTCGATAATGGCCGCCCGGGTGGCTTCGGTACCGATGCCAGACGTCTCGCTCAACTTGGCCTTCAGGCGTGGATCCGCCACATAACGCGCAATGCCTTTCATCGCGGCAATCAGCGTTCCCTGAGTAAAAAATTTGGGCGGCGTGGTCTTCTTCTCCACGACTTGGGCATCGGTGACCGGGCAAACTTGTCCTTGCTCCAACGGCGGCAACTCCTGCCCACCGGCATCGCTATCCTCAGCCTCATCAGACTCCGCCGCAGAAGACTTTGCCATCAGCGCCCGCCATCCGGTAACGGCGATCACTTTGCCCACAGCCTTAAACTGCTGCCCCAGCGCGACCAGCATCACCTCAGTCCGGTCATACTCGTGAGCAGGCATAAACTGCATCAGGTAATGAAGACGAATCAGTTCATACACCCGGCGCTCGTCCTCGGTCATCGCTGACAGATCAATCACTCCCATCGTCGGAATAATGGCGTGGTGGTCTGAGGCATTCACCTTCTCATCATTCCAGGCAGCTGACCGCAGCCGACTGTCCAGCTGCATCACCAGTGGCCCTAGGGACGGATCAGACTGAGCCAGTGCCTGCAGGACGGGTTTTACTTCCTCAAGCATCGCCACCGGCAGATAACGGCAATCACTGCGTGGATAGGTGGTGGCTTTATGTTTCTCATACAGCGACTGAGCGATATCCAGTGTCTGCTGAACGCCGAACCCGAATTTACGATCACAGATCTGCTGCAAGGCACTCAGGCTAAAGGGCAGGGGAGGCTGCTCCCGCATTCGCTTTACCTCCACAGAAGCGACCTGTGCCGCCTGCCCCCGGAGTCGGGCAGCCAGTTGCTGCGCAATCGGGCCGTTAATACAGCGGCCCTCCTCATCTGCCACCTGGGCCACGGGTAACCACTGCGCGGCAAAGGTGCGGCCATGGCCTCCGTCTGCCGTGATCACAACCTCAAAAAACGGCTTTGATACAAAGCGGGCGATCTCCCGATCCCGCGCGACCACCAGTGCCAGCGTAGGCGTCTGCACACGCCCGACTGATAGCACCCCCTGATAACCCTGCTGCTTTGCCAGCAGCGAGTACAGGCGGGTCATGTTCATACCGACGATATAGTCGGCTCGTGATCGGGCCAATGCCGACCAGTACAGGGGCTCCTTGGAGGCACCGGGCAACAGTGATGCCAGCGCTTTGCGCAACGTAGCCTCATCTTGAGAAGAAGCCCACAACCGATGCACAGGGCCTTTGCGCCAGTTGCAGTGCTCAATGATCTCACGGGCGATCATCTCCCCCTCACGCCCCGCATCTGTCGCAATCACTACTGAGGTGGCTTGAGTTAACAGAGACTTAATCGCTTTGAATTGCTTTGCCTTGTCAGCGTCCACCCGCATGGACCACTCGCCCGGGATCATGGGTAGCTGCTCCAGGCGCCATTCTTTCCAATTTGGGTTAATCTCGTCGGGTTCCGCCATCCGCAGTAAGTGGCCTATACACCAGGTCACTATGACGCCATTCCCCAGCAAACACCCCTCACCGCGCTTGCTTGCGCCAACGAGTGCGGCGATCTCTTTTGCTTGACTGGGCTTCTCACACAAAATCAGCTGCATTCCCCACCTCATCCCCTGTGCACATCACATATCAACGAGGCACAGGATCAGAAAAGACAGCGACAAATACCGCAGAGAACCCTCACGGGAACAGGAAGGAATGCCGCCACAGACAACTCATCAGCAGCGGCAGAAAGCAACGGAAGGGCAGGAGGAAAACACGGAACGAATCGCACCACCGGCCACGCAGTGGCCAGACGTGATGCCAGCCCCGCAGGGGCCAGCGGTGCCCAGCCACCCCACGGGGCGTTCGGTAGGACACCCACAGACATGCTAGCCCCGTAGGGGCCGGGCGCCGCCTCAGCTACTGGCTGACTTGGGTGTGAGCCTCTACCAGAGGCAGCCCGAGCAATATCTTGTTCAGCACCTGATCCACTGCGACTTTCGCTATCGACATCATCGCTGCAGGCGGTACGGTATCCCGGTTCTCGTAATGGCCACAGTCCTTTGTGACGGTGACGACAGGCGTCTTTTCCTGAAGATCAATGACCAGATGCTGAGCAATGCAGCGTGCGACAAACGCGCTGCCTGTGCGACTGGTGATGCTCTCACCCGGAAATACATCAAATAGCGCGAACGCTTGAAATTCGATCACTCGTTCTGCTCCATCGCGCAATGTCACAGTGGCTGTCGTTGTACCAGGTTCAAATCCCGATGACTCTGACTCAATGCGAACCACACTTGCATCCCTGAGTTGTTTAACTAGCGGATGATGCTCCAGTTGCTCGGACACCTCATGTAGCTGAACACGCCCTGCATCTACCCGGCTGTGCCAACCAGGAATGATGAAGACCCAGCAGATGATCACACATGCGATCAACACGCCCAGCGTGCCAAAAAACTGATCCAGATCATCCAATATACTCCCGCGTGAGTTTTTATCAGTCATACCCGCTCCTCACTCCACACGTTTTCTGCCGACTCCATCTTCGTCAGCCCATCGGTAGCCTGCCGGATCAGCGTGCTGCAGATACTCATCTGCAGATTGAACGCCACACGATCCTGCTCCATAGCCAGCAGTGACCGACGCACGCTGGCATCGACCTGTTTTTGCATGACCGACGCCCACAACGGTACGCCACTCTGCCCAGCTTGGTGATCCGGCAAACGCCAGCGCAGAAAAGTTGCCCCAGATCCTGCCCGCTGCAGTCGTAGAATCGCACCGAGCTGCCAGACATAGTTCAACTCCTCCGACTGCCGGACGATATACCGACCCAGGACCAGGAGCCCCTCACGGGACTCCTCGGCCTGCACACCCAATAGCGCGATTCTCCCCTTACCCTTAAAAGGAAAAAGGCCTTTTAGGGAGGGAACGTTTGCGGCCTGTGACAGCAGCTCTGGGGAGACATCGTTTGCGGGGGTGTAGACGCGAATCACGCCTCGGCCTCGATGTCAGATACCCCTGCCTCAGTCATCTTCGTAGCTCCATTGATCACTGCCCCAGTCACTTCCTCACCCGCGTCATTCAGCTCTTCGGTAGCAGGTACTGCGTCAGTCACTGTGTTGATCGGGGGGTGTCCGGCGGCCAGACCTGCCCGCGTTGCCAGCGCCTCATTCATGGCATCCAGCTGTGCTTTGGGCAGAGGAGGGGAGAACTGTGAGCGCAGGGTGCCGTCCAGTATCGCTGTCGACAGCTCGCCGTGGCGCTCGATGGTGGCCAACACTTTTGCACCGCCGAGCACATAATCTGCTCTCGTCAATCCAGTGAATCGATAGCGTCGCGACTTATCAAACACACTGCGCACCACCCGGGCCGCGTCGCGTATCAAGGCGTTCTTGTCGCTGTTGCCGATCAGCCCCACATGGCTGGCCAACAAAATAGCACGAACCAGCTCGTCAAAATCCGACACCAGGTAGCTACCCTGGAACGCGAGCGGCGTGGCGCTGATCACCGGAAACTGCCTTGGGCTTACCGACAAGTTATCTGTCATCGAGATCGACGAGGGTACCTGGCTTAACACCGCGGCAATGGTTTGTTTCTGCTCAAGCAGGGCCTGACGGGCTTTTGCGATAGCCTGCTCGATGTCCAACATGTGTTTGTCAGCGTAGGGATCGTACATTCCTGATGCGACCTGAGCCTGATGCATGTTGGACATAAATACTCGCATTCCGGGGCGACTGAACGGGCGCGTATTGGACTCATCCGCTGCATTGTCGCCGTTAATATTGACCCCTTCCCACAGGCGGCAAGCGTGGTGAGTATGTAACTGGATAGTGATGGTCGAGCGCAGTGCGCCCAGCTGGGGGGATGTCACGGAAATAGCAGAATCAGACATGAACACACTCCTGATTGAATGACAAAGCGAAAATAGGAACGAAACACGAGCAAGAAAAATCGAGAAAGTGGCGCAGGATCTACGTCCGACTGCCGCTACGCAGTGTGTTCAACAACGGCCAGCAACTCAGCAGAAAACCCTCAGAGACAGGCTGAGAGTAAGGAAATAGAGGAGGGAGGGATATTGCCTCAACTGACCCGAATTTGGCTAAGTGATGACAGTGTCATCACTTTACTAACCCATGGTCACTTATTTGTGGCATTTGTAGCTGACCCGAATTTGGCTAAGTGATTCCAGTGGAATCACTCAGCAGCAAAAACTGAGGCAGCAGAACACATACTGCCGCATAGCATATTGACTTGTCTTTTAATATGTGGATGGTAAATGCTAAAGCCTGTCCCAGTCTCTCTGCCTTTCCCAACCTCTCAGCCAGCATCCTTAGTGACCGCTGCTACAGTCTTGATGGGTTGCCGCTCCGCCTTCCCCCAGCGTTTGATATGCTGCGCCAATTTTCTGACATCCGTGCCGGCTGCCTGTATATCCAGCTGCAATGCCACAAGTACTCACTGTCCCCACTCAAACGATACCCAGACATACCGCCGTTGCTCCGGTGCCGGATGTCGGCTTGTCGTCACATCCACCAAAAACTGACACTGGGCTAGGATGGCATCGCCATCCGAGACCCATTCACCCGCTGCTTTGCGGTGATCCAGTTCGTGCTGATTCAAGGTATAGAGTTTGCCCGGCGGATAGCGCATGCCGTCGGGTGCCAGACACCCAACAGCCGCAGCACTGTCTGCTGATGGCGTGGCGAGTGCAGGCAGGGCGACGGCCCAGCACACGGCACTGAGCATCACCGCACTCCACCCTTGTTTCAGGGGTTGCCTAGAAGGGAATGTCATCATCAAAGTCGTCAAAGCTGTTCTGTGGGTAGCCGGAGTAATCGGGCAGGGGTGAGGCAGGTTGCTGGTAGGGCTGTTGTGGATTTCCTCCCTGGCGACCGGAGGCATTTGGCGTACTTCCGCCCGGGCCTGCTCCCTGGCCGTTGTCAGGACGGCTGTCCAGCAGCTGCATTGAGCCGCGCATGTCTACGACGACCTCGGTGGTGTAGCGATCCTGACCACTCTGGTCCTGCCACTTACGGGTCTGCAGCTTACCTTCCACATACAGCTTGGACCCTTTGCGCGCATACTGACCGACCACTTCAGCCAGACGGGCGAAAAACACCACGCGGTGCCATTCCGTTCGTTCTTGTACTTGGCCGGACTGTTTGTCTTTCCAGCTTTCGCTGGTTGCCAGGGTAATGTTGGCTACGGCAGTGCCGTTGGGCATGTAGCGGACTTCGGGGTCCGCGCCCAGATTACCAATCAGGGTAACTTTATTAACGCCTCGTGCCACGATGGGCCTCCATATTGTTTGATGAAAGAGGTGATGGATGGATCGTCGGGAAGAGTGCCAGCTGCAGAGCAGTGGGATCGGATGTGTCGGCCTGAGCCCTTGGGATGGGAGCGGAGCCTGTCTGCTCTGGCTCCAGTGTCGCGACCACCCCTGACTCCAGGCGCAGCAGATCACACAGGGTGCGTTGCAACAGACGGCCTGATAACGGCTGCGAATAGACCGTGTGCCAATGCCATGCGGACTGTACCGGATACCCGGCAGCCATCCAGCGTAACTTCATCACCTGTTCCCAATCCGCGTGGTGGACCGACTCCGCCTGTCGCAGCAGAACCTGAGCCAGGGCATGACTGACATCCGACAGACCCACACCCATGGCCATGCTCAGTTGATAAAGAGTCGTGATGGGGGTGACCGCGGCCACCTCATACCACACCTGCACCAGATTGACCGGGACGACGGGCTGCCTGCGGGCTGCTGCCGCAGAACAGGACAGGCTACAGGTCAGTGCCCGACAGCCGGGCAGCACCTGCTCTAATACCAACATGGCGGTGGCTTCGGACAGACCGTCATCAATGCCCGGCAGTACCGGGAACGTATCC
This sequence comes from Pokkaliibacter sp. MBI-7, assembly GCF_029846635.1. Taxonomy (NCBI): domain Bacteria; kingdom Pseudomonadati; phylum Pseudomonadota; class Gammaproteobacteria; order Oceanospirillales; family Balneatrichaceae; genus Pokkaliibacter; species Pokkaliibacter sp. MBI-7. Next base: position 2,130,640 of record NZ_JARVTG010000002.1, on the reverse strand, counting down.
CGGACGCGCTGGATGAAGGCCAGCAGCTGACGAATCTGATCGACCTGCCAGGGCGTATCAATGCCGTACTGGCCGGACAGATGGGAGCGGGGATGGATCAAATGGTAGATGGCCATCGCAGTACCTCACCGAACGATGGCCGTAGTATTGGGGGAATAGGGTGAGCACACAGCAGGAAAAGCTCACGGAGGCTCAGAGGGTTTGCCCGGTACATGTATGGAGACGCGCTGGCCTTGTTCGGCGATTGCACGGGGATGACCTCCGTTATGCAATGCTAAGGCTGTGGGAATAGCGTAGTGGTGCAGTTATCCAGTATGCGTTTAACCCGATTGCGTGACATCGCCTCCCCTGTTTTCCACGACGCTATGTGAATCATCAGGCAGCGGTGATAGCCCAGTGACCGCAAGCAGTCCAGTAATGGCTGCGCTTCTTCCAGTACCTGTGCGCAGATCATGATCTTGAATGTGCCCGGGGTTGCACCGTGACGCTGGAGGTAATCGATGTTGAGTGCATAGGGCTCACCCATCACATCAGTCAGGATCACGTTATTCTCTGTTATCAAAGGGGTGGGCGATTCCTGCAGGCGCCCCAGTGCATCCCATTCAATGGGTAAATCCAGTACCTGATAGGCAGCGACACTTTTACCGGCCCCCGGCGCGCCGACCAGCACCACGACATGATGATCCTGCATTGCCTGTTTGATGAGAGGGGTCATCCTGTTGTCTTTCATACGGTTATCCTGCGCTGTTTCATGGTTAACGAAGCAGGCAGTGTAGTTCTGGCTCATCAGCGTGTAGCGGGGGAAACCTGACTGGCAGAAGAAGGGTTTTGAGGATGAGTAAGCCCAGCAGCGTCACTGGGCCTTGTACGGGGAATCGCAAGAGGAAGGGTTAACTATCCAGTTTTTTAAGACCGCGATGAGTCTGTTTTAATGATGTCTTCACTTTCTTGATGTCATCTGCCAAAGCCATATCTTCAGGGGCAATACCACTGATTTCTAACATGGTTTTGCGGATTTTAGAGCCTACTTCCCTGGCCGTATTTTCTGCCAGACGTTGACCTTGAATAGCTTCATTCTTCATCTTCAGGTCGGTCTGGGTGATACGAAAGAGATTGGCAGCCAGCTCTTCTTTACCCATAAAATCGAGCAAAGAGCGGTTTTTCTGGGCCAGTCCTTTATATTCCTTGAGCTGAGTAAGGCTCATGTTGTACATGCCTCTATACCCCGCATTCTGAAAAAAGGCATAGTCCTTGGCTGTCTCAATGCCCGCAGCCTTGGCTGTGGATGCCAGGGTTTTCTCATGGGCGGTAATCTCGTCACGGATCAGGACACGCTCAACCTCTGCAGGATTGTCTACATAGCGCTGAATCGCTTCGGCCGTGACAGCAAAGAAGGCCTGCGCCTGAGCCACTTTTTCTTTCTTGTTATCACCGTTCATGGCGACCAGATAACACGCAAAGCGCGAGAGTTTGAAGTCTTTGACCTCTTTACCATCCAGCGTTCGGTGGGTCTGCTGAAAATTATCGGACGTGTCAATGTCCAGTGTCAGGCAGGTGGTCATGGCCTTATTGAGGACTTTGCGAAAGGTCTCGTACGAGCTGTAGCCGAGCATAAACATGAAGTCACGGGCATACCAGTAAGTAAACCCATTCGCTCTGGCCAGATCGTTGAAGTTCATGAAGTCTTCCTCAAAGTGAAAGAGATCGACATCCTTACAGCGTTCGCCTTCATATTCACTATAGTCCATGGCATCCATCCTGTTCCAAAAAAACGCGTGATTCTAACACAGTCACAGAATGTATCCGTAAGTAAAAGTAGCACTTTAACAATGCGCCGGCTATGGCTTGGCACCCTCGTTAAATGATTGGATGAAACACTGCCGGGCAGTGTAGTTCTGGCTCATCAGCGTGTAGCGGGGGAAACCTGACTGGCAGCGGGAGCGGGAGAGATAGAGGAATGGCCCAGCAAGACAGCTGGACCAGGGCACTTAATCCTGCTGTTCACGCCAGCGCAGATAATCGGCCTCGCGATAGAAGCCGGCAGCGGCGGCATTACGCTGTATAGACCACCAGGTTTCTCCAGGCTGCAACAAGTGCCGCACCTCTTCCGGGATATAGCTCTCGGGTGTCGGTTCGTTCTCCTGCTCCTGCTCAGGCCAGAAGATGGCCCAGGGCTGGCTGGCCAGTTGTTTCATGGCCTCGTCCAGAGTGTCGGGGGTCTCGCACATACATTCCCAATAATCAAGCGCCTCCTTGAGCGTGTCCTGATCCAGCTCCGGGATATTGGCCAGCTGAGCCCGCAAGTGGTCCAGACGAGTACGCTCTGCTTGTTGCATGGCCTCAAACTCGGCGTTGCTTGCGCGCCAGGCGGCCTGTTCCTCCTCCCACTGTTGTTGACGCTGTTGCTGTTGTTGCTGCTCGATGATGGCTCGTTGAACCTGCGCCTTCTGCGCCTGTAGAAGCACGGCATGCCAGTCGGGCGGTGGGGCCTGCACCTGCTGCAGCCGGGCATTGACCTGAGTGATCAGGGCCAGGTTCTCGTCAGGCGGACTGGCCAGCAGCATCGCCTCGCCTTCGCTGATGCTCTCAATGGCTGGCGACATATCCCGCGTTTGCCGGCGTCGGCTGGCCAGATCGACAAGGTGCCGTCCACGCCAGGCTTCACTACGGGGTTTGTAGGTATCGGCACGGGTCATGCTGTCGGTGTATCTGCGCAGGAATTGGTGCAGGTGGCGCTGCCGGTCCTGACTATGGGTGATCGTGAGGTCGTGAAAACGCTGATAGAACGCTTCATCGTGCCCACAGTCCATGCTGTCGCCCTCATGGGCCAATTCGTGCTCCACCAGATTGAAGATGTAGGCAGCGGTTTGTAATGGGTGCCCCTTCAACCGCTGCACGACCTTGCGATCAATAGCAATATAGCTTTCGCCGTCGGTCCAGGCCTCTGCTGAGGACGATTCACCGAGCACGATATGAAAGCGGTTGGCGTAGCCTGTACAAAGCCGGGCGTACTGCACCAGACACCAGCGCAGCGCGACCCAGGCGCGTCGGGTTTCTTTATCCAGGCTTTTTTCTGAGAGTAGCTGAGTGCGTTCAACAAACGCCTGATGCAACACCTTAAAATCCAACAGGGCGGGGGGATCGAGGTTGAGGTGGCCCTCGTGATCACGCTCGGCAACCAGGTGCAGGATGTTTACCAGTACCTCCTGAAACTCTGTGTCGTTGTAGCACCCAAAGCGGGTCAGGGTCTGGGGATGAACGATGGTACAGATGCCTGCACTGGCAATGGCTTCTCCCCGAGGAACACCTGAAGAGCTGGCCACGCTGTACACGCTCCCCTCTTGCGTACCACTCCAGCAATGGCGCAGAAAGTGTGCCAGGCTGACATGACGTTTGCCCGGCAGGAGGGTAATCACCTCCTCATGGTGGTACAGCCGCACCAGCTCAGCATGCCCGGACATCAACTGCCTGGCCGTCTGCTCTCTGCGTGATTCGGTTTTACGATGGGCGCTGCGCTGTGTCAGTTCGGCGGTCAGTTTGCCAAACTGCGCCGCGATCTTTTTCCACACCGGACAGCTCTTACGCAGGATCTCGGTACGGGAGACGTTCAGATCAATAGCCTGTTTGGAAACGATCAGACCACCGGCGCCAAACACATGCCCCGGATCGTGACGGACCAGCACCCCCAGATTATAGATGCCGACCGCCCCGTCGTCCCTGACCCGGTAGTAGGCCATGTCGTCTTCATAGTCCCACTGTTCAAGGCGCGGATCACGAGAGATCACGCGCTCGTTGAGTACGATCTGAATCGGGGTATAGCGCACCAGGTCGCGAATCTCCTGTATTGTGGACATCAGCTCCTCTTCGCTCAGGGGGTCATACCAGTCTCCCTCAATGGCGCAGCCCCGTTCAGCGGCGCACTGCTCCAGATCATAGTGGTAACCCATGGTGCGGGTATCGACCCGCATCTGCCAGCCATTGGAACGCCAGATTGTACGGGCATGTGCCATGATCTGGCCCCGCCCCAGGCGGAAGCGACCAAAGGTGGCGTCCCCCTCCACATGGGGTGTCCCGAAGCGACCAAAGTACTGAATAACATCCTCACGGCTGGCGAAGCCGGCACCGTCATCCCGGCAGCGGAAGCCGGTCTTGTCCAGTGTCAGCGTGACCGTGGAGGCTTTGGCATCCACCGAGTTCATCAGCAGCTCAATGATGGCCTTGCCGATGGAGCCGGCCTGGCTGTAGATGATGTGATGGATGATCTGCGGATCAAGTTCAAAGGGCAGTTGCATGACACCTCCCGTGCCTGAATACATATCGCACGGGAGTATCGGAACAAAGCGGTGGTGCCGTCCTGCATCAAGCCTGACGGCGGGGCAGAGGGTTGGGGTAGGCGTTAGAGGACGGACGTATCGGTGGTTTCGGCTGGCGTGGATAGGACATGCGTCCAGCTTCCTTTCGCATCCGGCACCTTGCAGGGCCACTGATCGCCGTGCCACGGCAACGGCCACACCTGAAGTGGCACCGACCTGTCATGCTGACGGATGGCCATGTCCCGGGGAGGCACGAGAGCATCGACCGCCCGTTCTCACCCGATATGGGTTTAAACAGATTGGTATTGAGAGTGGCAAAGCTCACTGAATCACCCTATGCGCTGTCGTTACGTTCTTAGTCCACGTAGAGGAGCACTGCAGACCGCCAAAGTATCTATATTTTATACATCTATATATTAAATATAGGTAGTAGATGTTTATACAGTATCCACTTACACTGCTGTGGTATGAGTCATTAGGCGAGAGTGGAAGGGCCGCTAGATGCAGTATTCGCAGTACATCAAACCCGCGATCGCGTCAGACAAGCAAGCAGTCTCCGTGACGGATTTGGCCAGTAAGCGACTTGAAGCTGGAGCGTATTCGCACCCGCAGTGGCTGCGCCTGTGTTATATCGAACGCCAGTTACTCTGGGAGAGACGGTTAACTACGACCATGCTGATGGAGACCTTTGGGATCTCGCGTCCCCAGGCTCAGAAAGACATAAAACTTTATCAGCAAATCGCTCCGAAGGCGGTAAAGCAATATCAGTTAGGTATTCCCTACCATCAACCCTCTGAAAGCTTTGAGCCGGTTTTGCTGTCCGAAGCGGATTTACAGTGGCAGACCATAGAAGAGTACGCGCCGCCCGTGGCCGCCCACGCCACCGAAATGCCGATGCTGACGCGCCGCCACAATCTGTGCGTCCTAGCCCGGTTGCTCTCGGCCATCGAACACCAGCGGTCTATCGAAGCCGTGGTTGCTTCGATGAATTCACCTAAGGGGCGTGGCCGACGGCTAACGCCTACGGCAATCGCGTTCGTTAACAACCGTTACCACGTACGCGCGTTTTGCTGGGATAGCTTGGCGTATCGTGATTTCCTCATTGGTCGATTTAAAAGCACACCCAAAGTGGTCAAACCCTCTAAGTCCACGAAGGACTGGGGAGAGAGCGCCCCGGCTTTTGAGCGCTGTAGAGGTATTCCACCTGAGTTTGATGTTGAGTGGGAGCAGATAGTCGAACTTGAACTGAGACCTAATCCGCACCTTAGTGAAGATCAACAAGCCTTAATCGTTACCGATTACGAGTTAGATGAGGATGGGGCTGGGAAACCCAAAAGGATTAGACTTCGCAAACCGCTAATCGGCTATTTCTTGGTGGATAATCGTATTCCAGCGAGCGAAGCTGAATACAACATGGCTGTAGAGGGAAATGCTAAGGCTTGGCCCGTATTTGCCTTTGAGGCTGGCTCAAATAGGCCTGCCCATGAACTGGGGTTCTAGCCTGCTTGAATTAATGTAGAGCAAGTTTTACGCGGCGTGCTTTGATTAATCAATCAATCCACTTCAGCACGAAGCGCTCCAATATCCACACGGGCCTATTTAACGATCCAGCCGCCCGCAGAATACACCAAACTCCTCATGGCAGTTCTTGCACCAGGTCTGACCGTCTGCGATGCCATCCATATACACCATGAACTCTGGAGAGAAATAGTCGTAGCAGTGATCGCACTCGATTCTTGAGCCCATTTCGTTTTTGTCAGACGTGGTCTCAGTCGGTGGTGTCGCCGTTGCCATCTAGGCTCTCCTTCTCAAGTCGTTCGCGTAGCTTCTGCATAACCGCATCCGGTGGGTAGATCCGCTGCCAATGAGTTAACTGTTCGGCATCCAGCCAGGATTTCAGAGCTTGCGGGTCTTTCCCTGTGAGGTAGTCACCGCTAATCCCGCGCCGTTCCCAGCTATTCAATCTTGTGTTCCCATAGTACCAACCGGAGGAAGCTCACACTCTATAGGAGTCCACGTTGAGCCACCCTGCCTTTTCTACAGCAGGATGAGGAGTTCGTTGTCCCGGTGCCGTGTGTATCCCCTCAATCGGCTTAGGTGGCTCCGCACATCTAAGGCAGCTAGCCGTTCCAGCTTGTGCTTGTAGCGCTTGCTCGGGTCCCCCGATTCATTCAGGGAATCGATCCCATAGTTATAGGCTTTGACGATCGCGATTTTCATATCTCGACTTTCTACCTCGACCGGCATGCATCCCTGCAGCGGAAGCCGGTCTTGTCGAGTGTCAGCGTGACCGTGGTGGCCTGGGCATCCACTGAGTTCATCAACAACTCAGTGATGGCCTTACCGATGGAGCCAGCCTGACTGTAGATGATTTGCGGATTGAGCTCAAAGGGCAAATGCATGACACTCCCGTGCCTGAAATACATATCTCGGAACAAAGCAGTGGTGCCGTCCTGCATCAAGCCTGACGGCGGGACAGAGGATTGGATTGTGGTGTGATGGCAGTGGAGGCATCAGGCAATGGAGTTATTTTCCACCCGCACCCTGATCAGACCGCAGCTGGACAGCAGCCAGTAGAGTGGCATTCTGAGCCTGCATCACCTCCCACTGACCTGAGAGCTTTGCAGTAGATTCACGGGCGGCTGCCGCATCATGCCGCGCCGCTTCCAGCGCCTCTTTAGTCTGATTCAGCATCTCGGTCATTCGTGCGGTATCCTGCTCCACCCTCGCCCGGTAATCGGCGTGCACCTTAGCATCTGCCGCCGCCCTGGCCTTGTGCTCGGCCAACTCACCCCGCAGCGTTTCGATCTTTTCGGCTGCTTCTCGACGAGCTGTATCTAGCTCGGCCCGCACCGCCTTCATGTCAGAGTGTGCCTGCTCCAGCTCTTGAGCATGAGTTTCCGCCGCAACCTTTACCGCTTGTTCAGACGCTGCCAAACGCTCACGTAGCTGAGCCAACTCGACAGCCTGTGCCTGTCCATGAGTTCGCGCTTCACTGAGCTGCCTTTCCAGCAACTCAACTTCCGCCTGCGACTCATCCCACACTTGTTTGAGCCGATTGGGGTTGCCGCCACCGACCTTCTGCCGTAGGGCGAAGCCGGTCACATTGCGACCAGCGGCCACCAGGGCTTCGCCAGCAGCGATGATCTCTTCCGGGGAAAACTCAGCAGGGCGCATAACCGATCCTCCATCACGTGATAATCTCATTATATCAAAACAAACAAACAAACAAACAAACAAATAAATACCCTATTCTCCCAGGTGTTGTACCTGGGGCCTGCTCACGAAACGGGCGGATTGGGACGTTAAGCTGTTGACATGGGGCGGGAACGCTTGCCGTGCCCACTGATCGACGCGCTACATGGCGACTGAATGGCCAGATCGTGACGGGTGACAAGACTGCTTTAGTCGTCAGGGGCGTGGCGGAAATTTCTGGTTTTCCGGCGTATCGGGAAGGTCAGGAGGATCAGCTTGAGGCGCGCGGGTGGGCTCCCAATGCATTCAGGCTATGCCGACTGCTCCTGATAGGATTGGATCTGGATTGTGGGGCGGAAGTTGGGGAGACAGCCCTGTATCGGAACAAAGCAGTAGTGCCGTCCTGCATCAAGCCTGACGGCGGGACAGAGGGTTGGGGCGGCTTAATGAGACACGATGGTCGGCGGACAGTGCCTGCGCACAGCAGCGCTGGTCAGCTGAGCGATTTCCTGTTTTGAGTACATGCGTACCGGCGCGTATTCGGGGTAGAACTGCATCACTGGGAAGTACCGCTCGTCATCACTGAGTGACGTGGTTTCCTCTCCTACCACCCAGGCGACCAGGCCTGCTCCCATCTCGCTGGCTAGGGCCACAGCGGCGTAGCTATGGCGTGCCACATCGTAAAATTCAGCCGGGCTCCGGGCGTCGGAGTAATAGAGCATGACTGCATCCTGGTGGCATTTCGCACACAGTAGGGCCTTGCTCTGCTGCCGACGATAGTGCAGGGGGCGGACCGTGGTGCTGGTGTCGGGAAGGATTGCGGTGACATCCTCAATGGTGTTGAAGGCGGGCAGGGCATTCAGCACGGTGGTTATCTCATCCGCCACGCTGTCAAAGCAGGCTTTTCGCCTGGCCGTCATGGGATCGTCCGGCTCGCCCATGGCTTCGACATGAAAAAAGCCGGTAGTGGCCGCCGGATTTTTGACATCCATCCAGATACGGACCAGCAACATACCCACATCACCGAGCACGGTATCCCGAAAAATATATCCGTGGGACTGCCCTTCACGATCCAGTGTAGGCTCTGCAGGGCGAACCGACATCCCTGTCGGCAGAACGAGTAAACTCATGAATAACTGTCCTTACTGATGCGTCTGATGCTGTAAAAGTGGTTTTTCTTATGGTTGTCGGCGTGCCTGGTCCTGCTGGTACAGCAGTTCGGCCTGCTCGTAAAAGTCGGGCAGATTCAGCTGCCTGGCCAGGGCAATGATGTCTGCCGGATCCGGCATCTCATCCCCCCAATTGAGATGGTCGTACAACGGATGCGACTCATCAATGCCGGCCAGGTAATCCTCCGCCCAGTCGTCATAGGTGTAAGGCGCATTCACCAGCTGCGCCATCATGGCGGACGAGATCTCGTTTTTGATCTGAGCGTCACGGGCATCGAGCGCTGCAATTTCCCGATCAAGGGCGGCAAGACGTTTGTCAAACTGCCTGATGATGCGGCCTTCTTTTGCTTTTTGCTTGGCGCGATGACGTCGCTTTTCGGGGCTGGCCATCGGTATGTCCTTCTGTGGCGGGAAATGGCTTTAGATCATAGCCCAAGCTCACTGTGCGAACCGAGGCGGACGAGCTGTAACACCTCGTTATTTAGCTTCCGGTAGATCAACACCAGGTCAGGCTTGATGTGACAGTCCCGGTGGTCATTCCAGTTCCCCGTCAGTGCGTGATCACGGTGACGCGGCTCCAGCGCTTGATCACAGGCGAGAATTTGTACGATGGGCATGAGTTCTGTATCGAGCGTGGCACGATGTGACCCCTTCGCTTCTCGCTTATAGTCGCGTTTGAACTGCCCGGTGTGCTCAATCCTCCGCATGAAGGCCTGCCATCAGCGCCTCAACACTGTCGAAGCCCTTGAGGTTACCGGCACGGGCCTCACGCATGGCCGCAATGGTGGTTTCGTTCGGTACCAGCGGCTCGAACGGCAACGCCTTATCGTGGGCCACACGTGTCAGCAGGATGCGGAAAGCATCGGACACAGTGAGGCCCATCGTCGCCAGTACAGTCGATGCTTCTTCTTTAATGTGTGCGTCGATACGGGCACGGACAACAGCGTTTGCGGACATGATACGTTCCTCCAGTTTTATGGGCCACATTGTAGCCCAATAGTCCATCAAAACCCACTGCCGTGTTTTCTGGACACCGGGGGGCTGGGGCGCAGCCCCAGAATAGGCGCTGCACGGCCAGGCAGAGGGATGCCATGTCTGCCCGCGCCGGTACCCGCCCATCTGTCCCGTCACCACGGCGGTTTGCCCCTCTGAGCGCCCCGTGGCCATTGTCGCGGGCACGGAACAATAGGCCGATTCTGCGCCCTCCCGCGCCCTGAGTAACCGATGATGTGCGCATAGTACGGTGCATTCAGTAGTACACCTGCAGTGCGGGAGATGGGGCGCAGCCCCGTCCGGGTGCGGGCTGGCCCGCGTAAGGCCGCATGCCCGAAGGGCATCGAGAGGCCGCTTCATTTTCAGCAGCGCAGCTGCCAGAAGATTAAGCAGATTTCCAAGCAGATAAAGAGGCAGAGGACACTTAAAAGAATAGTGCTGACAGTTAAATCAAAACTACTGACACTTAATTTTTAACTATCTGGTTAATAACGCCGTGATCGCGGTCGTTCAGGACGCGCCGGGGTGGTCGACGTGGGTGGGATCGGTGTTTTAGGTTAAATAACGATCAATCTGGAGGTGGCAAAGGCCGGTAGTGCGATGAGGGGAGAAATTCAGGCAAGGGGAGGCCGTGGCGCCTTCAGTGGGCGGCCTCGGCGTGTTCGTGTTCAGGTTGCTGCTCTTTCCATGTTTCAAACGGCTGCAGCTGCTGCCTGACCCGCTCTCTCACCCAGTAGGGGGGATGGCCATGTTGCTCCTGCTCGCGGCAGAGACTGGACATCAGCAGGTGCTGGTAGCCCCGGTAACGCTGCCAGAGGCTGGCTGCCAGCTGTTGCTCCGGTGTTTTTTCGAGCGGGGTATACCCAGGGCGGCAGCGACCCGCCAAATTACTGGGGCGCAACTGGCCCCGCACTTTGGCGCGGGCTTCGCGCTCGGCTTGCCGTTTTGCCACAAAGTCTGGGCGCGTGGCGCGCCAGATATTACGCCGTTTGGCCAGCTCACGCCGGCGGTTGTCACGGAACTCGCGTAACTGCCGTTCGCTGACAACACCCAGCGAAATCAGGGAAGCGGCGCTGATCGATTTCACTGCCGTGAGGGCGTACTTGTGGCCATCGCGTTCTTCATAGCGCTGTACGACCGTCAGGTGGCCTTTGTTCTTCAGGGCTTTGGTGGCACGGCGATAGCGCTGCGTAGGGCGGAACGTCCAAAGACCGAGGGGAAGGTGGGGGTTTTCCGGTTCAACAAGGCAGTCACCATCCGGTGTACTGGCTGACAGGGCAATCTCCAGCATGGATCGATGGCTGAATGATCCGTCATCGCGCGGGGTGCCAATGTGGATGTCATCGCCGGTACTGGCAAAATTGGCCATTTCTACCATGGTGGCCAGTACCCGCACCTCAATGAGGCGTAACTCTGAGCGATCGCAGCGGGGCGTTCCGTCCAGGTTGGCCTTGCCGGAGTTGGTGAACAGTGGGTAGAGACGCGGGCTATCGTAGACCGGCGACACAGCACCCTGGTATTCGTGGCCATGGGTGCCGCTGCTCAGAAAGACGTTGCGGATGCGCTGAATGGCCTGGGGCAGATCGTCAAAATCCACCAGGGGGTTAGCGATCCGCTCATTAACAGGACGCTGGGGACGATGGCCACAGCGGTTGCCTGTACCGATATACAGGCCGGGGTACATGTAGGGCTGACGGCCATGCAGGACTTTGCCGGGCAGGATCGCCTTCTTCTGTTCTTGCTTCTGCTCGCGTTCATCCAGGGCGGTCTGGATGGCCAGACGCAGGGGGTGACGATAGGGCTCATCCCCCTCGCGTACAAGGAGATCGCCATCGAGCAGGTGCCGTAACACCTGCTCGTCATGGCAGTAGCGCTGCACGATATGCGGCATTAAGCCTGGGTTGATCCTCATGACCATCCCCCAGCTTTTATGCGGGCGCGCTTTGATGGTGATCGTCACAGGCGCTTAGGCAGGCTTTTTCAGCAGTCTGACGTGCCGTACCATGCTGTCAGTATGGCTTTGTTCACGCAGATGACGGGCACGGAATGCCTTCACCCCCTTGCCGAACAACCGCTCGTCCTCGATCCAGCCACTGACCAGATGCCAGCAGCTGGCAAGCGAGAGCTGCGCCTGATCAGGTCCAAAGAGGCCATCGCGGGCCTCTTCCGTCAGTCGGCACATGGCTTCGAGGAAGGCATCCGTGCTTTCTGCAGCCTCTGGCTGCACCACTTCGTGCCACCGCTCCCACAGCGCTTTTTCCTGCTCCTCTGACGGCATTTGCTGCCGGCCTGAGGAGATCTGAATGCCCTGCAGTCGGCGCACAGAAGCCGCCTCGGTGGAGTTCAGTCCAAAGAACTCTTCAAGCAGTGAGTAGGAGGCGCCCAGGTTCATCGCTCTCACCATGCGCTCATCCCGGTTGCTGTCATTCAGCAACCGTCGCACAACGTTCCTCAACACTGCACGGTTCACCGACACTTCGGCCATAGGCACGGTGCAGTTGCACAGACGAGCAAACGCCGTTGCGGACAGCAACTGCAGCATGGCGGCATCGTCGGCCTCGACGCCCAGATCCTGCAGGCGGGCCAGATCGCCCCGTTCAATGGTGCTCATGATCTCGGTGATGAGCGCCTGGTTTAATACATGAACTAAGCGTGGGGAAAGGGACATCTTCCTTATATCCTTTTGGTACGGGTTGGGTTAGTGCTGAGTCCGGCTGCGGACAACACGCCCGAGCCGGATCAACCGGAATAAGCGCAACACGTCTGCATCGGGCAGGTCGCCCATCAGCAGCGCATGCGCGGGAAAATCGAAATGGCCAGCATCTGTGCTAGTCAGCAGGCTCAGCCACTGAGCCAGCTGCCCTGCAGCGGGGGTGGCCAGGTCGTCCAGGGCTTCGGGCTGGACGACAAAGCCCATCAGAGCATCGCTATCCATATCAACCAGCTCCGGCACACCGGCCATCATGGCCATGACCATGGCAATGTCCGCCGCCTGATACTGGAGCTCATCGGTCGAGATGGCCTCGTCAATGGCCCACAGATCGTCAAATCCGAGACCAGGATCAACCACCGTTGTCCTGGGCAGGACGGCAGGGGTCACTGGCGTGGGGGCAACAGCAGGGGCTGCCACCGGGGTGACCGCAGGGGCTGGACTGCTGGCCGGGAACACCGGGGCGGGCGTGGGGGTGGGACCCAGTGGAGTGGGGGCTGCATGAGACCCGGGCGTGGTGGTCACGACCGTATTTACCGACGGGGTGAGTGTGTGGCTGGCACCAGGATGGACCACTGTCTGGGCGGAACTGGACAGGGGCAGCGGTGCCTGATCGTCAATCAGATCCAGCTGCTCCTCCGCGTAGTCGTCATCGAGGCGATCGTCGTCCGGCACGCTGTTACCGGCCTGGGCGGCAGCAGCTTCTGCCGCTCTGCGCTCGTTGGCCCGTTCCCGGCCTTCCTCCATTTTTAGCCGTCGTTCTTCGCGCTCTGCGTCGCGAATGGCCGCTGCCGCCGACTCGGTCGCAAGCTCGGCGTCGATCTCCAGCCACTTCTCTTTGGTGGTCCCGCCCTGCAGAAACAGGAGCGCGTTGTTATTGTGGCGCGTCCCGGGTTTCTGCATCTCCGGGTTATCCGGGTTCAGCTCGCGGGTCACTCGCGAGAGCCAGCCGGCCAGGTCTTCCGTGAAAAACCGTATGATCTCCGTACTGTTCGCTAATGCGATCAGCGCGGCCTCCTCGTCATTGTCATGTTGCTGCAGTGTCTCGTTCCAGCCAAGCTGGAACAGGCCTTCCCGCTCTTCGGGCTGGGGTATAAACGTTCTCCAGTATTCCCAGGCGCCAGAGCGCATTTTTAGCAGCTGTTCAATCTGTGGACGGCCCATGCCCAGCGTTAGCAGATTGGGGATGCAGGGGTAGAGGTCACGGATCGCTGCTTCCATACGCGATATATGCGACTGCTCAATAGGAAAGCCGTCTTCCTTTAGTCTTCGGGCCAGTTCCCGCTGAGAGATCGCCGCCCCTTCCTGCTGCTCGTACAGCGCTCGGGCACGGGCAACACCCAGGGCTTTTTCGATAAAGGTCAGATCCGAGCGCAGGGCGTTTTCGGCCAGGTGGCCGACCAAGGTATCCAGTTCGCCGATAGTCGCGCTCTCGTGACCGTCGACATCCAGCAATTTCCAGGGTTTGAACAACACAGGGATCCTGAAAAAGCGCTCGTCCTGTGTTTCTGCCCACAACTCATTGAGGATCGCCAGGCGCGTGTTGCCACCATTACGGATGATGTAATAGGTCTCCCCGGGCCTACGGGTTACTGGGGGCGGGTTGTCCAACCCGCGCTTCAGAATCGAGGCTTTGATGTCTTCATACAGCGGATTACGCGACAACCGGGGGTTGTTGTCGAAAGGCCGTAACTGATCGACCGTCAGGACCATGGGCGTATCCGCTATGGGATCAGAAAAGGCGATAGCGCCCGAATGGCTGGCACTAGGAACAGGGCGTAGCAGGTTGGCCCGCATGGCCTCGGCGGTGACTTTTTTACTCATAAGCAGGCTCCTGCGCGGTTCGGTGGCTCAGGTAGTGATATTGATAACAGCAGGACTTCGGCATGACTCCGCACGCTGCCCGTCGACGTTGGGGGTGTTGATCGCATCCAGGGTGAAATCGAGTCGTGGTGAGTCATGCCAAAGTCCTTCTAGCGCGAATGAAACGGAGCCACGGCGTGATGCTGGCGTGCCCGGAAGGCCAGCATCACGTCATGGGACAGTGGGGTGTCAGGGGGCCCGTCAAAGACGGTTCGGGGCAGAGCATCGATGTTGGTGCGCTCCGCAGATCGGGGCGTCTGGGCGTGACGTGCCCACAACGCCTGAAAGCGGTCGTCCCCAGCGAAGATGACCTGATGGGGCAGGCGGCCTGTAGCCGCGTAGCCATACAGCACGTTGAAGAACGCTGATTGATCGTGAGCTTCCAGTTGCTTGAAATAGGGCAGATCGCCAGCGTAAAACGCCAGCAGGCAACGGATGGTTGCCTCGCCGTGCTGCCCCTCTGTGCTGGCCAGCAACTGCTCCACCGCGGCGGGGTAGTCCTGATCCAGCGCCTCTTCATGCTCCAACGACAGCGGGAAGTGGAAAAAGTGTGAAGAGAACGACCTAGTCATGGCACACCTCCTGACCATGGACATAGCCGAGGCGTTCAATGAGCGCTGAGAGTGACAGCTGAGGCCAGCGTGTGACCAGGGCTGCAAAGCGGGCATCGCCGTCGTCGATCAGCTCCTGAGGCCCTTTTCCCGTGCACGCCCGTGCGTAAACCACCATCAGGATGGCGCTTAGCAGCTCCTCTTTCGCGTCAAGAGCGAGTGACAGGCGGGCAATATTCCACTGGTAATACGTACCGTCATACGCCGAGAGCAGTATCTGGGCGGCGATACGTCCCAAGCTGGTCTCCTGCTGGGCCGAGGCCAGCAGGCGCTCTACCGCCTGCTGGTAATGGTGATTGAGCACCTCGGGGCCCATGGACTGCATCGGGGCCTGCCAGCCATACTTGTGGTACTGGTGCTGAATGCGAACGCTGGCATGCAGCACATTCCAGCGCTGGACCAACGCATAAAAGAGGGCATCGCCGTTATCGATCAGCCCCTGAGGCTTTATTCCAGTACGTGCTCGTGCGTAAACCACGGTCAGGATGGCGTTCATGATCGCGTCCTCACCGGCACCAAACCGTCCGAGATCAGTGATGTCCAGCTGATAGTCATCGCCGTTATAGGCTGACAGCAGCACCTGGGCAGTGACACGAGCACCCTCCGTGTCCAGGAGGGCAACAGGAAGCAGGTACTCGATGGCCTGCTGGTAATGGCGTACCAGATCCTGGCTGCTCAGGGTGAACAACGGACTAAACAGGGAGGCATTAGTCATGGTGTGACTCCTTGTGAGGGACGAGGGACTGCAGACCGGGCGGCAGGTCAGCCAGATCGGCAAACCCGTGTAGCAGGGAATAGGTATTGATGATGCGGGTATCGACGCTGCGGCTGGCCCGCTGCAATGACGGGCTGTCGCCGTAACAGGTCACATCGATATTGCATAGCCCGGCTGAAACCACCGAGCTGTTGGCCAGCCCTGGCAATAATTGGGCGGCCTCAGCCATCTGTTCATGACTGAACAGATCCGGGAATATGACGGGGAAATGGCGTACCCCCTGTCCCATCGGGACACCTAACATGATGTATTTCATGATGGCGTCCTTACTTCAGGGTCTTGCAGTAGGCTGTAATCGTTGCCTCATGCTCTGGCAGCAGCTCCAGAGCAAGATCAACCATGCTTTCAAGGCATGAAGGGGCCTGACGGCCTGCGGGGCGTTTGGGTTCGTATCGATGTGCAGCCACGCCTAATGCACTGGCATTTTTGTAGGCCACCAGGTCGGGGACTTCTGTCTGTAGTACCGTGAACCAGCATTCCTCCGTCGCCATACTCTTAATGAGCTCGGTGACCATGGTGCTGTTGTTGGTGTTGTCTATCTGATTCAGCAGAATCTGCATGGTAGGGATGGTTATCCCCATAGCCTCTGCCATCGGCGTCAATTCCGAATACAGTTGACCCATTCCCCGAATGAATTCGCGAGCGCTTAACGTTGCAGTTGTAACTGGAGATACCACCAAGTCCGCAGCTAGCATTGCCATGTCCAGCACAACGCTTCGGGCACCTTGGGTATCTAGCAGGATGATGTCGTAGTCGAACCGGGTCAGGAGGCGCCGTAATCGAATGCGACCATCGGGGGCATGCAAAAGTGACGTCCCTAACGAGCCTGATGGATCGTTGGACTTTACGAGGTCCAGTCCGTCGATACTGGTCCTGGAAATGATCTGATCGGACGGAGACAGGTTTTGGCTCAGTAGTTCGCTAATGCCAAAAGGGGCTTCCGACGTCAGATGGAAATAACTGCTCGCTGTGGGCTGAATATCCAGGTCAACGATGAGAGTCCGTAAGCCAGCGTCGGCAAGGAGCGCTGCCAGATTAACAACCGTTGTGGATTTGCCGACTCCGCCTTTTGAGTTGGTGACTGCGATAATTTTCTTCATATAGCCTCCGAAAAATGATGTTTTCCTATTGCGTTTTGTCGGAGGAAGATGTTTGACGGGCTGGAAACTTGACTTATATGCCTACAAACCCAACGACTGGATTGGTGGCTGGACCCTGTTCTACTGGGGCTGGTGGATTGCCTGGTCACCTTTTGTCGGCATGTTCATCGCCCGCATTTCCCGTGGTCGCACGATCCGTCAGTTTGTACTTGGGGTGCTGTTTGTGCCGGCTGGCTTTACCCTGATGTGGATGACGGTGTTCGGTAATACCGCTATCCATATGATTCTTGATCAGGGGCTGAGCAGTCTGGGAGACACGGTCAATAACAACACGGCGCTGGCATTGTTTGCTTTCCTTGAGCAGTTCCCGTTTTCTGGCGTGCTGTCAGTGCTGGCGACCATCATGGTGGTGGTGTTCTTCGTGACCTCGTCTGATTCCGGTTCAATGGTGGTGGATATGCTGGCATCAGGCGGTGATGACAATACGCCGATCTGGCAGCGGGTGTTCTGGGCCAGTACCGAAGGTATCGTGGCGATTGCGCTGTTGCTGGCCGGTGGCCTGAGTGCTTTGCAAACCGCCACTATCGTGAGTGCGCTGCCCTTTGCTGCAATTCTGCTGGTGGCCTGTTATGGCCTGCACAAGGCGCTGATTCTGGACAGCACCAAACGTGCTGCCGTGCAGACCTCGCTGAGTGCGCCTGCACCGCTAGGCGGTATCCCGGCCAGTAAAGCCCTGACCTGGAAGCAGCGTATCAAGACCATTTCCAGCTTCCCCAACCGCGATGAGGTGCGGGGTTTCCTCAAACAGGACGTTGAGCCTGTACTGCGGGAAATGGCGGAGGAATATCAGGCGCAGGGCTATGAGGTCGAGGTGAAGGTGAAGGATGATCGCATTGCACTGGAGGTACAGCACGGTGAAGAAATGGACTTTATCTACGGTGTGCGTGCCCGTCCCTATGTGCCACCGTCCTTCCTGCTGACCGAGACGCGCGAGCAGGAAGAGAAGCGCCGCTACTTCCGTGCCGAGGTGTTCCTCAGCGAAGGCGGGCAGAACTACGATGTGTATGGCTACACCCGTGACCACATCATCAGTGATGTGCTCGACAAGTATGAGAAGCACATGCACTTCCTGCAGCTGGTGCGTTAGTTAAAGACGGGCTGGTTCACGTCCCGTCCCGTAAAAGCACAACAGGCGACCCTTGGGTCGCCTGTTGTGTTGATGGCCGGTGGCCGCTGGCAATTGATTCCGCTTTACCCTGCTGATTACAGCCGCTCTTTGGCTGTCACGTAACGCCACTGCTCGCTCGGCAGCTTGCCCATGGACGTACCACCAAGGCGGATGCGTTTGATACTGAGCACCTGCAAGCCAACGCTTTCACACATAAAACGCAGCTGACCGGGTTCGGGCGCCTTGATGGCAAAACGCAGACGGTTTTCGCTCTGCCAGCTGATCTTGGCGCGCGGCAGGGAGCGGCCGTTCATATTCATACCGTGATTGAGCTTGCGCAGGATAAAGGCATTGACCTCATCTTCGCCGGGGTCGATCTGCGAGCGGTCGTCACTGACTTCTATCACATATTCCTGCTCGATCTTGCCCGCATCTTCAGTGGCCTTGCGCACGGTGCGCCAGTCCTGACTGAACAGCGCCAGACCACTGGCGCCTTCCTGCAAGGGCAGCAGATAGGTCTGTTTGGTGAAGTGCTTGCGCAGGGCGAAGATGCCTGAATTGTCTTCTGCCCACTGGTTTTCCAGAATCAGCAGCGACATGGCAAGACCGCCAGTGGGTGAACTGCTCAGCTCGGCAGGCAGGTTCATGATCAGGGTGGCTGGTTCGATAGGGGTCAGGTTGGCATCGGGGTGCAGCTCGACCTGCTGATCTTCAATCTTGAAGTAGGGCTCATCGATGACCTTGCCGTTCACCAGTACCCAGCCACCTTCAATATACTGTTCGGCCTCGCGACGGGAGCAGGGCACCAGCGCCATGACCACTTTGGACAGGCGGGTAGGGGCGTTGTTTTCAGTATCGGCAGACATGGCAGGGCTCACGCAGTAGTCGGAAAGTCAGCCATTGTACTCTGAGTTGGCAGCAGCACCGACCAAAAATACAGAGCGGATGAACGGCAGTCAGGGTGTTACAGGTTTTTTCACTCGACTGTCTCAGTCTGGCTGGTATTATGCGCGGTCTGAATTTTGACCATCTGGTTGGTCAGGTTTTTCCTGCCAGCCGGAGCCCACTCTGGAGTTGTGAAAAACGATGCTGGAAAAGCTGTTTCAACTGAAAGCCCACAATACGCGGGTCAGTACCGAAATTCTCGCCGGGATCACCACCTTCCTGACTATGGCCTACATCCTGTTCGTCAACCCCAGCATTCTGGGGGCGACCGGCATGGACAAAGGCGCAGTGTTTGTTGCCACCTGTCTGGCCGCGGCTTTTGGTTCGGCCGTCATGGGCCTGATTGCCAACTACCCTATCGCGCTGGCACCAGGGATGGGTCTTAATGCTTTCTTTACCTACACGGTAGTCCTGCACATGGGCTACACCTGGCAGGTCGCACTGGGTGCGGTCTTCCTGTCGGCCACCATGTTCTTCGTGCTGTCGCTGTTCCGCATACGCGAATGGATCATCAACAGCATTCCGCTGGCACTGCGCTCCGCCATTGCTGCCGGTATCGGCCTGTTTCTGGCGCTGATTGCCCTGCAGAACGCCAAGCTGGTGGTCGATAACCCCGCCACACTGGTAGGCATGGGTGACCTGACACAGCCTGAACCCATTCTGGCGGCACTGGGCTTTATCCTGATCGTGGCGCTGGAAGCACGTAAAGTGACCGGTGCGGTGATGATCGGCATTCTGGCCGTAACCTTTGCCGCCATCGCCATGGGCGTATCGCAGTTTGGTGGTGTGGTGTCCATGCCCCCCAGTCTGGCACCCACCTTCCTGCAGCTGGATATCGCCGGTGCCCTGAATATCGGCTTGTTCAGTGTGGTATTCGCCTTCCTGTTTGTGGATCTGTTCGACAACTCAGGCACCCTGATTGGCGTGGCCAAGCGCGCCGGACTGATGGGAAAAGACGGTCATCTGCCGAAGATGGGTCGCGCTCTGATTGCTGACAGTACGGCGGCCATGAGCGGTTCGCTGCTGGGTACCTCCACCACCACCAGCTATATCGAATCGGCTGCGGGAGTGAGTGCCGGTGGTCGTACCGGTCTGACCGCCGTTGTTGTGGCACTGCTGTTCCTGCTGGCGCTGTTCTTTGCACCGCTGGCGGGCAGTGTGCCTGCGTTCGCGACAGCACCTGCATTGCTGTATGTCGCCGTATTGATGACATCCGGTCTGGCGGAGATCGAATGGGATGACATTACAGTTGCTGCCCCGGTAGTGGTCACTGCGCTGGCCATGCCGTTCACTTACTCCATTGCCAACGGCATCGCCTTCGGTTTTATCGCCTGGACCGCAATGAAAGCGCTGTCTGGCCGCTGGCGTGAACTGAACCCGGCACTGGTTATTCTGTCAGTACTGTTCGTGATCAAACTGGGCTGGTTTAACGCCTGATCATGATGCGCGCTGGAGAGCCTGACCGGGCTCTCCTTAGCGTTGTCCCTTCTTTTATTCCTCCCATTCCTCACCGACCGGGTCATTGGCATCCGGTGCCTGCATTTCACTGATCAGCCATTCCTTGAAGGCTTTCATACCTGCCGTCAGTGGGCGGTGCTTGCGGTACACCAGATAAAACGCCTTGTGGGTATCGAGCATGATGTCGAACGGTACCAGCAGGTGGCCGGAGCTGATTTCTCTTGAGGTCAGGGTGCTGTCGGCCAGCGCCACGCCCAGACCTTCCTGTGCGGCGGCGGTGGCCAGCTGACTGCTGGACAGCTGCAAGCTGCCTTTCGGGGTAATAAAGGCGACCCCAGCCTGCTCCAGCCAGTTCTCCCACTCGTATTTGCGCTTGTTGACGTAGATAAGGGTGTGGTGGCGCAAGTCTTCCGGTTTATTCAGCGGAAAGCGGCCCTTCATCAGGCGTGGGCTGCATACAGGTACCAGCATGACGTTGCGCAGGAAGTGCACTTCGATGTCTTCCCATTCGCCGTTGCCGAAATACACCGCCATATCGGTATTGGAGCGGTTGAAGTCGATCAGGCCCATGGAGGCATTGATCTGCAGCTCGATGTCCGGGTATTTCTCCTGAAAGCGTGCCATGCGCGGCATCAGCCAGCGGGTAAGAAAGTTGGGAGCCACGCTGATGGTGACCACGTTGGTTTCCAGATTGGCCGTCAGGCGTTGTGTCGCGACCTCGATTTCATCCAGCGCATGCTTGATAGAGGTCAGGTATTGCTCGCCAGCAGGCGTCAGCTCTACCTTTCGCTTGTTGCGGCTGAATAGGGAAACTCCCAAATATTCCTCAAGCGTTTTGATCTGGTGGCTGACTGCGGAGGCTGTTACAAAAAGTTCCTCCGCAGCCGCTGCAAAGCTACAGTTGCGGGCGGATGACTCGAAAACACGCAAGGCATTGAGCGGTGGCAGACGGCGCATGATGTTACCTTGACTGGTGAAATAAACTCAGCATTCTGCTTAGAAAGGTTCGCTTTTTCAATAGTCACTTAGACATTAGTATAGGCTGCGTACAAAGTGATCAAACACCTTTCCCAACGGAGTGAATATGATGTCTACCTATGAACTGAAACTGGATGCCAAAGGCAACATCGATACTCAGTACTACCTGTCTCAGTCAGGTGTGAAACTGGATAGCAACGGCAACGTTGATACTGAATACTACGTTGAACTGTCCAAGCAGCTGCGTTACGAGTACATGGCTGAGCTGGGTGCTGCACTGAAAGCCAAGATCAAATCCCTGTTCCGTGTTGAACTGCCCAAGCTGTCCAGCAGCCACTAAGCGCGACGGACGTCACCTGCGGGTGATGTGGCAAGCTCAACGACTGCAACAGTCAACCAACTCCTTTATGTAAGAACAATCTATCTAAAGGATGTGAGCAGGCCAGCCGTATGGCGCACTATTTTTGGGGCCTTCAGTGGCCCCGAGAATTTTCCCTCCTGATCTACCCCTCTTTGTGTTCCTGATCTCATCCGTCGTGCAGCGCTAATGTAGTAGCCGCCTCGCTGGTTTTTCTGTCCTTCTATCTTTGACCGCTCCGGCTGTTATTCGTCTTGCTGATAGCAACATGACGTCATGACCTGAGTCTGACGCATTTGAGTGCGTTGTCTGGCGTTCAGATTGTGCCTGTGTGACACCGTATAACTGCGGCAAGTACTGATGCTGACTGGCTTGTGGCGAGCACGGTTGAGCTGCCTCAAAAGCCTGAAACAATTCGCGTTATATCCTCGTTGCTACTTTACAAAGCGCTCTGGATACTGCCGGCATCAAAAATGTTTCTGTGCTGACCCTACTTTGAGATTTAACTATCCATGCAAAAGAAAACCCGCCGATATGTGTTTAGCCTGGCGTTGTTGCTGCTGATCGCAGCGGCTGGCGCCTGGTTCTTTCGTGACTGGTTCGCGCCGAAGCCACCTGTATTTGTCACCGTGCCGGTGGAGAAGCGTGATATTCAGGAGACCGTTTCATCCACTGGGGTACTCAACGCCTACAAGCAGGTCGATGTCGGTGCGCAGGTATCGGGGCAGCTGCAGTCACTGAAAGTGTCGCTGGGTGATTCGGTCAAGAAAGGTCAGCTGCTGGCGGTGATCGATCCGTCAGTGAAGGAGAACGACCTCAAGGATGCTGAGGCCGAGCTGGATAATGTGCAGGCACAGAAGCGTTCGAAGCAGGCGCTGTTGAAGCAGTATGAGCTGGAATACAAACGGCAGCAGAAAATGAGCCGTAGCGACGCCGCTGCCCAGTCCGATCTGGAGAGCGCCAGGGCCAGTCTGGACAGCACCAAAGCGGATATTGAAGCGCTGGATGCACAGATCACTCAGGCCAAGATTTCGGTCGATACGGCCAAAACAAACCTGAGTTATACCCAGATTCTGGCACCGATGGACGGCGTGGTGGTGGCCGTTGAAGCGGATGAAGGGCAGACACTGGTCTCTACCCAGTCTGCGCCGACCATTCTGATTCTGGCCAACCTCGATACCATGACGATCAAGGCGGAAATTTCCGAAGCTGATGTCATTAAGGTCAAACCACAGATGCCGGTGTACTTCAGTGTGCTGGGTGACCCGGATACCCGTTATGACGGCAAGCTGCGCTCCGTCGATCCGGCGCCTGAATCCATCACCGATGATGACACCTCGGCGACCACCATCAGCTCTTCAGCTACCTATTACAACGGCCAGTTTGATGTGCCCAATCCGGAGCACAAGCTGCGTATCTTCATGACGGCACAGGTGTCTATCGTACTCGGCGAGGCAAAAGAGGCGCTGGCGATACCGCTGTCGGTACTGGGTGACAGCAAGGGACAGGGCAGGTATGAAGTGCGGGTGCTGGATCATGGTCATCCTGAGAGCCGGGTGATTACGACCGGCCTCAAGGACAACATCTATATTCAGGTGCTGGAAGGGCTGAGCGACGGTGATCAGGTAGTGGTGGGGGATTCGCTGACGGCGGCCAGGGCAACCGCCTCTGAGGACAGTCACGGTGGGTTCGGCGGACCACCCCCAGGTGGTGGCGGCCCACGAGGATAAGCCATGAGCAGAGCATTACTTGAAGTCACCGATCTGGAGCGCAGTTTTCAGTCGGGCGAAGAACAGGTGCGTATCCTCAAGTCGCTGAACCTGAAGATCTATGCCGGTGAAATGGTCGCCATCATGGGGGCCTCGGGGTCGGGTAAGTCGACCCTGATGAATATTCTTGGCTGCCTGGATCGTCCAACCTCAGGCAGTTACCGGGTTGATGGCAAGGAAACCGGCAGCCTCAGCAGTGATGAGCTGGCGGCACTGCGCCGGGATTATTTCGGCTTTATCTTTCAGCGCTATCACCTGCTGTCCCATCTGGATGCAACAGGCAATGTGGAGATGCCCGCGGTGTATTCCGGTAATGACCGGCTGCAGCGTATTGCCCGCGCCGAGTCTTTGCTTGAGCGGCTGGGTCTGGCGGACCGTACTCATCACCGTCCCAGCCAGTTGTCCGGTGGGCAGCAGCAGCGCGTCAGCATTGCCCGTGCGCTGATGAACGGTGGGGAAGTGATCCTGGCCGATGAACCCACCGGCGCGCTGGACAGCAAAAGCGGTTATGAGGTGATGAACATCCTGCGAGAGCTGCATGCGCAGGGGCATACCATCATTCTGGTGACCCATGATGCCGATGTGGCCAGTCAGGCTCAGCGAATTATCCGTATTCAGGACGGTGAAATTCTGTCAGACGAGCCCAATCCTGATGCGCCTGAGCCACTGGCGGCTGCCCCTCGCGCCTTACGGCAGCAGAGCAACTTCAGCCGTTGGCGGACTCAGCTTGGCCTGTTCATCGAAGCCTTCAAGATGGCTCTGATTGCTATGGCGTCCAACCGCCTGCGTACCCTGCTGACGATGCTGGGTATCATCATTGGCATTATGGCAGTGGTCAGTGTGGTCGCCGTGGGGCAGGGAGCCAAACAGAAGGTCATCAACGACATTAACTCCATTGGCACCAATACCATCGATATTTATCCCGGTACCGGCTGGGGTGATATCCGCTCCAGCAAGGTAGAAACCCTGGTGCCTGCTGACCTTGCCGCCCTGCAGGCGCAGGTTTATGTCGACAGCCTGACGCCGAACATCTCAGACAGCCAGCAGCTGCGTTACCACGACATCGTCGTCAGTGCCTCCATCAAAGGGGTTGGCGAGGCGTATTTTCGTGTTAAGGACATGACCATGGAAAGTGGCCGCGCGCTGACCGATTTCGATATCAGGAATCTGGCGCAGGTAGCGGTGATTGATCAGAACACCCGGAAGAAGCTGTTCCCCCACGGCGGTAATCCGGTCGGGCAGACCATTCTTGCTGGCAGCGTGCCGGTGACCATTGTCGGCGTGGCGGCAGAGAAGGATTCGGCCTTCACCGATGAAAATCTTAATGTATGGATGCCCTACACCTCGGTGATGAACCGGATTTCCGGGCAGCAGTATTTCAGCTCCATCACTGTGCGTGTTACTGAGGGGATGTCCAACGACATCGCTCAGGCAGGCATTGAGCGGCTGCTCACTACCCGTCATGGCACCAAGGATGTGTTCACCCGCAGTTCCGACAGCATTCTCAAAACCGTTGAGAAAACCACGTCGACCCTGACCCTGCTGATTTCCGCCATTGCCGTTATTTCGCTGATTGTTGGTGGCATCGGCGTGATGAATATCATGCTGGTATCGGTGACTGAACGTACCCGCGAAATTGGCATTCGCATGGCGGTGGGAGCCCGGCAGATTGACATCATGCAGCAGTTCCTGATCGAGGCGGTGCTGGTCTGTCTGATCGGCGGCAGCTGCGGCATTCTTCTGTCGTTTGGTGTGGGGGCGGTGTTCTCCTATTTCGTCAGTGCCATGTCCATGCAGTTCTCAGCACTGTCTATTGTTTCCGCCTTTGTCTGCTCGACGCTGATTGGTGTGCTGTTTGGCTTTCTTCCAGCACGCAACGCGGCGCGACTGGACCCCATTGAGGCGCTTGCTCGTGAGTGATGCAGTGAACAGAAAACAGATTTTCCATCCTCAGCGTCACCCTGTGCGCCTGCTCAGCATCGCGATACTGGCACTGGGATTAAGTGGCTGTGCCGGGCTGGTACGCACTGATTATCAGCGACCACAGGTGGAGCTGCCGGTACAGTGGACGGTACAGCCGGACAGCGGTGACAAGGTACTGGCTGCCGGTCAGTGGTGGCAGGTGTTCAATGATCCGGTGCTGAACGGCCTGATCGAAAAGGCGCTGCAGACCAACAACGATCTTGCTGCAGCGACAGTCAAAGTGCGTAAGGCCCGCCTGCAGGCAGGGCTGGAAGCCACCAGTCTGACGCCTGATGCCTCGGTCAGTGCCAGCAGCAGCAAGGAGCGTGATCTGGATTCCGGTGCTGAAGCGCGCAGCAGCAGTACCTCTGCCAGCCTCAGTTATGAGGTGGATCTGTGGGGCAAGCTGGCCGCCAGCCGTGATTCTGCCGAATGGGAAGCCAGGGCGACTGAGCAGGACCGCGCTGATACCGCACTGACCCTGATCGGCACTACCGCCGATCTGTACTGGCAGATTGCCTATCTTAATCAGGCGATCCGTTCCAGCGAGCAGAGCATTGCCTACACCCAGCGCAGTCTGGAAGTGGTGCGGGTGAAATACAGTGCTGGTGCTGTCACTAACCTCGACCTGCTACAGGCAGAGCAAAATGTTGAAAGCCAGAAGGCTGATCTGGCTGATCTGCAGCAACAGCTGACAGAAGCACAGAACGCACTGGCCATCCTGTTCAACCAGGCACCGGAGCATGTGATGGCCGATCCGAAGCAGCTGAGCACGATGACGATGCCCGCCCTGCAGGCCGATCTGCCTGCCGCCGTGCTGGCTAACCGTCCTGACCTGCGTGCAGCGGAAATGCGGCTGCGTGAATCGCTGGCCGATGCCGATAACACCCGCGCCAGCTATTACCCCAGTTTCAGCCTGACCGCAGCACTCGGCACCAGTAGTACACAGCTGCTGAACCTGCTGCAGAACCCGGTGGCGACCCTGGGAGCAGGGCTGTCACTGCCCTTTGTTGAGTGGAATCAGGCCAGGCTGAACAATCAGATTGCGGATGCGACATACGAGCAGGCAGTGGTCGAGTTCCGTCAGTCGCTTTATGAAGCGATGCAGGATGTGGAAAATGCGCTGTCGGCACGCAAACACTACCTGCAGCAGGAGGTGGCCTTGCAGCGCTCTTATGATCTGGCCCGTCAGGCGGAGCAGGTCGCCGAAACACGCTATCGTGCGGGCGCCACTGGCGTACAGGACTGGCTGGATCAGCAGGAAACCCGTCGTACTGCCGAACTGGCACTGGTTAAAAATCGCTATAACCAGCTGAGCAATATGATGACGCTGTATCAGGCGCTGGGCGGTGCGCCACAGGATCTGGTGGCGGCAGGCACGCCGTAGCCGCCGTCACTGCACGCTGAAAGCCCTGCTGTTTGCAGGGCTTTTTTGTTACGTGCCATGACAGCGGCAGGATGACTTGTTTGAGATTGACTGAGGTCAGGACATTACTCACCGGATTCCCTGACGATGATGACTACATGGCCTGCCGGTTTTCTGGTGATAACCCCGTGGAAGTCCTGCCCTGCGACAGTTATCTGGCCGAAATGACTACTGATCTGACAAATCAAGGATGCTGCGATGAAACACCTGATCAACCGATACGCTACTCCCTTTACTACCGGACTGTTTCTGGTCTCCCTGGTCTCGGGTATTGCCCTGTTCTTCCACTGGGCTTCGTCAGCTTTTCATTCCATGCATGAATGGCTGAGCATGGTACTGATCCTGCCATTTGCACTGCATCTGTGGAAAAACTGGGGGGCATTGCTCAACTATTTGCGTAAAGGCTGGTTGTGGATCCCGCTGTTACTGTCGCTGGTAGCGGCTCTTCCGTTCGCCTTCAGCGCTGCAGCTGGCAGTGGCGGCGGTGGTAATCCGGCTTTTCGTATCGTCAGTCTGGTGGTCAGTGCGCCGCTGGCTGATCTGGCGCCGTTACTGCAGCAGTCGCCAGATCAGTTGTTGCAGCAGTTGAACGCGCAAGGCTATAAGGTGACCTCTGCTCAGGAGTCGCTGAGTGATGTAGCGGGACGGGTGGGCGTGCAGCCATTTGAACTCTTGCAGAAAGTCATGCCAGTCCACTGATCGCTGCTGGCATTCCGTTGGTCAGGGCTGACCGCCGTAAACAAATTCCACTGCCCGATTAATGGCTTCGGGCATTGCACTCATATGGTTCTCGCCGGGAAAAATATGCAGGCCGAGCTGCAGTTTGCCGGCGCTCTCCGCTGCCACTGTCTGCTGCAAATCACTGAATAGCTGCTTGACGTTATCCACCTGCGCGCGTTTTTGCAGCATCTGCGCACGTTCCGCTTTCATGCTGGCCGGAGCTGTCTGCTCCTCACTGCCGACTGTCAGCATCAGTGTCACGGGCTGGGCCAGACCGGCAAGTCTGTCCGCAAAACCGTTGCGCTCAGACAATACATAGCGCTCGTTCCACCAGATCGACGGGCTGGCTGCGACATAGCGCTGGAAATACTCCGGGTGAGTAAACAGCGTATGCAGAGTGAAAAGTCCGCCGTAGGAATGGCCAAACAGCGTCTGCTGATGGCGATTGATGGCGAAGTGCTGCTCAATCTGCGGTTTCAGCTCCTGCTCGATAAAGGCCAGAAAGCGATCAGCTCCGCCTTGCCGGGAGCCAGACTGATCGCCGGTTTTGTCCATATTGGCTGCCGGTGGCGTGTAATCTTCGGCACGGGCCACCAGTTGCGCCTTGTCTCCTTCCGCTGCGGTAATGCCGACCACAATCGCTCCGCGGGCCTGACCGCGCTGCTGCAAGCGCTCTGCCATCACTTTCCACAGTGGGAAGGTGGTGTTGCCATCCAATGAATACACCACCGGAAAGCCTCCGTCCGGCACCGGCGAGTCCGGCACCGCCACCAGAATTCGGTAACTGCGGCCTGTCTGCCGGGAGTCCAGAATGAACTGCCGGGTGTTATCCAGTGTGACTTCAGGCCAGCTGCTGGCTGTTGGAGCGGTGGCATTGGCAGTGGCGGTTGACGGGCTGTCAGCCCCGGCGAAGGTAGGATTGATCATAAGCGTAAGGATCACTGAGAGAGTGGTGCGAGTGAGGAAGCGCGACATGGTCGTCCTGCGGGTAGCGGTATGAGTTATCAAAACTCACTACTATATGCATTTGATAATCGTTATCAAATAAAGCCCCGGTAATTGTCTGTTCTGATTTGCATCTGCGCGGGCTGTCGGCACAGACGCTGGCTTTTTATCTGTTTCCAGCCAGGGTTTTTGTCCAACTGTAAAGATTCCTTGACGAAATCATGGGGATGGCATTTTATTACAGCCTGTTTCGTTTAGGTTTCGGCTTGTAAGTGTTGTGACCTGCCACGAGGAGCGAAGAGCATGGGGCATCCCATGCTGTGCCAGACAGTATCGAGGTCTTAAGGACAAGTATGAAGTACAGGGAAAGAAGCCGCTCACGGTTTGCTGGCTGGTGGGCACTGTTATGTATCGTGATGCTGTCCGTGCAGGTTCAGGCGGAGAACCGTGATCAGGTTCAGATTGAGCCTGAAGAAAGCTGGGTCAACGCCATTCCTTTCCAGACTCCCGCCAGTGTCCCCCATGAGCAGCTACAGGATGGGGAATATACGTTGCTGCAGGATCTGCAGACCCGCGCCACTGTCGGCAGCACCACTGGCTATTACCACTATGCCACGCTGATCGACAACTCCAGTGGCCTGCAGCAGAACTCCAGTATCACTCTCAGCTTTTACCCCCGTTACCAGTCTCTGACTCTGCACTATGTGCGCATTATTCGTGATGGTCAGCAACTGGACCGCACACCGCAGCAGCCGGTGGCCTTGCTGAGCCAGGATGAGAAGCTGGCCGATACGGCCTATGGCGGCAAGCTCACCACCAACATCCTGTTAGATGATTTACGCGTGGGGGACGTCGTCGAGTACGCCTTTACCCGCACCAGCGACAACCAGCTCTACCCCGAGCAGGGCTGGATGCGCATTCGAACGCAATATACCGTGCCGGTTCAGCAGAAACAGTATCGCCTGTTGTGGTTGCGCCCGGAGGTGCTGCAATGGGATGTCACGGGGCCGGCGGTTCAGGTAACGACGGCAGTGGTGCCGGGCGGTAAGGAATATAGCCTGCAGCTGCAGCATCCTGAGCCGGTCAGATCGGAGAAGGGCACTCCTGACTGGTATTCCCGTTTTGGCGCGGTCACCTTTGTTCCCCAGTTCAGCTGGCAACAAGTGGTAAAGCAGGTATTGCCCTCTTTTGCTACGGCCATGCAGGAAGACAGCGCACTGCAACCGCTGGCAGCTACTATTCGGCAGCAACACAGCTCGGTGGCTGAGCAGTGTGCGGC
Source organism: Pokkaliibacter sp. MBI-7 (assembly GCF_029846635.1). Taxonomy (NCBI): domain Bacteria; kingdom Pseudomonadati; phylum Pseudomonadota; class Gammaproteobacteria; order Oceanospirillales; family Balneatrichaceae; genus Pokkaliibacter; species Pokkaliibacter sp. MBI-7. The sequence continues at coordinate 2,100,903 of NZ_JARVTG010000002.1, read as the reverse complement.
GGCATTGAGCTATGTGCAGAGTCAGCTGCGCTATGTTGAGCTGGATATGGACGCGAAGGACTTACCCCCTTCAGCCGTCAATACCATCCTTCAGCGTGGTTATGCCGACAGTGTTGATAAGGTTGTGGTGCTGACAGCATTGCTGCGGCAGCTGGGTATTGAAGCGGCACCGGCTCTGGTCAGTGGCTGGAAAATGCAGCTTCTGCCCGAGCTGATGCCGAGTGTCTGGTGGCTGGATCACGCTCTGGTGCAGGTGCAGCTGGCCGGGAAGCAGTACTGGCTGGATCCGTCGCTGAGTTATCAGCAGGGGACACTGGACGACATTTTTCAGCCTGACTACGGCTATGCGCTGGTGCTGTCAGAAGCCACTACCGCGCCCAGTGCCATGCAGGTGGGTAGCAATCACCCTTCCCGGTATACAGAGCATTTCGATCTGAGTAAGGGCCCTCAGGCGGCGGCTGACTATACCAGTGAAACACTGCTACAGGGCTTCGATGCCGAGCAGATGCGCGGGATGCTGGCGCGGCAGAGTGTGGCGGAAAAACGCACTGACTATCTCAATTTCTATCAGGACTACTACCCGGGTATTGAGGTGGTCCAGCCTGCCAGTTTTACCAATGTTGAGGGTAAGAATCAGTTTCGCATCAAGGAGCACTACGTCATTCCAGAAATCTGGCAGAAGACAGACGATGGCCACGAAGTGTTTTTCTATGCTTTCAACCTGGAGCCCATGGTCAAGAAAATTAAGGATACGGCACGCACCTCACCGCTGGCCCTGCCTTTTCCCCTGAATATAGACGAGACCATTGAGGTCAAACTGGACGGTGGCTGGTCACTGGATGACGGCTACTTCGAGGAAGACAATCCGTTTTTCTATTTCAGTCGCAAATCGAGCTTTTCGGAGCGGCAGCAAACCCTGACGCTGCAGTTCACCTACCGAGCCAAGGTGAGCTGGCTCGCAGCGCAGGATGTCTCTGCCTATGTCAAGGCGCGCGCAAGGATGGCAGAGAAAGCAGAATATGGCCTGTGGATTGAAGACAACGATGCCGCTGAATCAGTCCCTGCTTCGACAGCGAATGATAGAAAAAATGCTGACGCCCCTGAGTCTTTGGGGATGCAGCTCTTCGGGTGTCTGATCCTGCTGCATGCCATGGCGCTGCTGTACGGGCTGATACAAAGCTATTTTGAGGGCAGGGAAGCACCCGCCCGGCAGGCACAGTTTTACCCTGTGACGGTATGGAAACTGGTGCTGCTGACGGGCCTGACCTGGATGTTCTACCTCTGGTACTGGCACTACCAGAACTGGCGCTATGTGCGGGAACAGCTGAAAGTGAAAGTCCTGCCCGGAGCACGAGCGCTGTTCAGCCCCCTGTTTTTCTTTTCCCTGGGGCTGCAGGTGCGCAAGGTTCTGGCTGCATCACCTGAAGCCGGGTCATCGTTGTCTGTCGCTGCGGTGGTACTGGGAGCTGCGGTTTATCTGTTATTGACGCTGGCACAGTCGATGTCGCCGGAGTCTTTCTATCTGGTGATCCTGTTCAACTTCTGTGGCGGTTTGGCGCATGCGTCTGTGGCACGCGCTATCAAGCGCCTGAACAGTGCGGCGTCGACTGCCCGCAACTCTGTCTGGCGCCTGCGCCACTCATTGATCCTGCTGACCTACCTGTTGCTGATGGCATTTCTGCTGGCCAATCAGCTTGGCTGGTTACCCGACCCGCTATTGATCCCGATTTTCAGACACTGAAGCGAGCTGCTGGTCAGTCAACGACCGGCGTGCAGCTGATCATGAACACGTTCGTATCAAGTAAACAGGTGTGCAGTACCTGTAGAGGGAAGATGTATCAAGATGATGAAAGTGACATTACCTGTTTTCCGTCTGGCCTTACTGACCGCAGCGGTGATGGTGGCCACAGGCGCTCAGGCAGCCAAAACGGTAGAGGTTAACCCGACGACAGCCAGCTGGATCATGCCCGAAGCGGTATCGACGTCAGCCCGGATTCCTCAGGAAGAGGTGCGCAATGGTGAGTACTACCTGCTGTCAGACCAGCAGGTCAGAGTCGATGCGAAAGGTGATGTGGCTCGCTACAGCCACTTTGCCGTCAAGGTTGTCAATCAGCAGGGGCTGGCGGATGCCTCAAAAATCAATGTTGCCTTCGATCCTGGCTATGAGTCACTGATCTTTCATCAGGTGAAAATCATTCGCGACGGCAAGGTGATCAATAAGCTCAAGGGCAGCGATATTCCCGTTATCAGTAGTGAGCCAGACATCAGAGACTCGATCTACGAAGGCCAGCTGACCACGAATCTGCTGCTCGATGATGTACGGGTCGGCGATATCGTTGAATACAGTCTGACACGTAATGGGCAGAACCCGGTTTACGCCGGGCGCTTTGGCTATTTCCTGGATACGCAGTGGTCTATTCCGTTACATGGACAACATTTCCGTCTGCTATGGGAGAAGAATACGCCACTGAATCTGCGCCAGTTCAATCGCAATGTGGAGGTATCGACTATCCCTTACGCGGGCGGAGTGAAGTATGTCATCGACAATCCGTCGCCTCCCACGCTGTACACCAACAGCGAAGCACCCGACTGGTTTAATCCCTACGGTTATGTGCAGTTCTCCGAGTTTGGTAACTGGCAGGGGGTGGTGAGCTGGGCCATTCCACTTTATCGGGATGCCGTCCGTACCGATGCCGCTATTCAGAACATTGCACAGCAGATTCGCTCAGCCTATCCCTCCAGTCAGGATCAGCAGATCGTCGCTGCTCTGGAATATGTACAGAGCAAGATTCGCTATGTGGGCATCGAGATTGGTGAAAACTCCCATCGCCCCAGCCCTGCCAGCGAGACCCTGGCCAGGCGTTACGGGGATTGTAAGGATAAGGTCATCCTGATGATCAGTATTCTCAAGGCTTTGGGTGTGGAGGCGCAGCCCGCGCTGGTCAGTACCAACAAGGAAGATGCCATTGCCAGCTATCTGCCCACCATCAACGCCTTCAACCACGTTATTGTCCACCTGAGCCGTCAGGGTAAGTCGGTGTGGCTGGATCCGACCCGGGACTCGCAACACGGGCAGTTACTGGACATTTATCAGCCAGATTATGGCTATGCGCTGGTGATTGATGCCAATACCTCTGCGCTGACAGCCATGACTCAGGCCACCACCCAGCATGCAACGGTAATCAACGATACCTTTGATGTGAGCAAGGGGGCGCAGGGTGAAGGGCGTTTCACAACCGACCGGACAATGAATGGGCTGGATGCCGAGCTGGTGCGTGACCGGCTGGCCAAAGGCGCGCAGGATTTGCGTGGGCGCTACCTCACCGCATTTCAGTGGTATTACCCCAAACTGGATGCCTTACAGCCGATGGCGTTCAACGATAACACTGCGAGTGGCCAGCTGAGAGCGAAAGGGGAATATCGTGTTCCTGAAATCTGGACTGAGAACGATAACGACCTGCAGTATCAGACCGCGTTCTATCCTACCGAGATTTACCGCTATCTGGATAAACCGGATCAGTTGAAGCGTATCGCACCATTTACCCTCAGTTTCCCGGTCAATATTCAGCAGAATATTGCGGTGACGCTGGAGGATAAAAAGTGGAAGTTCAAGAAAGAGAATTTTGTCGAGGATAACGACTATTTCCATTATGAACGTCAGGTCCGATATGACTCCGGTAAGGACTTGCTGACGCTGAACTATCAATTCCAGATCAAGAAAAAATATGTCCCTGCAGATGATATTGATAGCTATATGAAGGCACGCAAGCGCGTGATCGATCACGGAGAAATGTGGGTAGTAGAACCCTATCCCATGGTTTTGCGGACGTTACGCTCAGGTAAGAACGCCAGCAGCTAAACAGGAGTGATGACATGTATTACTGGAATATCAAAAAACTGAAATTGCAGCTGATTAATGAAGGCCTGAGTCAGCGTGCCCTTTTTGTCTATATCTTTATCTATGTCATGTTGAGTGAGCTGGTGACCCTGCTACTGCCTTTTGGCACACAGCAAGCGCCTGACACGGCCAATATTCTGGTTGCCATGGCTGAGTTTGTTATCTGCGGTATGGGTCTGTTTGGCTGCTACAGGGCTAACGGTGGCAAAGCAGGTCAGCAGTTTGCAGAGCGCTTCTTCAGTATAGGAATAGTGCTGTTGGCACGCTTTTTTGCGTTGCTAATTCCCATCTTTGTCGTGGTTTTCGCGGTCGCCGTGGTAAGTCAGGCTACCGGGATGGGGGATATGGAGTCCACTATGGAAGCCGCGATCTACGTCGGTATGTTGCTGTGGCTTGCGGCCTATTTCTGGCGTTCAGCGGTACATATCGGCGATGTAGCCAGAGCGCGCTCTGATGTTTCGCAAATCGGCGATGTGACCGTATCCGCGTAAGAATAGAGTTGATTTTTTACGCACCCGGCCCCTATTCACAGGGGCCACATCCGTCAGCCCTGTTCCATTCTGGCCATCTTCCGGAGACCCCACGGTAGCTGATTTTGTCATCCAGCCTCAGCTCAGGCTTCGGCAGAAAGCCACCGAAGCCTGAGTGCCAGCAATACAGTATGGCCCTGAAATTTCAGGTCGGCGGATTTGCGCTGGCACCTAAGGCATCGGGATGCGTTTGCTGCCGTAATGACATCCATATCCATATCCATATCCATATCCATATCCATATCCATATCGATGTAGACGTAGACGTAGACGTAAAAGGGTCGCTCCCTCGTTATATCTCCTGCCCAGCGGCATGACGACCGGCTCACTGTAAGGACGTGTTTACGATTTGCCGACCACCGGCCAGATCGTAAACACGTGTTGCGGCGGGCAGTGCCTGTTTACCCCACCCTGAACTGTTCATCCAGCGTGCTGTATCCCAGGCCTGCCTGTTTGCGGACCTGAATCTGGGTGCTGATGCGCTCCTTCAGTGCCTCCACATGGGAAATGACGCCGATCATCTTGCCGCTGGCCTGCAGGCCATCCAGCGCGTTGAGGGCGGTCTCCAGCGTATCGCTGTCGAGGGTGCCAAAGCCTTCATCGAGGAACAGCGAGTCGATGCGGGTCTTGTGGCTGACCAGCTCTGATAACGCCAGCGCCAGTGCCAGACTGACCAGAAAGCTTTCACCGCCGGACAGGGTCTGGGTATCACGGACGACATCAGCCTGCCAGGTGTCAACCACGGCCAGCTCCAGTTGTTCACCTTCCTTGCGTTGCAGCTGATAGCGGCCATCCAGCCGCTGCAGCTGACGGTTGGCCAGATAGATCAGGTGATCAAGCGTCAGGCCCTGGGCAAAGCGGCGGAATTTGTGACCATCCCGCGAGCCGATCAGATCATTCAGCTGTTCCCAGCTGCGCAGTTCGGATTTGTGCCGCTCCAGTGTGGCCAGCAGATGCTGCTGTTGCTGGCGCTGCTGTTCATCCCGCTGCAGTTCACTGTTGATGGCGCCCAGCTCTTCAGACAGTGACGCTGCCGCCTGTTTCAGGCTGTCCAGCTGCTCCTGCAGTTGTGCACTGTCCTGCTCGGTCAACGGCTGTTGCTGCAAGGTGTCCAGCTGCTGTCGGGCCTGCTGTAACAGCGCCTGCTGGCGGGTCAACTGGCTGTCCAGTGCCTGCAGCTGCTGCTCAATCCGGGTATAGCTGGCGTCGTCCAGCAGAGCATTCTGCAACGCCTGCTGATCAGCAAAGGGGCTGGCCTCCAGTGCCTGTTGCCAGTGCTGTTCCGCATCGGTCAGACGGTTGTTGAGGTCAGCCAGTTGTTCGCCCAGCTGTTGCAGGCGGCTGTTCAGCCCCTGCTGCTGTAACAGCAGAGACTGTAACTGCTGCTGCTGGCTGTTCAGATGCTGCTCTGCCTGTGCCAGATTGTCCGTGCTGTGCTGGCGGGTTGGCTCGATGGGCTGATTACCAAAGAGCTGCTGGCGCTGGCTGGTCAGCGTGGCCAGTTGTTTCTGCAGCTCGTTCAGCTGGGTGCTGAGTTCGGCGGCTGCCTGCTGTGCATAGTGCAGATGGCTCTGCTGTTCACTGTGCTGTTGCTGCTGGGTTGCGAGTTGCTCGGCCAGTGATTGCAGGGCGGCTTGTTGCTGCTGATAGGTTTGTACCGTCCGCTGCTGGGTCTCTAACCAGCTGTCCATGTCTGTCATGTTGGGTAGGGTCAGTTGACAGGCGGCCAGCTCCTGCTGCAGCTGCCCGGTCAGCTCAGCATGGCTGTGAGCCTGCCGGCCCAGCTGCGCTTCGATGTCCTGTTGCTGCTCCTGCAGGGAGGCCAGTTGCTGCTGGTGCTGCAGTTGCTGGGCGAGCAGTTGCTGCAGGAGTTGCTGTTGCTGCGCCAGTTGCTGTTGCCCGGTGTGCAGTTGTTCCTTGTCATGACGACTGGCGGTGAGTGCCTGTTCCAGCTGCTGGCCCTGCTGATGGAAGCCCTGCAGCCACTGCTGCAGGCTGGTCTGATCACCCAGCGCCAGCGGGCTGTTGAGTGCGGTGATCGCCTGACGCCAGCGTTGCTGCAGCTCCTGCAGCTCTCGCTCTACCACGCTGATACGTTCCTGACGCTGCTGCAGTTCGGTGCTGAGTCGGGCCAGTGTGTTATTCAGCTCGATGCCCTGATTGCGGATGGCTTCCAGTCGTTCGGATTGCTGTTTGAACTCCTGCTCCAGCGCCGAGGTAGCGGGCAGCTCATAGTTGCTGACCAGTGGATGCTCCAGTGCGCCGCACAGAGGGCAGGCATGGCCGGGCTGCAACTGCTGACGGTGTTGCTCCAGACTGGCGATGACCTGGCTCTGCCTGACCAGCTGTTCCAGCCGTTTGACGTCGCGGTTGCAGTGTGTGTATTCCTCGCGAGCCTGAGTACGGGACTGATCGGTCTGTTCGCTTTGCTGCTGCAGACGCTGCAGCGTCAGGCGCAGCTGTTGCTCTTCTTCCTGCAGCTGCACAAAGGTCTGGGTCAGATCCTGCAGGCGCTCGGCTTGGGGGCGCTGGTTTTGCCAGTGCTGATAATGGCTCTGCAGCGCCTGTTCCTGCTGCTCTGCCGGTTGGCTTGCCTGACGCTGCTGGAGCTGCTTATCGAGCTGGCTAACCGTCTGCTGCTGGCTGTCGATCTGCGGTGTCAGCTGGCTCAGCGCCTGCTGCAGCTGAATCTGTTTCTCCTGCATGCTGTGCTGTTTCTGTTGCAGTGCCGCCTGTTCCTGTTGAACTGCGCGCCATTGCTTCAGCTCTGTTCCCCAGCGTTGCAGCGATTTGTCGATCATGACCAGCTGTGGGTGTTGCTGCAGATAGTGTTGGGCCTGTTCCTTGTCTGCCTGCAACTGGGCCAGTGCCGCGGCGATGGTTGTCAGCTGCGCTTCGGCTTCCTGCTGCCTGGCCGTCGCCTGTGCGAACGCGGTCTTTCTGGCGTCCTGTTCTGCGGTGAGGCGATCGATGTCCCGATCCAGCGGGATAACCTGCTCAAGGGTGGTCAGTAGCTGTTGATGGTGAAGTTTGCGCTCCTGCAGCTGCTGAGCTGCGGCGTCGACGCCTGCCTGTTGCTGACTCAGCTGCGTCTGCAGCACGTGCTGTTGCTGCTGCAGGCTGTCGTATTGCTGCTGTTGCTGCAGCGCCTGAGTGCGCTGGTTTTCCAGCTGTTGCCACAGGGGGTGTAGTTTTTGCGCGGGCGCACGCAGTGCCAGCTGCTCGCGCTGAGGCTTAGCCGCTGCAATCGCCTGCTGTGCTTCTACCTCACTCTGGCTCAGCTGTTGCAGCTGAGCGTGAGCCTGTTGCAGCTGATCACGCCAGGCCAGCTGCTGGCCCAGTGTGGCCAGTTGTTCGCTCTGGTGTTGCTGCTGTTGTTGCAGTTCGGTGCGACGCTGCTGGCGCTGACTGATATCCGCCTCGGACAGCAGCCGGACCCCTTTGAGCTCAGCTTCCATTTCCTTGACCTGCTGCTGATGCTGGCGGGTCATATCGAAGGTCTGCTGGGAAATGCGACCGTAAATCTCGGTGCCGGTCAGCTCTTCCAGTAATGAGGCACGGCTATTGGCATCAGCATTGAGGAAGGCCGCAAAGCCACCCTGTGCCAGCAGCATGGAGCGGGTGAAGTTGGCAAAGTCGAGGCCGGTCAGCTCGGCAATCTTGCTGAGTTTTTCCGTCACCCGGCTGGTGATGATCTCGCCCTCTAACGTCGCCAGTTCAACGCTGACCGGCTGCAGATTGCCATCGCTTTTTTCCCGGGCCCGCTTCTGCGCCCAGAATGCCCGGTAACCCTTGCCCTTGACCTCAAATTCCACTTCGCTCAGGCAGTCGCCGGTGTGGCGGCTCATGATCTCATTGCCGTTGGCACTGATGGTCAGGCGCGGAGTGCGGTGATACAGCGCCAGACACAGGGCGTCGAGCAGGGTACTTTTACCTGCGCCAGTAGGGCCGGTAATGGCGAACAGGCCTTGATCGGTAAAGGGCTGCTGGCGGAAGTCGATCTTCCATTCGCCTTTGAGGGAGTTCAGGTTTTTCAGGCGGATGCTGAGGATTTTCATTGGGCATCCTCCTCGTTCATGGCAGGTGAGGGTGTTGTGGAAAGGGAAGCGAGATCGCTGTCTGACGCAAGAGCGGCAGGGGCGGTGGCGTTGTTATCGCCGTTTTCCAGTGCGTCCAGCACTTCAGCGAAACGGTGTTTGAGTTGCGTTACGCTGTCACCGGTCAGCTCCTCGCGCGCCAGACGTTCGCCAAAAACGTCATGCGGATTCAGCTCCTCCAGTGTGGTGGGGCTGTCCTCTTCCAGCAGCAGGGCCGTCTGGCGAATTTTGCCACGGCGTACCTTGAGGACTTCCACCGGTAACGCCTCCAGCAGGTCGGCAATACGCTGCTGCAGGTCAGAACGATAACCCTCATCCAGAATTTCAATATCGAGCCAGGCAGGCAGCGGCAGGCGGGTATCGATCAGTTTGGCCAGGCGCGGCACCAGCTCGTCCAGCTGACAGCTCATGCTGTACAGTGCGCGGCTGCAGGGGATGTCCAGGGGGGTGATCTGCTGCAGTTGTGCGGCGCTGAACTCCACCAGCAGCACTTCTTTTTTCAGCCCTTCATTGAAACTCAATGGCAGAGGGGAACCGCTGTAACGCCAGTGCGCCTTGCCTGCCACCTGCTGCGGCCGGTGCAGATGGCCCAGCGCCAGATAGTCGAAGGCGGGGAAGTCACTGGCCGGGAAGGCATCCAGCGTGCCGATATAGATTTCCCGCTCGGAATCACTGGTCTGGCCGCCCAGTGTAGTCAGGTGACCGCTGCCGATAATGGGCAGTGCGCGGTGCTGACGCTGTGCTTCGGCCAGCGTGAACAGCTGCTGATAGATTTCTTTCAGCGCCTGCCGGGTGGCCTGCTGTTTGGCGGCGGCGCTGTCACCAGCCTGACTGCTGACCAGATCCCGAGGGCGCAGGAAGGGCAGGGCACAGAACAGGGCGGCTTCTTCACCCTGGCGGTTTTTCAGGGTCAGCAGATGCTCTGACAGATCAGGCTGACGCCCGGCGATCACCTCGGTGTTGAGGCAGGCCAGCACGCCGCGCGATTCTTCCAGCGTCGATACCGCATCATGATTGCCCCCCAGCACCACCAGCTGGCATCCGGCCCGCTGGGCTTCGACAACAAAGTTCAGGTATTGCTGGCGGGCGTAGCTCGGCGGTGTGCCGGTATCAAAAATGTCCCCGGCAATGATCAGCGCATCCACCTGATGCGCGGTGATTTGCGTCAGCAGCCAGTCGAGAAAAGCCTGATGTTCCTGAAAACGGCTCTTGCCCATGAAATGCTGACCGAGGTGCCAGTCAGAAGTGTGAAGTAGTCGCATGGTAATCCTTGCCGACGGCAGAGTGGCGGAGCTGGCCTGTTATGGCGGTACAGACTCGAACGAGTGATACGGCAGACAGTGGTCAGGCCGCCCCAGACAGGCCCTCATTATTTGAACTTTGGCGAGGTTGGCAAGGGCTAAAGGGCGGTGACGCTGGTGGTTGTCAGGGTGGGGAATGCTGTCAATGACGGGATTCGCATCGACTCTGGCGGTTTGTTGATTATATTTCAGCCAGTGTTGTTGAGGTAAAAGCTGGTTTTCCTGACCGGTGGGAGTAAAATTCGCGCGGATTTTGCGACAGCAGCGGAAAAGTACCCGGTATAACCCGGTGCGACCGGCTGTCGGATTGTTTTCTGGCTCTCTGGAACGCCGCCTTTTCCCTCGCTATCACACCCTTGTCAGCCCGTCAGAATGCTTCCTGCTTTTTAGAGCAGGAAGGCGGGTTGGCGTTGTGGTTTGCAGCAGTGTTGAGGTGGGGTGGTGGAGCCCATTCTGAAAGGTAATAGACGTAAATGCCGCGAATTCTTGTGGTAAAAACGGGCGAGGCTTTTGCGCATGTTGCGCAGCGCCATGGAGATTTTGACGCGCTCTTTATCAATGCCATGGATTTGACCCCGGAGCGGGTTGATATCTGCCCCGCCTATGCGGTGGAGCAGCTGCCCGACGCCAGTGAGTACGCAGGTATTGTCGTCACCGGCTCCCATGCCATGGTGTCTGACCGTGAGGACTGGAGCGAACGTCTTGGTCAGTGGCTGGTGGATGTGGTCCATCGGGAAAAGCCGCTGTTTGCCGTGTGCTATGGCCATCAGTTGCTGGCCCATGCACTGGGTGGCGAAGTGGGTTATCACCCGCAAGGCCCGGAAATGGGCACAGTGGACGTCAGCCTGAGCCAGAACGGTCAGCGTGACCCGCTGTTTGGTCTGTTGCCCAGTCGCTTTCGTGCCCAGTCGACCCATTACCAGACCGTGCTGCGTCTGCCTGCCGAAGCGCAGGTACTGGCGAGCAATGCGTTTGAACCGCATCACGCCTATCGTGTTGGCCCCTGTGCCTGGGCGACGCAGTTCCATCCTGAGTTTACCGCTGAGGTGATGAGCGACTATGCCAGTGCTCAGCGTGCGGCACTGGAGCAGAAAGGCCTTGATGTGGATGCCATTCTGAGCGGCATTGATGCCACCACTGATGCAGCTAACCTGCTGCGCGGTTTTGTGCGTTATACGCTGGATTGATCTGTTACCGAGAGCTTATCAGGAACAGCGTCTTCGCTGTTCCTGACTAAGAGCGTGTCCACACTACGCCTTTGGTCTTTTCCCCATCTGTTGCCATCTCTGCCATACTCCCAGCATTTTCCGTGTCAGTTCCCCCGTCTCTGCATTGTTGATCTGACCGGATGTTCAGGGAGTGAGTTCAGCCATGATCGAGTCCATCGATGTTCAGCTGGTAGTGCCGCTGTTTCAGCAGATGAGCGTCTATCTGCTGATCGCCTATCTGTTCTCCAAAACACCGCTGTTCAGGCCATTGGCCAATCTGTCCAGCTGGCCGATCCACAAGCTGATGGTGTACGGCATCTTCTCCAGTTTCTGCATTATGGGCACCTACTTTGGCCAGCAGACGCTGGATGCCATTGCCAATACCCGTGCCATTGGTGCCATTCTCGGTGGCCTGCTGGGAGGGCCGCTGGTGGGGCTGGCGGTTGGCTTTACGGGTGGTATGCACCGTTATTCACTGGGCGGATTCACCGATGTGGCCTGTGCCATTTCCACTACGTGGGAAGGGCTGCTGGCCGGACTGGTGCACGCTTTCTGGCAGCGGCGCGGGCAGACCGAGCGCATTTTCAATCCTTTGCAGGCACTACTGCTGGGTATTGTTGCCGAAGGCTGCCAGATGGCGATTATCCTTGCGGTGGCTAAACCCTATGATCAGTCGCTGCGTCTGGTGGAGGCCATTGCCCTGCCGATGATGGTGGCCAATGCCCTTGGCGCCGCGCTGTTCATGAGCTTTATCCGCGATGCCAAGTTTCAGGCCGATGAGCTGGCCTCACAGGTATCCCGCCGCGCGCTGCGTATCGCCCGCCGTTGCGTTGGCCTGCTGGATGAGGGGCTGAATCAGCGCTCGGCGCAGGCCATTGCTGAGGTGGTCAAGGATGAAACGGGCGTGGCAGCTGTCGCCATCACAGACCGTCAGCAGATTCTCGGTTTTACCGGTATGGGGGCTGATCATCATCAGGTCGGGCGGCCGATCTCCTCGGTGATCACGCTGGATGCCATTCGTGATAACCGGGTGGTGTTTGCCGATGGCCTGACCACCCCCTATCAGTGCTCCATTGAAGGAAGCTGCGAGCTGGGCTCATCGCTGGTGGTGCCGCTGCGTGGCGAACAGGAGGTGGTGGGCACCATCAAGCTGTACGAGCCCAAGCGCAAGCTGTTCCGTAATCTCAATCGCAGTCTTGGTGAAGGGATTGCCGGGGTGCTCTCCAACCAGATCCTGCACAGCCAGTTGCAGGCCAGCCGTGCCCTGCTGGCGGAGGCCGAGCTGCGGGCGCTGGAGGCCAAGGTGAACCCGCATTTTCTGTTTAACAGCCTTAACACGGTGGCGGCGGTATTGCGCCGGGCACCGCAGGAGGCCCGTCAGCTGGTGCTGCATCTGGCCGAGTTTCTGCGCGGCAATCTGGGGCGCAACACGGTGACGGTGTCGCTGGTACAGGAGTTTGAGCATATTCATCACTATCTGGCGATCGAGAAGGCACGCTTTGGTGACCGCCTGCGCTTTGTCGAAGATCTGGATGAAGCGCTGGAGGATGAGCAGGTGCCTGCACTGGCCATTCAGACGCTGGTGGAAAATGCCCTCAAACACGGTATCAGCCGGGCTGAGGAGGGGGGGGAGGTCCGGCTGACGGCGCGGCAGCAGGGGGATCATATTCAGGTGATCGTCGAAGACAGCGCGGCCCAGGTGCCACAGCAGCATGATGGCCTCGGCTTGCGACTGGTGCGGGAGCGGTTTGCCGCACTCGGTGTCAGCTGTACACTGCAGCTCCACCACCAGCCGGGCATCGCAACCCGTGCAGAGCTGATCTGGCCCAGAGGAGTGCTGTCATGATTCGTGCCCTGATCGTTGATGATGAGCCGCTGGCCCGGGAAGAGCTGGCAGCCCTGCTGGAGGAGGCAGGCAGTGTCGAGGTGGTGGGCGAGGCGGGCAACGGCAAAGATGCTCTGTTGCAGGCCAGGGCAACGCAGCCTGACGTGATCTTTCTGGATGTGGATATGCCCGGGCTGAATGGGCTGGATGTCAGCAGTCTGCTGGCCGACCCGCGGCCGCTGCTGGTGTTTGTTACGGCGCATCAGGAATATGCCCTGACCGCCTTTGAGCAGGAGGCGCTGGATTATCTGCTGAAACCCGTCAACCCTGAGCGTCTGGCACGGACGCTGAAGCGTATTCAGGCGCAAGGTGTGGGAGAGATGGAACCGCTGGAGCGGCTGGCCTGCCATCAGGGCAACCGGGTACGGCTGGTGCTGCCCGCCGACATCGACTGTGCCTATGTCGATCTGACCGGCACACAGGTGCAGGTCGGCGGCGAAGAGCTGCACTGCCAGCTGCCGCTGAAAACGCTGGAGTCGCGGTTGCCACTGATTCGGGTGCATCGGCAGTATCTGATCAACATCGATGCCATCAGGGCGATTACCCAGAATGAAGGCGGTGCCGAAATTGAAACCCGCCACGGCGCCAGAGTGCCGGTGTCGCGGCGCTACTTCAAACTACTAAAGGATAAATTCCTGCTGCCCTTCTGACCGCTCAGGGGCGGATTACGACCACTCAGCCAGAAACAGACTGCCGCACTTCGTTGCAATCATTAAGCTCGCCTGCAAACCACCACAACAAACACAACAAGGGGGTAAGCATGCAGTGGTTTCTCCTCGGTGTCGCCTTGCTACTGGGCGGCTATTTTATCTACGGCAAGATCATTGAACGTATCTTTGGCGTGCGGCCAGAACGCAACACGCCTGCCCTGGTCAACAACGACGGTGTTGACTATGTGCCGATGTCCACCGGCAAGGTGTATCTGGTGCAGCTGCTCAATATTGCCGGTCTTGGCCCGATTTTCGGCCCCATTCTCGGCGCACTCTATGGTCCGACAGCGCTGCTGTGGATCGTCTTCGGCTCGATCTTCGCCGGTGCGGTACATGACTACTTCTCCGGCATGATGTCGGTGCGCGCCAACGGTGCCTCGGTGCCGACTGTGGTCGGACGTGAGCTGGGGACGGCTGCCAAACACTTCATGAATGCCTTTGCGGTCATCCTGCTGTTGCTGGTGGGTGTGGTATTCACCCTCGGCCCGGCCAAACTGCTGGGGAATCTGTCAGGAACCTCCGTACCGGTGTGGGTGGCGATCATATTTGGCTATTACATGCTGGCCACCATCGTTCCCATCGACAAGATTATCGGCCGCTTTTACCCGCTGTTCGGCGCACTGCTGGTATTCATGTCCGTTGGCCTGCTGATCGGTCTGGCGGTCAGTGATCATCCGTTCTATGCCTCCGGTATGACCTTCGCGAACCTTCACCCGGATCACCTGCCGCTATGGCCGCTGCTGTTTATCACCATTGCCTGCGGCGCGCTGTCCGGCTTCCATGCCACGCAGTCACCGCTGATGGCGCGTTGTGTGGAGAATGAAAAGAACGGCCGTTTCGTGTTCTACGGCGCGATGATCGGTGAAGGGGTGATCGCCCTGATCTGGGCGACGCTGGGCATGTCTTTCTATCAGAGCCCTGAAGCACTGAACGCCACACTGGCGGCTGGCGGTCCGGCGGCGGTAGTGGATGAAGTGTCTCGCTCGCTGCTGGGTACGGTGGGTGGTGTACTGGCCATTCTGGGTGTCGTGGTACTGCCGATTACCTCGGGGGATACCTCTTTCCGTGCTGCGCGTCTGATTCTGTCTGACTTCCTCAAGTTTGATCAGAAACCCATCGCCAGGCGCCTGCTGGTGGCCATTCCGCTGTTTGCCGTGGGCTTTATCATCAGCCGCATGGACTTCGATGTGATCTGGCGCTACTTCGGCTGGGCCAACCAGATGACTGCAGTGATGATGTTGTGGGCCGCTGCTGCCTGGCTGAAACGCCATGGCAAATTCCACTGGGTGTGCACCCTGCCTGCGGTATTCATGACCGGCGTGGTCAATGCCTACCTGCTGTCAGCCCAGATCGGCTTTGGTTTGCCCATGAGTATCGCCGGCCCGGTGGGTATCGCCTCATCGCTGGTGGTACTGGCCTGGCTGCTGCTGCGCGGTCGCAATGACAAGGATGAAGTGGATATGCCTGCTCTGGCGTCGTCGCAGAATTAAGCGGCATCCGGGCACAGATTCCACGTTTCAAGAAAGCCGCGCAGTGCTGCACTGCGCGGCTTTTTGTTTTTCGCTATGCTGCTGAGCCTGACAAGCTCTGTTACCGGGCAATGTGCTGAGGAGAAGCGGCAATGCTTAGGAATGTGAACATAACCCTGACCCTGCTCATGACCCTGTGGGCGGCAGGTGCTTCAGCCAGCTGCAGCAATGCTGTGACCACGGCGGAAATGAATGCCTGTGCGGCACAGGACTACAGCACGGCCGACGGAGAGCTGAACAAGGTTTACCAGCAGGTGCTGAAGCACTACGCCGATGATCCGGCCTTTATCGACAAACTGAAAAAGGCTCAGCGTTTGTGGCTGGCCTATCGGGATGCGCATCTGGCGTCGATCTATCCTGAGGCCGATGCCAGCGAGGTTTACGGTTCGTCCAATCCCATGTGTCAGTCACAGATTCTGGCCAGAATGACCCGGCAGCGTACGGCTGAATTGCAGGCATTTCTCGAACGACCCGAGGGCGATGTTTGCGGCTATATTCAGCCCTAAACCTCAATTTCGCGGAAGATTGAGGAGAATTCACCCGCTGCTGAGGGCAATGTGATATAAAGGCCGCCGATTTTTCACCGGTGGCCTTTGCTTTTATGGCTGCCCTGCCTGACCACGAGAGCAGTACTGAGGGAGTTAATGTCTAACAGTCACGACCTGAAAGGTTTGTTCAAGTTTCTCAACCGCGATGAGTGGCCACAGTGTTTTGCCATGGTGTTTGATGACCACCTCGGTCAGACCCTCAAAGCGGGCGACATGACGTTTGAAGACCTGGCCGGCATGATCGGCAACGAATGGGCGAATACCCTGTGGGGTTGTGCATTTGAGGATTTTCTCACTCAGGAGTTCGACGTTGCTGGCGTCAATATGATTGACGACTACATGAAGCGGCGTGGCTGGAAGGAAAGCGCCCGTACCAAGGCCTATATCAGGGCATTGCGCACTTCTACCATGAGTTTGTATCGGGTGGAGCAGGTGGTGCCCGGGCAGTCACTGAGTCTGCGTGATGTCATCCGTGGTGGTGATGACGTAGTCGTGAGTGACCCCGGCATGGCCCGCAGCGTCAAGGTGGGTGACCATCTGGCAGCCCGGGTAGTGGAAGAACTGAACAGGCTGATTCTGGCTGGCGGCGCGCTGCTGTTCAGCGATGACGCAGTGACCACCCTGCTCGACAGCCTGCGGGAGGCCTATGGCAAGGCGGCTGATGAGCCGTTGCCACAGCCTGCCGAACAGGAACTGCGCTCGGTGGCCGCACTCTTTACCCTGTCCTGGCTGACCCATGAGCTGGGGGATCGCTTACCTCAAGGCAAGGCATCGGCTGAGGCTGCTGATAGCGAGGCGGTTGAAGGCAGCGAAGCGAACGAGGCCGTTGCCGTTAACGCGAATGGCACTGAGCCATTAACGGCGAACACCACCACCGTATCTGTGATGGAGGGTACAACGGGCAGCAGTGACGCTGAGCTGACTCCCCATGAGGTGCGTTTCCCGCTGGCCACCAAGGTGCTGCAAAAAGACCTGACGCCGCATCTGGATGAGGCCGACTGGCTGCAAAAGCACAGTGCCAAGGTATGGCACTGGCACCATGAGGGACAGATGCTGGGGGCGGCCGAATTGAAAGGGCGTCACCTGACCCTGAGCGTGGAATCAGCCGCGCGGGCAAAGTGGGGTGCCGAAATCTTCAGCTGGAAGCTGTCGGAACTGCTGCGTGAGCCTGAAATTGAAGCGGTCATGGTGCAGTAATCGGGTCGCAGACTCAGACTGTGTTCATGCTCTTAAAACACAACGCCGGGTGATTAGCCCGGCGTTGTCATTTCTTTCAGGCGGTACCGCTATTCCTGCAGGCCGCCTCCCAGCACCCGATAGAGGGTGACGCGGTTGTCCAGTTCGGTCAGACGGGTGGAAATATAAGTCTGCTGGGCACTGTACAGCGTGCGCTGTGCTTCCAGCGCATCCAGATAGCTGTCTACACCGTTCTTGTAGCGGTCGAACGACAGGTTGTAGCTGTCCTGCGCTGCATCCATCAGGTCTTTCTCAGCACTCAGCTGGTCAGCAATAGTGCCGCGTCGTGCCAGTGCATCTGCGACTTCCTTGAAGGCGGTCTGTACTGCGTATTTGTAGGCGGCAACATACTTGTCCTTCTGCGCTTCGTCGTAGGCAAGGGCTGCCTTGTTGGCACCACCGTCAAAGATCGGCAATGACAGACTGGGGGCAAGACTCCAGATGGTGGTAGCGCCACCGCTGAACAGATCCGCCAGGGCAGCACTGGCCAGCCCACCGGTGGAGGTCAGTGACAGACTGGGGAAGAAGGCAGCACGGGCTGCACCGATATTGGCATTGGCTGCCTTCAGGTCGTGCTCAGCAGAGAGCACATCAGGGCGCTGCAGCAGCACATCAGAGCTGACGCCAGCCGGTACCTCTGCCAGCCAGTCTGTGCCCTCCGGCAGACCATCCGGCAATAATGTGGCTTCCACCGTCTGGCCCACCAGCAGTTCGAGCGCATTGCGATCCTGTGCCACCAGCGTGGTGTAACTGGCAATGTCAGCGCGGGCACTGTGGTAGGTGGTTTCGGCGTTACGCACATCGACCCGTGAGTCGACTCCCAGCTTCAGACGCTGGCGGGTAATGTCCACATCACGTTTGGCGTTCTCCGCCGTGTCCTGTGCCAGCCTGAGCAGTGACTGATCAGAAGCCAGCGTCAGCCAGGCACTCGCGGTCTCGCCAATCAGGGTGATGCGGGTCGCTCTGGCGGTCTCTGCAGACGACAGATAACTCTCCAGCTCAGCCTGCGTCAGGCTGCGGGTTTTGCCAAACAGGTCGATTTCGTACGAGCTCAGGCCCGCAGTGGCTTCGTAGCTTTCCGATATACCACTGCTGCCGAGGCTGCGCGAGCGGCTGCCTGACAGGGAGGCATCCACTTCCGGCAGCTGGGCAGCACGCTGTTCGCGATAAGTGGCGCGAGCGGCAGCCACGTCGGCCAGCGCCTCACGCAGGTCCTGATTATTCTCCAGCGCCAGCGCAATCACCTTCTGCAGGCGTTCATCCCTGATAAAGGTTTTCCATGGTAGCTCTGCCGCAGTCTGTGAGGCGCTGGCAGCTGCCTGCTGGCCATAAGCTTCACCCTGCGGCCAGCTTTGCGGCACGCTGCTGGCCGGGCGCTGATAATCAGGTGCCAGACTGCTACAGCCTGCCAGTGCTGCCAGCAGGGGCAGCACGGCAAACGCTCTGGAGCCGGGCAGACGGGGGAACATCACTTTTCTCATCTCAGGCTCCGGTCACATCGGCTGTATGGGGAGGCAGTGAAGTCGCACTCTGCCCGGCATCATCGTCTTCCACTCGCTTGCGTTTGGGGAACAGACGGCGAATCAGCACGAAGAACAGCGGTACCAGAATCACGGCCAGTACGGTGGCCGTAATGGTACCTCCGACAATCCCTGAACCAATCGAGATCCGGCTGTTGGCACCGGCACCGGTGGATACGGCCAGTGGCAGAGTACCGAAGATAAATGCCAGTGAGGTCATCAGAATCGGGCGTAAGCGCAGCTTGGCACCTTCCACGGCGGCGGCAAACTGATCGGCGCCACGCTGGTAGGCGGCTTCGGCAAACTCAACGATCAGGATGGCGTTCTTCGACGACAGGCCGATGGTGGTCAGCAGTGCCACCTGGAAGTAAATGTCATTTTCCAGACCGCGCAGGGTGGCTGCCAGTGCTGCACCAATCACACCCAGAGGAATCACCATGATCACCGAGAAGGGCACGGACCAGCTTTCATACAGGGCGGCCAGACAGAGAAATACCACCAGAATGGACACGGCATAAAGCAGGCTGGACTGCCCACTGGACTGACGCTCCTGATAGGACAGGCCACTCCAGGTATAGGTGGTGCCTTCAGGCAGGGCGTCCGCCAGTTTCTGCATCTCATTCATGGCTTCGCCGGAGCTGACACCGGTGGCACCTGCGCCCTGAATTTCATAGGACGACAGGCCGTTGAAACGGCTCAGGGTTTGCGGGCCACTGGTCCATTCCACTGAGCTGACGGCACTGAAGGGCGTCATGCTGGTGTCATCGCTGGTGCGAACAAACCAGTGCTTCAGGTCATCCGGCGAAGAGCGGTATTGGGCATCGCCCTGCACATAGACTTTTTTCACCCGGCCATTGTCGACGAAGTCGTTGACGTAGCTGCCAGCCCAGGCGGTACTGAGGGTGCTGGTCACATCGGACAGGGACAGGCCGAGCGAGGTGGCTTTGGCCGAGTCGATATTGATCTTCAGTTGCGGTGTGTCACTCAGCGAGCCGAGGCGAATACCACTGAGCTTGTCATCTTTGCGGGCAGCGGCCAGCAGCTGATTCTTGAGCTTTTCA
Source organism: Pokkaliibacter sp. MBI-7 (assembly GCF_029846635.1). Lineage (NCBI taxonomy): Bacteria > Pseudomonadati > Pseudomonadota > Gammaproteobacteria > Oceanospirillales > Balneatrichaceae > Pokkaliibacter > Pokkaliibacter sp. MBI-7. The sequence goes on along the minus strand of NZ_JARVTG010000002.1, from coordinate 2,081,380 downwards.
AAGTCGGCACGCGAGGTACCGGGCGCTGCCTGCAGTTCAAAGGTGAAGCCATTGCTCTGGCCCAAGCCACGGATGGCCGGGGGCGACATGGCAAAGATACTGGCATCACGCACACTGGACAGGTTTTTCATCGCCCGCTGGGAAATAGCGGCGGCGGTATTGGCCTCTCCCGGGCGGGAGTCCCAGTCATTGTAGGCGACGAAGGCCATGGCCGCGTTTTGTCCGGCGCCACTGAAGTTGAAGCCGGAGATGGTGAACAGGGCGTTGACGTTGTCTTTCTCGTCGGTGAGGAAGTAGTTCTTGACGTCATCTGCCACCGCCATGGTGCGCTTGATCGAGGCGCCGGTCGGCAGGTTGATCTGAATCATCCCTTCACCCTGATCTTCTTCCGGCAGGAAGCCGGTCGGCAGACGCAGCATGAGTACCGCCAGCGCACCGACGATCAGTCCATAGACTATCATCCAGCGAACCGGCTGACGCACGGTGCGGCTGACACGGCCTTCGTAGCGGTTGGTCATGCGGTCAAAGTTGCGGTTGAACCAGCCAAAAAAGCCCTTGCGAGCAGCATGGTCACTGGGTTTGAGGATGGAGGCGCAGAGTGTCGGGCTCAGCGTCAGGGCAACAATTACCGACAGGGCCATGGAGGAAACAATGGTGATGGAGAACTGGCGGTAGATAACGCCGGTCGAGCCACCAAAGAATGCCATCGGTAGGAATACCGCAGACAGCACCACGGCGATACCGATCAGCGCGCTGCTGATCTCACCCATGGACTTGATGGTGGCGGCGCGGGGCGACAGCTTCTCTTCGTGCATGACACGTTCGACGTTCTCGACCACTACGATGGCGTCGTCCACCAGCAGACCGATGGAGAGTACCATGCCAAACATGGTGAGGGTGTTGATCGAGTAGCCAAACACGGACAGCACGCCGAAGGTGCCCAGCAACACTACCGGCACGGCAATGGCGGGGATCAGCGTGGCACGCCAGCTCTGCAGGAAGACAAACATCACCACCACCACTAGTGCGATGGCCTCGAACAGGGTTTTTACCACTTCTTCGATGGAGATGCGGATGAACTGGGTGCTGTCCTTGGGATAGGCAATTTCATAGCCCTGCGGCATGTTTTTCTGCAGCGCGCTGATGGTGCTCTTGACGCGCTCTGCCGTGGACATGGCATTGGCGCCGGGAGCCAGCATTACCGCGATGCCCGAGGCCGGGTGGCCATTCAGCCGGGGAACGTAGTTGTAGCTCTCTGCTCCCAGCTCAACGGTGGCAACGTCCCCCAGTTTGACATCCGCACCACTGGTGTCGTGCTTGATGATGATATTGCGGAACTGTTCCGGTGTGGTGAGCATGGACTGGGCGGTGACGGTGGCATTGAGTTCCTGTACGTCGGTCGTGGGCATGCCGCCGATATTACCGGCAGCTACCTGGGCATTCTGGGACTCCAGTGCGGAGGTGATATCCGACGGCATCAGGTCATAGGCGGCCAGCTTGGTGGGGTCCAGCCAGATGCGCATGGCGTACTGTGAGCCAAACACCTGCACGCTGCCGACCCCTTCCAGACGGGCGATGGAGTCGGAGATGTTGCTGGAAATGTAGTCGGAGATGTCGTAGTGGGTTGCCTTGTCGGTCTTGTCGTAGACCGCCGCAATCAGCAGGAAGTCAGATTGCGATTTGGCGACCGTAACCCCTTGTGACTGCACGGACTCAGGCAGTCTTGAGGTGATCTGCGATACCTTGTTCTGGACCTGTACCTGCGCAGTATCGGCATTGGTGCCCTGTTCAAAGGTCACGTCAATGGAGGCTTTACCTGAGGATGAAGAGCTGGATGTGAAGTACAGCAGACCATCGATACCGGTCAGCTCCTGTTCAATCACCTGGGTGACGCTGTTTTCGACGGTTTCGGCCGAGGCGCCGGTGTAGGTGGTGGAGATCTTGACGGTCGGCGGTGCTACATCCGGATACTGGGCAACGGGCAGGGTGAACAGCGCGGCCAGCCCCGAAAGCATGATGATAATCGAGATCACCCAGGCAAAGACCGGGCGATCAATAAAGAAGCGAGCTAGCATCGGTTACATCGCTCCTTTGTCCTGATCGGCCGCGCCTTGATTGGCGACCCTGCTGGCATCGGCGGCCTTGTCAGTCACTGAGCCGTCGGCGGCCAGTTCGACTTCCACACTTTTCACTTTCTGACCGGCGGCAACCTTGCCTGTACCTTCGACAATCAGCTTGTCGCCAGCGGACAGGCCCTGAGTAATCAGCCATTTATCACCGATGGAGCGATCAGTGGTGACCTGCCGCTGTTCCACCGTGCCGTCGTCTTTAATCACCAGTGCGGTGGCATTGCCACGGGCATCACGAGCCACTCCCCGCTGGGGCACCAGCATGGCCTGGGTATCCACCGCTTCATCCAGCACGGCACGCACGAACATGCCGGGCATCAGTAAATCATCATCATTGGGGAACTGGGCGCGCAGTGTTACTGAGCCTGTGGACTCATCAACCGCCACTTCACGCACTGTCAGCGTGCCTTTGCTGTCATAGGTCGAGCCGTCTTCCAGCTGCAGGCTGACTTCGGTGTTACCACTGCTGACACCTGAGCGCTTGAGGGTCTGACGCAATTTCAGCACTTCTTTGCTGGACTGAGTCAGATCGACATAAATCGGATTGAGAGAGCGGATGGTAGCGAGGGCGGTGTCCTGATCGGCAGTCACCAGTGCGCCTTCGGTGACAGAGGAAATACCAATGCGGCCGGCGATGGGCGCTTTCACCTGGGTATGATCCAGATCGATCCTGGCGCTTTCTACCGCGGCTTTGTATTTCTCCACGCTGGCGACAGTTTCCAGATAGGCTGCATGAGCATCATCAGCATCCTGTTTGGACACCCCTTCAGATTTGGCCAGTGCGGCATAACGCTGATCTTTCAGCTTGGCCGAGCGCACGGTTGCTTCGGCGTTGAGCAGGTCGGCCCTGGCCTCGTTATAGGTTGCTTTGTAGCTGGAATCATCAATCTGATACAGCAGCTGGCCTTTACTGACCTCTGAGCCTTCTTCAAACAGGCGCTTCTCCACAATGCCGCTGACCTGAGGGCGAACTTCGGCCGTGGTGGAGGCAACAGTACGGCCCTGTAATTCTGTTTTCAGTGGGACTTCACTGGTGCTGAGGGTGATATAACCGACTTCCGGGGTGCGCTGCTGTTGCTGTTGTGCTACTTCCTCTTTCTGGCAGCCAGCCAGAGCAAGAGGCAGAAGGATCAGCCCAGCCATCGTAGATAAGTATTTCATGGGTTACCGATGCCACAGGATAAAATTGAGAATGATCATTCTCAAAACTATACAATGCTACGGATTAAGCCCCTAGCAGCATGGTTTAAAGAATGGTTACAACAGATAACAAGAGCCAGACTAAGACAGAAAGGGACCAGCAACGCCGCGAGCTGATTCTCGATGCGGCGCAGCATCATGTTGTTGAGCTGGGTTTTCATCGTACCAGTATGGCCATGATCGCAGAATCGTCGGGCCTCAGTGTCGGGCAGATTTACCGTTACTTTGCAAACAAGGAGGCCATTATCGCTGCGCTGGTGGAGCGTATGACCAATCAGCGTCTGCAATGGATGGAGCTGGAAAAAGGCTGGCTGAAGCCGGTGGAGTGGAATGAAAGCAGCATGGCGCCAGCCCGTATCGCCGATGCTGACCGGGCGCTGCTGCTGGAAATTCAGGCCGAGGCGGCGCGTAATCCGGCCATTGCCGAGATTTCCTATCAGGCCCATCTGACCCTGCAGGCCAAGGCGGTCAGTCTTCTGCGCAAGGCTTTTCCCGGGGTTAATGATGACTACCTGAAACTGATCGTCGAGCTACGCGCCACCCTGATTCAGGGCATGATGCTGCGCCGCTATGACGCGCGGGATATGGATCAGGGCAAGATGACCCGATTTTGTCTGGAGCTTATGCTCAGGCTGCTGAACGACCCGCTGGATACGCCGCCACACTGAGCCACAGAGCGTATTCCCGGTCTCGCAGGTCAGCAGATTGTAAGCACGCTGTTAGGGCAGCTCATCGCTGTTGGTCAGCGCCTGAATCATGCTGCCCGGCTGGATGACACTTTCCCACTCGTGCAGGAAGCGGTTGCGTTTCATCTGGTCAAGATACACCAGTAACCCGAGTCCCAGGCTGATGGGATGATAGCTGGACTCATAATTGAGCCGGATACCATTGGCCGAGCGAGGGCCATCGCCGAGCAGACTGATCAGGCCGCTGTGACTGGCAATGTCGTTCTGACCTTCGACGGACAGCAGAAAGTCGATGAACTGCTGCGCCAGTTTGGGTGAGCTGGCCTTTTTCGAGATCAGGGCGATAGGGCTCATGGCCAGGGTGTAGTCGGACGGAACGATCACGCCCAGTCGTGGGTCCTGCAGGGCCCGGCTGAGGGAGTAGGAGCCCAGCACGTTGTAGCCGAGGATCAGTTTGCCGGAGGCGACCGCATCGAGTATCAGGCTGGTACAGCAGTACGTCTGTACATCAGCACGGCCAAGGCTCTCCAGCAGGCGGCCGTTGATGCTGGAGTGCACGGCATCCTGGGTAAACAGCATGTAGCCGACGCCGGACAGGCGTATGTCATAGGTACCCACTTTCTGCTGGTAGAGCGCGGGTTGCTCGCGCAACTGGGTGGCCAGTTCTTCATGGGTGCGCGGTAGCGTCTGATCTTTGAAGGCCGCTTTGTTGTAGACCATCACCAGTGGCTCGAAAGCAAAGCCAAAGCCCTCGTGCCGCCACTTGGCCCAGTCGGGCAAATCGTCAGTATTGGCCGAGTCATAGGGGCGGGCATAGCCGTCATTGATCAGTTTGGCCTGCAGGTCCATGGCCGAGCTGATGATGATGTCGGTGGTGGTCGCCCGGTGCAGATATTCACTGCGAAAATCCATATACAGCTGAGGTGACAGCACTTCTTCGTAGCGAACCTGTATTGAAGGGTGCTGTTCCTGAAAGGCCCGAATTAACGGGAAAATCGCCGATTTGTCGGTAGAACCCTTGATAAACAGCCAATTCCCTTCGTCCTGCTTACCGGTGTCATGGGGTTTGTCATCGCCGGCATTGGCGGTGAAAGGGTCTGTGGCGCCATAAGGTGCGCTGCCCAGAGTGGGCGCCTTGTCATCCGGTGAATCCGCCACAGCGCTCTGGCTGCCGAGCCAGCATAGCGTCACTGCAACAGTCGCCAGCAGGCAGCGCTGCAGGCGCGGTAAAACAGCACGATATTGCCCTGTCATGATCATTCCTGCTCCGCGGCCGGGAAGGACAGTGTCACTTTTAGTCCGCCACTTTCCCCATTACTCAGCGTCATGTCCGCCTGATGCGCATCGGCAACGGCCCGGACGATGGCGAGCCCCAGACCTGACCCTGCACGATCTTCAGCCAGACGCTCGAAACGCTGCTGCACCTGCTGATGCTGCGCGGTGGGGATGCCCGGGCCGCGATCTTCGACACTGATCTGCAGCTGGCCATTCTGAGCGTGCACAGCGAGTGTAATCTGGTTGTCCGCCGGGCCATATTTAACGGCATTATCCAGCAGGTTACGCAGCGCCTCCTTGAGACTGATGGTGTCGCCCTGAATCCAGGCTGACTGCACATTGGTGTCATAGCCAAAATCCACCGCAGTGTGGGCATGGTCGCGCACAGCTTCGGTCAGAACCTGACGCCCCAGTTCGTTCAGGTTGACTCTGGCCAGCGTTTGCGTGTCGCCGCGGTGAATCACCAGAGCGTGAGCCAGCAGCTGGTTGGTCAGGCGTATCAGCCGCTTGCTCAGCTCGCGAGCCTTGCTCAGGCGACGCTTGAGTGCGGCGTTATCCTGTTCATGCTCCGCCATATCAAGCTGGACCTGCAGGGTGCTGAGCGGCGTGCGGATCTGATGGGCGGCATCGGCGATAAAGTTCTGCATCAGATTGAGGTTGCCCTGCAGCCGTCGCATAAAGGTGTTCAGTGAGTTGACCAGCGGCGCAATTTCCTTCGGCGCCGGGACTTCCAGCGGGCTGAGCTGGGCCGGAGCACGGTTGCGTAAATCCTGACTGATCAGGCCCAGTGGCCGCAAGGCCCGACCTATGCCGAACCAGACAAACAGTAAGCCCAGCGACATGATCAGCAACAGCAGCCCCAGCGCATTGAGAAAGACTTCCCAGGTCAGGGCGGTACGGGCGATGCGGGTCTGGCCGATCTGCACCGTAACCCAGCCATGAATGCCCTGTTCGGTCAGCAGTTTGCTTTGCAGCAGAAAGCGTACGTTTTCACCGCTGTAGCGGGCATTGAAGAACACCGGTTCATTGCCGGGCTTCCAGTGCTCAGGCAGGGGCAGATCCGGATAGCCGGTCAGCGGGAAGCCGTCTGGCCCCAGTACCTGATAGAACGCCCGGTCTTCGGGGGCCAGGCTCAGCATCGACATGGTGGAGTAGGGCATGTCCACTTCGATACCTTCATTGGTGACGAAAACACGTTCCAGAATGGACAGACTGGCGCCGGTCAGCAGCCGGTCGAAGGAGTAGTCAGCGGCACGCTCGGCGTAGCGCCAGATGCCAACGCCCAGCAGCAGCAGGGCGATGATGAAAATCGCCCCCATGCGAATCAGCAGGCGGCGTTTGAGGGAGTAGCGTCTGGCCATGGTGCGCGGAAACAGGCGTCAGTCGTCAACATGGGCGAGATAGCCCATGCCACGAATGGTCTTGATTACCAGCGACGAGCCATCGAGGCGCTTGCGCAGACGAGTCAGGGTCTGCTCGATGGCGTTGGGCGTGTGGGCTTCATCAAAGGTGTAGAGGCGGTCTGCGATATCTTCCTTGGTCAGCACATGATCGAGGGCGCCAAGAAACACTTCCAGCAGCTGCACTTCGCGATGGCGCAGATCCATCGGCTCGTCATTGATGAATACCTGACGTGAGGCCGGATCAAACAGCAGATTGCCACAGCGCACTTCATTGCTGGCGTTGCCGCGATCCCGACGCAGCAGGGCACGGGTGCGGGCTGCCAGTTCACGGAAATCAAAGGGTTTGACCAGATAGTCGTCGGCCCCCAGATCCAGTGCGCTGACCCGATCGTCAATTTCAGCACGGGCGGTCAGGACCAGAACCGGCACCTGATTCCCCTGACGGCGTAATGCCTTCAGCAGCTGATAGCCATCTTTGCCGGGCAGGTTGATATCCAGAATAAGCAGTTCAAAGCTTTGATAGGCCAGCACTTTTTCTGCCTGTTCGGCGGAGCTGACCCAGTCCAGCGGATGGCCGTGGTGGCGAAAATACTCAGCCACGGCATCGGCAAGTTCGACATTGTCTTCGATGAGTAATATGCGCATCTCGGTTCTGCGATGGTAGTTCTTGTCTTTGGCCGCTGGGCGAATGAGGGGCGTGCCCTCATCTTCCCGTTTCTGGCCATTCCGTGGCAGCGACTCAAGCCTAGCAGAAATTGTAACCGTAGCAGAACTGCGACGGTGTGGCGTGGCTGGGGAATAAGGAAAAGTACAGGCCTTCGGTAATGTGTGCTGGCATGAATGAGCATCATGGTCTAGACATTAGACCTTAGAATAAGAGCCCATAGCCGATACGTGTGTGTCAGGATCGTGTCAGGTTGCAAGCGTATGTTTATTCGACATGTTGACCCCATCCCGGTCACATTGTGTTTTCAAAAATTCCCCAGCAGGTGGAGATAACAACAATGAAACGCCTTTTTGCACTGCCCGTACTGGCTTTGTCTTCTGTTCTCGTCAGCGCACCCATGATGGCCAATGCCGCTGATATGCCCAAAGCGCCTGAGTGTATCGCGCCTACCAACCCCGGTGGTGGCTGGGACTTTACCTGCCGTAGCGTGGGTAAACTGCTGTCTGCCCTGAGCTATGTCGATGGCAACGTGCAGACCGTGAACATGCCAGGTGCTGGCGGCGGCGTAGCTTTTGCTCACGTCGTATCCAAACGCAACACCGATAATGGTGTCTTCGTTGCTGCTTCCACTGCTACGACTACCCGTCTGGCGCAGGGCCAGTTCCCTGGCGTTAACGCTGACATGGTGAAATGGGTAGGTACTCTGGGGGCTGACTACGGTGTTATCGCCGTGGCTAAAGACTCTCCCTACAAAAATCTGGGCGATCTGCTGAACGCACTGAAAGCTGACCCGAACTCAGTCAAGTTCGGCGGCGGTAGTGCTAACGGTGGCTGGGATCACCTGAAAGTGCTGATGACTGCCAAGTCTGGCGGTGTTGATAAACTGCGTGACATCAAGTACCTGGCCTTCAACGGCGGTGGCGAAGCCATTACTCAGGTAATTGGCGGTCACATTGGCGCGTTCACTGGTGACGTGTCTGAAGTGCTGGGTTTCCTGCAGTCAGGTGATCTGCGCGTTCTGGCTGTACTGTCTGACGAGCGTCTGCCTGCTCCTTATGATCAGATCCCCACTGCCAAAGAGCAGGGCGTTGATACCACCGCACCTAACTGGCGTGGTTTCTACATCCCAGGTGGTGCTTCTGACGATACCTACAACTGGTGGGTAACCTCTCTGGACAAGCTGTATGACTCACCTGCCTGGAAAGACGTTATGACTGAAAACGGTCTGCTGCCTTTCCACAAGTCAGGTGCTGAGTTCAACGAGTTTGTTCACAAGCAGATCCAGGATATTGCTGAAATCTCCAAAGAAGTTGGCCTGCTCAAGTAATTGAGTGAGTGAAATGGGGGAGTGCCTGCACTCCCCCATTGGTAGTTTCCGTTCGGCTCCCGGCACGTCTCGTCGACATGGGGCATCTTCCTTCTTGCAAACTTGTCCATGGAGACGGCCAGAGCCGTGTGGTCCGTGGCTCAGTCGCATCTGCGATTGGGCTTAACGGTGAAGTGATGGGCGTAATAGGTGGAGGTAGCAGATGCTACTGAACAATGATCGTATCTTCGGCATGCTGATGCTGGTTCTGGCCGTTGCCTACGGCTGGGGTGCCACTCAACTGCCCGAACCTTTTGGTGGCAACGAAGTCGTTGGCCCCAGTACTTTTCCTTCGATTCTGGCCTGGATTCTGGGCCTGTGCGCCATCTACCTGATCGTTAAGCCTGACCCCTCGCAGGAATGGCCCAGTGCCAAGATTTTCGGGGAGCTGCTGGTCGTTGTAGTGGTATTGCTGGGTTATGCCTGGTCTCTGGATTATCTGGGCTTCATCCTGGCCAGCTTTGCCTGTGTCGCTATCCTGAGCTGGCGTATGGGCGCCACCGTGGCTTCTGCTGCGCTGGTCGGTCTGGGAACGTCTGTGGGTGTGTTTCTGATTTTTGATATCGGTCTTGAATTGCCGCTGCCCATGGGCCTGCTGGGAGGTTTGGCATAATGGAAACGTTAAATTTTCTGATGCATGGTTTTGGTGTGGCGCTGACCCCCACTAACCTGATGTTCGCTGCCATCGGTTCCATTCTGGGGACGCTGATTGGCGCACTGCCTGGTCTTGGCCCTGCCAACGGTGTGGCTATCCTGATTCCTCTGGCATTCAGCCTCGGTCTGCCTGCTGATTCGGCGCTGATCCTGCTGACTTCGGTGTATGCCGGTGCCATGTACGGTGGCCGTATTTCCAGCATCATGCTGAACATCCCCGGCGATGAACCTGCGTTAATGACCACGCTGGATGGTTATCCCATGGCGCGTCAGGGCAAGGCTGCCGAAGCGCTGGCGATTTCGGCGATTGCTTCCTTTATAGGCAGCTTCATTGCCACCATCGGCCTGATCCTGCTGGCGCCGATTCTGGCCAGGTTTGCACTGCACTTCGGTCCTGCTGAATACTTCGCCCTGTTTGCACTGGCATTTGCCACTCTAGGTGGTGTAACCGGTAAAAACCCGGTCAAAACCCTGCTGGCAGCGGCGCTGGGTCTGATGATTGCTACTGTGGGTATCGATCACAATACAGGTACGCCACGCTACACCTTCAATACCCTGGAGCTGTACGAAGGTGTTGATTTCATCATCGTGCTGGTCGGTATGTTTGCTATCAGTGAGCTGATGTTCTTTATCGAGGCACATGCCGGTGCGGGTCATCAGATGGTGGTGCTGAACAAGCTGCGCCTGAAAATGTCTGACATCATCCACGTTCTGCCAACCGCCATTCGTGGTTCTGTGCTGGGCTTCGTTGCGGGTGTATTGCCAGGCGCGGGCGCCTCTCTGGGCAGCTTCATCTGCTACACCCTGGAAAAACGCTTGCTGGGTAACAAAGCCCACTTTGGCGAAGGTGATCCCCGTGGCGTGGCTGCTCCTGAAGCAGGCAACAATGCGGCGGCTAACGGTGCGCTGGTCCCCATGCTGACACTGGGCGTGCCCGGTAGTGGCACCACGGCTGTACTGCTGGCCATGCTGATTTCCCTGAACATCACCCCCGGCCCGATGCTGTTCCAGCAGCACGCTGATCTGGTATGGGGCGTCATCGCGGCACTGTTCGTCGGTAACTTCATTCTGCTGCTGCTGAACATTCCGATGGTCGGTATCTTCGTCAAGCTGCTGAGCATCCGACCCATGTACCTGATGCCCATCGTGACGCTGGTCGCCTCAATCGGCATCTATTCACTGAGCCACAGCGCCATGGATCTCTACTTCATGGTGGCCTTCGGCATCTTCGGTTATGTTCTGCGCAAGATCGAGATTCCTCTGGTGCCGGTCATTCTGGGCATGTTGCTTGGCCCGGAAATGGAAACCAGTATGCGTCATGCGCTGACCATTTCTGATGGCAGCTGGAACATCTTCTACAGTAGTGGTCTGAGCATCGGTCTGTGGGCTATCGCCATTCTTGGTCTGATCCTGCCTACCGTACTAGGCCCGCTGCTGCGCGGAAAAATGAACAAGGCACGTCAACACGAAGGTCAGAAAGTCTGAGTGAATAGCGACTGACTGAACTGACACACAGCAAACAGGCGGGGGATTCCCGCCTGTTTGCATTTTATGGGTTGGGATTTTACCGAAGGAAGTGCCGGCCGCGTGTCTGGCAACGCTGTGCTATGGTTATGGGTGGATTTCATGATTAGCAGCACAGAACAATACGAGGTTACACCACATGGAGGTCAATATTCGCCATGCCGACAAGGCCGACGTCGATGCCGTTCGCGCTATTTACAGTCAGCCTCATGCCTATGAGAACACCCTGCAGTTGCCCTATCCCTCTCAGGAGTCCTGGGAAGCGCGTTTTGATCAGGTGGGCACCCATTACCATAATCTGATTGCTGAGGTAGGGGACGACGTCGTCGGCCAGCTCAGCCTGATCAGTAATAACCGGCCGCGACGACGACATGTTGCCGAGTTTGGTATGGCTGTCCGGCAGGATTATCTGGGCAAGGGTGTCGGTTCAGCGCTGCTGCGGGCAGCTATGGACATGTGTGATCGCTGGCTGAATATCGAGCGTGTGGAAATAGAGGTGTACACCGATAACACAGCGGCCATTGCGCTGTACAAGAAGTTTGGTTTTGAAATCGAAGGTGAGCACAAGCGCTACGCCTTCAAGAACGGCCATTATGCAGATGTATTTACCATGGCGCGTTTTCGTCCATTGATGAAGAGCTAGTGTTAAGTAGTACCGCGCTATTCACCTCAAGAGAGGGCACGCTGCCTCAAAACGGGCTTGCTCCCATTAACGCAGGTCAATTCCGACGGTTGCCAGTATCGAGTATCAGAAAGCAGAAATAACAAAGGCGAGCCTGTCAGCTCGCCTTTATCTTTTATTGCGGTACCGCATTTTGCCTGGAGCGTGAACTCGCTCTTAGTTCAGCGCAGCCAGTGCCGCTTCGTAATTAGGTTCATTGGCCACTTCGCCTACCAGCTCGGTGTAGGCCACTTTACCTTCAGCATCAACCACCACGACACAACGTGCTGTCAGACCGGTCAGCGGGCCGTCGATCAGTTTTACGCCGTAATCAGCAGCGAAATCGGAGCGGAAGGCAGAAGCTGGGATGACCTTGTCCAGACCCTCAGCGCCGCAGAAGCGCGCCTGGGCAAAAGGCAGATCCTGAGAGACGCACAGCACGACGGTGTTTTCCAGCGCGCTGGCTTTCTGGTTGAACACGCGGACAGAAGTGGCGCAGGTAGGGGTATCGATGCTGGGGAATACGTTCAGCACAACGCGCTGACCTTTCAGGCTTTCCAGAGTCACTTCAGACAGATCGGTTTTAACCAGGGTCAGGGCAGGGGCCTGGCTGCCAACCGCGGGCAGGTCGCCGTTGGTGTTGAATGGATTACCTTTCAGCGTAACTGTAGCCATGTTCAAACTCCGTGTTAATTACCCACTTCAATGTGCGGGTAGTAGTTGAGTAGCAGGGTCAGATATTGCGGGCGCAGGAGCGGAATTACAAGGTGCCAGGGGCTGGCGCGCTGTCTGAAAAAGCAAAAAGCCGAAGCAGGGCTTCGGCTTTTTGCTGGTATAGCTCACTGAATAGCGAGACAGGTATTAACGCAGCTTGCTGATATCTTTCGCTTCCCAGTGAGGGAAGTATTTGCGTACCAGTGCGTTTAGTTCCTGTTCGAAAGCCTGCAGACGCTCAAGCTCATCCAGTTCCTTCTCGCCCTGTGCATCAGCGATACTGGCGATCATGCCTGCTCCCAGAGTAGCGTTGGACATGCGGTCGATCAGAATAAAGGCGCCGGTGGTGCTGTTCTGTTCGTAGGCATCCAGAGCCAGTGGCTCATCCGTTACCAGACGGCAACGACCAATCTCATTCAGAGCCAGACTGCGAGTGGCAGACTCGGCCATGGTGTTAACGTCAGTCTTGAAGTCGATGCGTTCTACTTTGGCAGGAATCAGCTTGCCACCGGTTTTCAGCCAGTAACGCTTGCCTGCTTCCAGTTCAGCTTCACTCATCCAAACAATGTCAGCATCGAACGTATCAGATACGGTCGGCAGGTTGTCAGTCTTGACGATGACGTCTCCGCGGCTGATATCGATCTCGTCTTCCAGTACCAGGGTAATAGCCTGAGGAGGGAAGGCTTCGTCCAGCTCACCGTCGGCAGTCACAATGGCCTTGACCTTGCTGGATTTGCCAGAGGGCAGGGCGGTTACGCTGTCGCCTTTACGCACGATGCCGGAGGCCACCGTACCGCAGAAACCACGGAAGTCCAGATTGGGGCGGTTGACGAACTGTACGGGCATGCGGAAGTCATCAAAGTTGATGTCTTTGGTGATCTCAACGTTTTCCAGAATCTGCATCAGCGGCTCACCCTGATACCAGGGCATGGCGTCAGACTTGTTCACCACGTTGTCACCGTTCAGGGCTGACATCGGCACAAACTGGATATCAGGGATATGCAGAGCCTTGGCGAACTCCAGATATTCATCGCGAATGCGGTTGAATTCGGCTTCATCAAAGTGCACCAGATCCATCTTGTTGATGGCGACGACAACGTGCTTGATACCCAGCAGGTTGACGATAAAACTGTGACGGCGAGTCTGGGTCAGCACACCACGGCGGGCATCGATAAGAATGATGGCCAGATTGGCGGTGGAAGCGCCGGTGGCCATGTTACGGGTGTACTGCTCATGGCCGGGGGTGTCAGCAATGATGAACTTGCGCTTGTCGGTAGAGAAGTAGCGGTAAGCCACATCGATAGTGATACCTTGCTCACGCTCAGACTGCAGGCCATCCACCAGCAACGCCAGGTCCAGCGCTTCACCTGCATTGCCCACACGTTCGTTGTCTTTGTGCAGGGCTGCCAGATGGTCTTCAAAAATCAGCTTGGTGTCATAAAGCAAACGGCCAATCAGGGTGGATTTGCCATCATCAACGCTGCCGCAGGTGATAAAGCGCAGCAGGTCCTTGTTCTCGTGCTGTTTCAGGTAGCCGAGGATATCGGATTCGATCAGTTCGGAGGCGTGACTCATTCGATTCTCCTAATCGGAAGAGCAGGCACTGATGCTGGCCTGCAAGCTTCCATATCTCATTCGTTCTTGCTAAGGGCGGTGAACAACACGCCTTTAGAAATACCCTTCGCGCTTCTTCTGCTCCATGGAGCCTGCCTGGTCATGGTCGATCACTCGGCCCTGACGTTCGGAGGTTTTGGTCAGCAGCATTTCCTGAATGATTTCAGGCAGGGTGTTGGCGGTGGATTCCACCGCACCTGTCAGCGGGTAGCAGCCAAGAGTACGGAAGCGTACTGACTTCATCACCGGCTTCTCGCCTGCTTCCAGTGGCATACGTTCGTCGTCAACCATGATCAGGGTGCCGTTGCGCTCAACCACAGGACGCTCTGCTGCGTAGTAAAGGGGAACGATTGGGATACTTTCAAGGAAGATATATTGCCAGATATCCAGCTCGGTCCAGTTGGACAGCGGGAATACCCGAATGGATTCGCCACGGTGAACCTTGCCGTTATAGAGGTTCCACAGCTCAGGACGCTGGTTTTTCGGATCCCAGCGATGTTTCTTGTCACGGAAGGAATACACACGCTCCTTGGCGCGGGATTTCTCTTCGTCACGACGGGCACCACCAAACGCAGCATCAAAGCCGTACTTGTCCAGTGCCTGTTTGAGTGACTCGGTCTTCATCACGTCGGTGTGGATCTTGGAGCCGTGGGTGAAGGGGCCGATGCCCTGCTTAACCCCGTCTTCGTTGATATGGACAATCAGGTCCATGCCAAGCTTTTTGGCCATCTCGTCGCGGAAGCTGATCATTTCCCGGAATTTCCAGGTGGTATCCACATGCATCAGCGGGAAGGGAGGCTTGCCAGGGTAGAACGCCTTGCAGGCCAGATGCAGCATGACCGCTGAATCTTTGCCGATGGAGTACAGCATCACCGGGTTTTCAAACTCGGCGGCTACCTCACGGATGATATGGATGGACTCTGCTTCAAGCTGCTTCAGGTGAGTCAGCTGACGTTCAGACAGGGTATTCACTACTGATGGTTTGGTCGCTTCGGACATGGCACCCTCGTTATGCAGACAAACCCGGCATCACGCCAGGTTTGCTTCCGATTTAATCTGCTGGACCCAGCGCTCAACCCGCTCATCGGTTTGATCGCGTTGCCAGTCTTCATCAATGGCCAGGCCTACAAACTGCTTGCCGTCGGCAGTGGCAGCCTTGGAGGCTTCGTACTCGTATCCTTCGGTAGACCAGTAACCGATGGCTTTGCCGCCCTGGGCGATGACTTTGTCATGCAGCATGCCCATGGCATCAAGGAACCATTCGGGGTAACCAAACTGGTCGCCCAGACCGTAAAACGCGACGGTTTTATCGGCAAAATCGACGTCATCTACGTCATCCCATACTTCCTGCCAGGCTTCCTGAATCTCGCCGTAGTCCCAGGTGGGGATGCCGAAAATGATGAAGTCGTAGGCTGCCGCAACGGCAACAGGTGTATCGTCCACACTGTAGACGTCTACATCGGCACCCAGCTTGGCGATGATCTTCTTGCCGACTTCCTCGGTGTTACCTGTGGTTGAGCCATAGAACAAGGCGATAGACATGAACACTTTCCTTTTAACTTCGTTTAACCAGTTAGCAGGCAATCACGGTTTGCACTGGTCAGCCCTGTCCTTATTTGCTTGGTTTGAGTGTCTCCATCGCAGTTCAATCACTTAGTGATTGGGTTGGAGAGGGGACGGGTCCTAAAACAGTGTCGGCGAATTTTAACAGAGCCATCATAGAGGCATAGATTTAAAACAAAAAAGAATAAATTGGCATGTTGTCATTTCCGAAAGATATATGAATGGCGTGCAGCGGGCAGAGCACGACACCGCCTTAATTTCATAATCAAAGAAGCTATATAAATAAGAAATTATTCTTTTGAGTTATATAACCTCCTCCTCTACCATGCTCAGCCAATAGTGAAAATGGGTCGAGCCATCGCTGGTCGTCAGGCTGAATTCGGCAGGGCGAGAAGTGGTCGGTGATGGTTGGGTAACGATGTGGTTGTATGCCTGCACATTGAGACCCACACATAGTTAACAGGCTATGCCTGGCTCCCCAATTGCTCTGATGGCGCACTGGACAGACGTCCGCTGCGCAGAAAACTTACTAATAAAGCAGGGCTGCATGCTGACACAGTACTTCCGTGAAGTCGGTGTCCATGTGGAAACAAACCGTGAATCTGAGTGTGTGAAAAAGCCCCATGTACGTTTATAACGAATATGACCAGCGTCTGGTGGATGATCGGGTCGCGCAGTTCCGTGACCAGACCCGCCGTTATCTGGCAGGTGAATTGCCCGAGGACGAATTTCGTGTCCTGCGCCTGATGAACGGGCTCTATATCCAGCGCTTCGCTCCCATGCTGCGCGTGGCCATTCCTTATGGTCTGCTGTCTTCTGACCAGCTGCGCAAACTGGCTCATATTGCCCGTACTTACGACAAAGGCTATGGCCATTTCACTACCCGTCAGAACATCCAGTTCAACTGGCCGACGCTGGAATCTGTACCTGACATCCTGGCGGAGCTGGCTGAAGTGCAGATGCATGCCATTCAGACCAGTGGTAACTGTATCCGTAATACCACCAGTGATCAGTACGCCGGTGTGATTGCTGGCGAAGTGGAAGATCCTCGTCCCTGGTGTGAGCTGATCCGTCAGTGGTCAACGCTGCACCCTGAATTCGCTTATCTGCCACGCAAGTTCAAGATCGCCGTGACCGCCAGCGAGCGCGACCGTGCTGCCACTCAGGTGCACGATATCGGCATCCATCTGACACCAAACGAAGCGGGTGAAGTGGGTTTCCGTGTCTATGTAGGGGGTGGTCTGGGCCGCACGCCGTTTATCGGTCAAGTGATTTGCCCCTGGCTGGAAAAGAAACACCTGCTGTCCTACCTCGAGTCCATCCTGCGCGTTTACAACCTGCACGGGCGCCGTGACAACAAGTACAAGGCGCGTATCAAGATTCTGGTTAACGCTATGGGCATTGATGCATTCCGTGATGCTGTTGATGCTGAGTGGGCGCATGTCAAAGACGGCCCCATGACTCTTGATGAGCAGGAAGTGGTACGCCTGAAAGCCTACTTCACCGAACCTGCTTACGATTCTGCCGCAGCCGCTGATGCAGGCCTGCAGGCGCTGTTGTCCGGCAATAGCGATTTCCGCGTCTGGTTTGAGCGCAACACCCGTGAGCACCGCGTCGAGGGCTATCGCATCGTCGTGCTGTCTCTGAAACCGCTGCTGCGTGCCCCCGGCGATGCAACCGATGCACAGATGGACGCCATCGCAGATCTGGCCGATGAGTACAGTTTTGGTGAGCTGCGCGTCACCCACGACCAGAATCTGGTACTGGCTGACGTCGCTGAAAAAGACCTGCTGGCCCTGTGGCAGAAAGCCATCGAGCTGGATGTGGCGCGCCCCAACGTGGGAACCGTCACCGACATGATCTGCTGCCCCGGCTTCGACTTCTGTTCTCTGGCCAACGCTCAGACTATTCCTGTCGCTGAAGCCATCAACAAGCGTGTTGAGCTGCTGGACTTTGTCCACGATCTGGGCGAAATCAGCCTGAATATGTCTGGCTGCATGAATGCCTGTGGTCACCACCACGTAGGTAACATCGGTATCCTCGGCGTCGATAAGAAAGGCGAGCAGTGGTATCAGATCACCATCGGTGGTTCGGCGGCAGAAGATGCCAGTCTGGGCAAGGTGATCGGCAAGGCCGTGCATCAGGATGAAGTGCCTGAAACCGTGGCCCGTCTGCTGGAAGTATATGTGGAACAGCGTGAAGGGGAGGATGAGTCCTTCCTGGATACCGTTCGTCGTGTAGGTGTTGACCCCTTCAAGGAGCGTGTATATGCCCCTCATCATTAACAGACAGTCTCAGGTTGAGCAGGTTGAAGACACCTGGACCCTGTGTCTGGATGCCGAGGCTGCGCTGCCTGCCGGTGACGTGATCATTCCTCTGAAGCGTATGCTGGCCGATGCCAATGGTGAGATCAGCAGCCATGCTGGTCGTGTTGCACCGCTGGTCGAGCCTGCTGACGATACTCTGACAATCAAGGATCTGGTGGGTACATTGCCGCTGGTGGCTGTGCACTTCCCGGTCTTTACGGATGGCCGTGGTTTTACCCACGCCCGCATCCTGCGCGAGCGTTTTGGCTATCAGGGCGAAATCCGTGCAGTGGGCGATGTGACCCGTGATCGTCTGCAGTACATGGCGCGTTGTGGTTTCGATGCCTTCCTGATTGCGGAAGATCGCTTCAAGGCCGAACACCTTGAAGCATTGAGCGAGATCGGAGTGGACTACCAAGGGGGCGCCTACGATCCCCGTCCACTGTTCCGCCGCTGGGCACAGTAACCCGCTCAAAGGACTGCTTGCGCCGTCAGGGTGCGGGCGGTCCGGCCCGATCCGGCTCCGTGGCGAGCCAACTGAACCGATTACCGTGAGACACTGAGATGAGCGATAACCAAGCCAGGGCGGCACTGTCTGAAGTGCTGCAGGCCAAAATCGAGCACAGTATCCGTCTGCTTCAGGAAGCCGAAGGCAAATATGCCAGGGTGACCTTTGCCAACAGTCTGGGCGCGGAAGATGTGGTCATCACCCACCTGATTGCCCGGCATGCACCGGCGATCAACATGTTCTGTCTCGATACGGGTCGCCTGCCTGAAGAGACACTGACCCTGTTGGCGGACATTCAGCAACAGCTCAGTTGCCGGATTCAGGTGTTCTTTCCCCGTCCTGAGGATGTGGAAGCCTATGTCAGTGAGCATGGCGTGAATGCTTTCTACGAAAGCATTGAACTGCGCAAGGCCTGCTGCCATGTACGTAAAGTGTTGCCACTGAAGCGTGCACTGGCAGGCTATGACGCCTGGGTAACCGGCATTCGCCGCGAACAGTCCGTCACCCGCGATAACGTCGCGTTCACTGAGCGCGATCTGGGCAACAACATGGATAAGCTCAATCCGCTGGCTGACTGGACGGAAAAAGAGGTCTGGGCCTATATCCGCCACTTTGCCGTGCCTTACAACATCCTGCACGACAAGTTCTATCCCAGCATCGGCTGCGCGCCCTGTACCCGCTCCGTCACTTTGGGCGAAGATGTGCGGTCTGGACGCTGGTGGTGGGAGAATGCTGATCTGCGCGAGTGTGGTCTTCACCCCGGTGCGTCAACACCATTGAAGCAATCCGCTGGTTCAGCCGGTGCCGCGTTTTCTTCTCTGAAGCGCCCCGATTGAAACGCTGTTCGGAATA
Organism: Pokkaliibacter sp. MBI-7; assembly: GCF_029846635.1. NCBI lineage: Bacteria > Pseudomonadati > Pseudomonadota > Gammaproteobacteria > Oceanospirillales > Balneatrichaceae > Pokkaliibacter > Pokkaliibacter sp. MBI-7. Next base: position 2,062,258 of record NZ_JARVTG010000002.1, on the reverse strand, counting down.
CGTTCAAACCCTGCCCTGTGCAGGGTTTGTTGTTTCTGCGCCATCGGCTGCTTGTTTTACTGCCGTAGTTAGGGATGTGTGTGGGGTGAGTGCGAACGTGTTTGCCCGCAACGCAGAGGTCCTGCTGCTATTGCTCTTATCACTGTCGGCTCAGGCCGGGGAGTGGCAGCTGTACAGGCAAGACAGAGGAGTGGCTGTCTGGTATCGCGGAGCTGACGATGGTCGCTCTATGGAGCTGCGTGGTGAGTTGCAGGTGCAGGCCCAGCCTTCGGCATTGCTGGCTGTGCTTGAAGACGCCGACAGCTTTTCCAGGTGGGTGGCTTACGGTGAGCGGGTCCGCTACCAGCCTCTTATCGCGCCAGCCTCTCAGCCACAGGCACTGAGCCAGCTGGTGCACAGCTATTTCAATCCGCCCTGGCCGATCAGCAATCGCGATCTGCTGGTGCAGTCGCTGGCGGGTACCGACCCTGATGGCAGGCTATGGCTGCAGGTGCAGACGAGTGCCAATCGTCTTCCTGCCTCGGCGGATTATCTGCGTATTCCTGATGGTCAGGCGTGCTGGAAGGCGGAGCCGATACCCGGCACGGTAATGACCCGTATCCGCCATCAAAGCCGCTACACCGACATTGGTCTGGTGCCGCGAGTACTCCAGCATCTGGCAGCACGCCGGGCATTGTTTTCTTCGTTGTTACGGCTGCAAACCCTGATCAGTGCCGAGCGCTATCAGCAAGGCCGCTACGGCCACTACCGCCTAAGCCCGGCTGAGTTGCAGTACTGCCAGCAGCTGGAAAAGTGGTAAACGGTCGGTAGCGGCCTGCAGACGCAGAAGATCAGCTGCTTACTGCAGCTTGAAGCGGATGGGGACCAGCACGGTTTCAGAGCTGCCAGCCCGGAACCGCCATTGCTGTACCGTTGCCAGTGCAGCACGATCCAGCACGCCATAACCACTGGACTCGGCAACATCCACCTTCTCAGCACGGCCATCGGGTGTCAGCGTCACACGTAAGGTCACACGCCCTTGCCAGTTGTTCTGCCGCGCGCGACTGGGGTAGTGAGGCGAAGGGTTGTCTGCACTGCCCAGCGTGTACCTGTCACTTGCTGATGATGGACTGCCCTTGTTTGCTGCTGCAGCAGACTGTGTAAGGGGCGAGCTGCCCGCGCTGCTGTCTTTTGGCGGCGTCTGCTTACTCGTGTCCGTCTGTGGCGGGCTATCGGGTTTGGCGGGTTGCAGCGGCTGGTTGGTCGGCTGAGCCTGCATCGACGTTGTAGCGTGCTTTTTCTCCGCTGCTGGAGGTTTTGGTGCTGCAGGTGGCTTGATGTGGGAGGCGGGTTTGGCAGCGCTGACGGGGCTCTTTTTTTCGGGCAGCGGCTTGGGTTTGAGCGGTTTGGGGGCTGGCTCGCTGGCCTCTGTCACGGTCGCGACTACGGGCACGTTGGGCCGCTTCCGGCTCTCGTTGTCAGCCGTTGCTGGTGATGGCGAAAGCGCTGCTGTGGAGGGCACCAGGTCGTGCTCCACCTCTTTTATGGTGACAGCGGTTGTTGCAGGCGGAGCGGCTACAGGCTCAGGTGCTGAGGGTGGCGGCGGGTTACTTTGCTCAGCCTGTTGCGATAATGGTTTTGGCAAAGAGGGCGAGTCTGCCGGTTGCTGGCTGGCCGCATAGCTCAGCTCGACGGCGATGGCTGAGCCACTGGTTGTCCCACTACCCGGCTCTCCCATACTGAGCAGCCAGGGGGTGTGGCTGAGGGCAATCAGGGCCACGCCATGAGCCGCCAGTGATACCAGCAGCCATAACCATAGTGAGCTGGAGAACACTGAGCGGCTGCGCTGTGAGTGAACAAGGGGCATGGCTGTCATATGCAGGGCCTAGAACGGGCTCAGAGCCTGAATCTGCGGTGGCCTGACTTGCCAGTCGACTCGGAAGTCGACCCCATAGACCGGATTGATATGAGCTGGAACCAGTACTTCAGAGGCCAGGCCATCAGCACGCACTTTGCCGTTGTGCATCAGAATGACCCGGTCTGCAAAGCGCGCAGCCAGTTCCAGATCATGCAGTACTACCAGCACTCCTTTGGGAATGATACTGCCCTCGGTAATCAGGTGAGCCAGGCGGCGCAGTACCGCCATGATCGACAGCTGATGGTGTGGGTCCAGACCCGCCAGCGGTTCGTCAGCCAGCAGCATCGGGGTATCGCAGGCCAGCGCCCGGGCAAGCATGACTCGCGCCAGTTCTCCGCCCGACAAGGTGTTGACGGTTCTGTTCTGCAGGCTGAGGCAATCGCACCGGCTCAGTGCCATGTCGACCAGCGGGTGATGCTGATCAACAGTATTGCCTTGTGCCAGTCGCCCCAGTGCGACCACTTCCCTGACGGTGAGCGGCCAGGCGCACTGGTGTTGCTGTGGTACATAGGCAATATGACGAGCCAGCTGCTGAGGTACCAAGTTGCGATAGCTGTCATCGTTGAGATAGATCTGGCCTCGGTAGTCGCTGACCAGCCCGGCCAGCGATTTCAGCAGCGTTGATTTTCCCGCTCCGTTCGGGCCGATGAGTGCGACAAGTTCACCCTGTTTCACCGTCACGTCTGCCGGGCCCAGCAGTGCTTTGCGCTGATGACTGACCTCCAGCCCGGCGGCGCAAAGTTGCATACCACTTTGCATGTGTTACTCCTCCTGTCGCTGGCGATAAAGCAGATGAAACAGCACCGGCGTACCAATCAGTGCAGTGACGACGCCGAGTTTGAGTTCGTTACCCATGGGCAGGATGCGAATCAGGGTGTCGGCGAGTAACAGCAGTGCACCGCCCCCCAGCAGTGAGTGTAGCAACAGCTTGTCAGGACGATGCCTGACCAGTGGACGCAGCAGGTGCGGAACGACCAGACCAACAAAGGCGATACTGCCGGTCATGGCGATGGTGCTACCTACGCAGAGTCCACAACCCAGCATGATGCGTGTCCGCAGGCGCTGGGGGCTGATACCCATGGTAGCGGCGACGTCCGGCCCCAGGCTCCAGCCATACAGGCTGGGCCCTGTGCGCAGCAGCAGCCAGCAACCCAGAGCCACGGCCGGAATGATCAGCAGGACCTGAGGCAGCCCTTTATCACTGGCTGAGCCCATCAGCCAGAAAATGACTTCCAGTGCGGCAAAGGGGTTGGGTGCCAGGTTCAGTGCCAGCGTGGTGAGTGCCGAGGCCAGTGCAGACAGGGCAACCCCCGCCAGAATAAAGCCGGTCATACTCATGCTGTGGCGGGCCAGCCAGCCCAGGGCGGCCAGACCTACTGCTGCACCGATAATGCCGCCCAGCGGTACCCACCAGGCCAGTGTGGCAAGGGGGCCGAAATAAAAGGCGATCACGGCGCCCAGTGCTGCCCAGCTATTGATCCCCAGCAGGCCGGATTCCGCCAGAGGGTTATGACTATAACCCTGCAGTACCGCCCCCGACAGGCCGAGACTGGCACCGGTGATGAAGGTTAGCAGGGTGCGTGGCAGGCGCACCTCCAGAATGAGCTGGCTGGTATCAAAGCCATCCGGAATGCTGAAGCTGCCACCGGGTGCCAGTATCAGTGAAAGACAAAACAGCACGGCAACAATGATCAGCAGCAGGTAGCGCTGTTCGTTGATGCCCAGCAGCAGGCTGCGCGAAGCGGCGTGTACGTCAGAGTTCAAGGAGTGTGCTCCAGAGAACGAGATGAATCGGTGGGTAATATTGCCAGCTGCTGATTGAGTTGTTCGAGGGTACGAATGACCTCCGGTGTACCGCAGGCAAGGCCATCGTCGGTGAGCGTGATCAGCTGCCATGGTCCCTGTTGCAGCCAGTCCTGCTGCAGCCAGGCCTGGCCTAGCCCAGGCGCGGCGTTGCTGCTTTTGAACACGATGATGATTTGCGGCTGCCAGGTGATGACCTGCTCCGCTGTGGCGCGCTGCCAGTTGCGCTGGCTGACAGGGCGAACGTCTACCAGACTGGTATGGCGCAACAGATCGATGGCCAAACTGTCATCGGTCGCCATCCAGCCACCGTTCTGCAACACCAGCGTGCGGCGTTGTTTGCCGGCAGCCTGCAGCCCACTTATCGCAGAGCGCAGATTGCCCACGATCACGGCGGCTCGGTCATGCTGGCCCAGGGCATCCCCCAGTACGGTAATACGCTGCATCATGGTGTCGAGATTTTGCAGGGCAGGCAGGCTCAGGGTACGGATATGCAGCTTGTTGAGTAGCTGTAGTGTGTTGCTGGCACTGTAGGCATCGGTGACCACCAGGCCTGGGTGCAGCAGGGCCACTTCATCGGCATTGGCATGATTGAAATGGAGCGGGCTGGAAAACGTTGCCGTTCCCAGTCTGGCATCATCGGACAGATAACTGGCCGATATCAGCTGTGCGCTTGCGTCCAGACTGCTGATCAGCTGGTCGGTACAGAAATGCATGGATACAACGCGCGCAGGAGAAGCCCTGCCGAAGGACGGCAGGGCGAATAGCAGCAGCATGCATACACCCATCGGGCGTATGCATGTCATCAGGCGCTTAGCAGGTCGTTGAAAATCGATCTGCGTTGCCGAATACCGCGTCAAAAGCAGGCTCAAAATGCTCATTTAGTTCACTAAACTCCGCTTTTTTGCCTGTTTCTTGTGCCCGCGGGGTATTTCCTTGTCTCGGCTGCCTCGATAACGTTTTTCAACCACCGGTTAGAACGCCGCATTGACGCCGACATATAGAGCGCGACCCTGAGTGCCGTAGCCGTACAGCTCTTCATAATCGCGATCAAACAGGTTTTCCACACGTGCAGTCAGCTGCCAGGTTGGGTTGAGATCATAACGACCAGACACGTTGAACACGGTGTAGCTGGGCAGGTGGTGGCTGCCGCTGTCGTCACGCTGGCCTTTGTAGACAATGCCCGTATTAATGGCGGCAGGTAGCCCGGCGAGTTTGTAGTCCACGTAGACAGAGCCTTCATGCCAGGGCTGACGCAACAGCGCAGTGCTGTCTTCCTCGTTATCCACATCGGTATAGGTGTAGGAGGCATTCAGCTGCAGCTGTGCGTTGATCTTGCCGCTGGCGCTGACTTCCACGCCCTTGCTACGGGTGACACCCTCAACGTTCTGATAGGTGAAGGTGCTGTAGTCGTAGTCGATCTGATTCTTGACGCGGTTGCTGAACCAGGTCAGATCCAGGCTCCAGTCACCCAGCTTCTGCTCGATACCGATATCACCACCATGGCTTTCTTCAGCAGTCAGGTCGCGATTGCCTGAGTAGGCATCAAATAGCTGATACAGGCTGGGGTTCTTGATACCTGTTCCGTAGCTGGTATGCAGACGGGTCTGGGGCAGAACGTTCCATGACAGGGCGGCACGTGAGCTGTTCTCGTTGTCGAAGTCATGGTTGTCATCGAAGCGATGGCTGAGACTCAGGCTGGCGGTGTCGCTCAGGTCAGCACGATACTCGGCCACCCAGGAATCGCTGCTGTTGTCTGCTTCGCCCTGAGCGCTGTAGGTGCTGTTAAAGCTTTCTTCTTCGTGTTCCAGCGCCACAATCAGGGTGTTTTCCAGATTGGGCAGGGCGGCGATACCAAAATGATACTGGCCCTGATAGTCCGCCTTGTTGCTTTCGCCTTCGTAATCGTAGTTACCGCTGGCCTCGGTGTAATAGTTGCGCAGCGTGTTGGCATGGCTGAAGCCGATACGGTTCTCGAAATTGCCATCCAGCAGTGCAAAGTTGGTTTCCAGTCGCACGCTGTTACGTTCTGCCGTGCTGAAATCATTGTTGTCGGTCAGGGCGAAGGTCAGCGGGTCGTAGCCATCATAGTCAAGGCGGCTGTAGTTGTGGCTGACATTCAGGCGGACGTCCCAGTCATCGGTCAGGTGATAGGTCACCCGGCCATTAACCTGGCGGGTGTTGTTCTTGTCCTTCTCGTCGTTGCCACGATCTTCGTTGAGGGAAGAGAACGCATCACTGTGCAGCCCTGACAGGCCATAGCCGTAGTCCACCTTTCCGGCACTGCCGCTACCGGACAGGCTGAGCGTCTGGGTGTCATTGGTGCCTGCTTCGGCGCGCAGATTGGTGCGGTTGGGGCCGCCCTGACGGGTGATGATCTGAATCACACCGCCGATGGCATCGCTACCCCATAGCGCGCTTTGCGGGCCACGAACAATCTCGATGCGTTCAATATCGGCGACCAGCAGGCTGCCAAGATCCATGCTGTTGCTGATGTCGGAGGGGTCGTTAACGGTCACGCCGTCGATCACCACCTTGACGAAGCGCTGGTTCAGGCCGCGAATACGAGCATACGTGACTGAACCTGGGGTGGATGTCTGATAAATGTTGATGCCGGGCATACCTCGCAGGGCATCGGCAACACGGGTAATCTGACGTTGCTCCAGTTGCTGGCGGGTCAGCACAGTGACAGAGCTGCCGACACTGCTGGCTTCCTGCGGCAGTCGGCTGGCTGTCACCAGCAGTTCATCGGTAGTGGTGTCGTCATCCGCCGCCAGAGCGTTGACGGCAAAGGTAGCAGTCAGACAGGCGACGGCCAGCGGAGTTAAAGCTGGGCGCAACAAGCCTGCACCAGCGAAAGCGGTAAAAGAGGATTTCACGGCGTAAGTCTCCAGAGATTCAGATCGACAGACCGTGGAACGGCACTACAGCAACGGCATGCAGACCTGCGTCAGGGGAAGGGACGCAAGACGGAGCATGAGTTGGAAAGATGAAGTTCAACGGTCTGTCAGGAAAACTGACGCGTCGACGATGATGACACCGGTCTGGGATTCACCCCGATCACAGACATGACACGCATTCACAGGCAGGTATCCTGGCTCGGTTCAACGTCTGTCCACCTTCCCATCGGGCTACGACTGCATGCGTCCTGGCGATTGCATGATTCCTGTCAGTGGAACGGTCGTATATGACAGTGGTGTATTGGACAGACTCCCCTTCACAGTTGCGGGGGCAGCTGGGGATTCTCACCCCATTCCCATTTGTTCCTGTTACGGAACCTGCGAATGCGCGCACTTTAACGCATTGATACAAAAAACGCGACTTGTATTGTGAGTGAAAACCCGGTCTTTACCTTGGTTTTATCCGCCGAAATGAAGTGGTCCGGCAGGGGGATATTCTTTGGCACAGAACCGCTTTATCGCAGCTTCGAGGTAATGTTGGACGTGAACTGATGAAGTGCTGTCGGTATGATAGGCGCCAGTTTTCTGTCGAGTATCGGAGACATCATGCCTCTTGCACAATGGTACCGCTTTGATCAGCTCAGTCCGTTGCAGCTGTACCGGCTGCTGGCCCTGCGTCAGCAGGTGTTTGTGCTTGAACAGCAGTGCCTGTACGCCGATATCGATGGTGCTGATCCAGAATGCTTGCATCTGCTGTATACCGATGAGCACGATGCGGTGCTCGGCTATCTGCGGATTATTCCCGGTGATTCGGTGCGTATTGGTCGGGTCGTGGTGGCTGAGACGGCACGAGGGACCGGACTGGCGGGTCGCCTGATGGTGTCGGCGCTGGACTATATCAGGCAGCACTTTGCGCAGCATGAGGTCGCACTCAGTGCGCAGGCGCATTTGACAGCGTTCTACGGGCGTTATGGTTTCGTCGCGGAGTCGGAGGAATACCTTGAAGACGGCATTCCCCATGTCGATATGCGCTTGTCGAAGGTTTAAGGCAGCGGAAGGTAGCCGACTTCCTGCAGCTGATGCTGGACTGTGTCGCTGCTCAGCCAGCTGAGAAAAGCGGTAGCCAGCGCCGGTTGAGCAGAGGCGACAGTCTGCGCGCCTGCCAGAATAATCGGCTGGTACAGTTTATTGGGGACAACCCAGAATGTGCGCGGGTCGGTGCGTCGGGTCTTTAGTGCTGTCAGTGATACCAGGCCACCGCTGGTGCTGCCTGAGGCGACCAGGGCAAAGGCGCCGTCTGCCGCAAACGACTGAAATACGCGGCGTGGAAATGGCCACAGATTGAACAGTGTGAGTACCTGTCTGGCGGCATTCCCATATGGGTCCTTGTCAGGCAGGGGAATGGACAGTGACGCGGCGTTGTAGAGGTCGCGCTTGCCGGGGCGATGGCTGGAAGGTTGCCAGTAAGCCAGCTGGCCGCGTGTCAGTGGCAGAATGCTGTTGCTGGCGATGACACCTGACTGTGCCAATGTTTCCAGCTGAGCGGACGTCAGCCCAAGCACAATGTCGGCCTCTCTGATACTGTCCAGCTGCTGCTCGATGGGCGTAGCCTGCAGGGTTGAGTAGCTGACCTGACGCTGGGTATCAGGAGCGAATTGCTGAGTGAGTGGGGCTACCGCTTTCTGCATGTCGTCGGTTGTCAGCACGTGTAATTCGTTTGCCTGTGTGTCTTTACCCACAATAAGCAGCATCACCAGAATAAACAGAGCAGCAATACAGCTGCCGGATTCAGATCGGTTTCCATGCGCTGATCTACGTTGAGGCCGTGGTACTGCAGAAGGGGCTGCCATCGTGGCCGCTGACAGTGCTTGAGCAAAGGTAGGGGGTGGGGGTAAATGCTCTCCTGACATCCTCAAGTCCTCTGTTCTTCGGGTTGGCGTAGGTCAGCATAACGGATCAGGCGCGTGAAGGCAGGCTGCTATCGCTTAGCAAAGGATACAGTCTGTGACTGACGCTCTGGTTTCAAGTCAAGGGGGATACCCCCATAGCAGAAGGTCTGTCTATGAGCTCGAATCTAGATCATTTGTTTGCCAAAAACGCCGATTGGGCTGCGCGTATGGAAGAAGAGCGCCCCGGCTTTTTCAAGATGCTGTCGTACCAGCAAACCCCCGAGTATCTGTGGATTGGCTGCTCGGATAGCCGTGTTCCCGCCAACGAGTTGATGGGCCTGTTGCCAGGCGAGGTGTTTGTTCACCGCAATATTGCCAACCTGGTGATTCACTCAGACCTGAATGCCATTTCTGTTATCCACTTCGCCGTGCGCGTACTCAAGGTCAAGCACATCATTGTCTGTGGTCACTATGGCTGTGGCGGTGTGAAGGCAGCGATGGAGAATGGTGATCTGGGGCTGATTGATAACTGGCTGCGTCATATCAAGGACACCTACTACTACAACCAGCAGGCTATTCATGCACTGCCGGTGGGTGAGCGTTTGAATCGCCTGTGTGAAATCAACGTCGTGGAGCAGGTTTCCCACATCAGCCACATGAAGGCGGTGCAGAACGCCTGGGCCAATGGTCAGGAGCTGGCCATTCACGGCTGGATCTACGGTATTGAAGATGGCTTGCTGCGTAATCTGAACGTAACCCGCGACCACCTCGAGTCTGTAGACAATATTTACAGTCTCAATCCCACCGCCTTCACGCGTGAAGACTGAGCGGGATGTAACGCTTTCATTCCGACGGGCTCTCTGAGTCGTTGAGTGGGATCAAAAAGCAGTGACTAGCTGCTGTGAATAGCTGCTGTGAATAGCAAGGGGAGCCAATGTGGCTCCCCTTGTTGTTTCCTGCTACCGATTAACGGTTAGCCCAGGTACCGTTGAAGTCCTGGCACAGACGAGACTGCTCAGTGGTCTTGACTGACTTGGAGCGGATATCCAGTGCCAGTGTCTGGCACTGAGTGCGGACACCGATGCTCTTTTCGCGCACGACGTCGGCGGAAAAGTTGAAGAAGGTTACATCTTTGCTGGCCAGAGTACCGGAGAAGGTATCCAGATCGGTCGCGCTGGCTGACTGCGGATAGGGAGTCGGTGCGACCAGCGGGGCATACATATAGCCTACCAGTACACCGTTGCGGCCAACGGCAATCCAGTCGGTGTCAGTTTTACCCAGCGCGGTGAACGTAGTGCCCAGCAGCAGGGTGGCGGCGACAGATGCATCAGTGCTTGGTGCGGTACGGATATTGACGCCACTGGTGGATTTCACCCAGTACGGGATGTTCAGCAGGGTTAATGAATCGACGGGGGTTACTTCAGGCAGGAAGCGCAGCGTCGCGGGTACCAGATTGGCTTCGGCTGATTGAGGCGCGATAGAAACCGAGGTTTTGTTGCGACGGGTTTTCCATGAAGTGGTCTTGCCTTGCAGCAGGACTTTCTGTGTGGCCAGCGCCAGCGCCTGACGATCCTGATCATTGATGTCACCCAGTGACGAGGCGATCGAGCCGGTGCTGTAGTTGGTAGTCAGGGCATCCAGGGTTTGATTGGTCACCTGATCATACTGGGCGCCGACGACGAACTTGGGTCCATTGTCTTCCGACGCGGCGGCAGCCTTATTGTTCTTCTGCTGTTGTCCGGCACAACCGGCCAGCAGGATGGAGGTGGTTAAAGCGGCAACAAGATAGCGGGCTTGCATGCAATACTCCTCTGCATTGGTAAATGTCAGAGAAGAGTCGCGCTTCCATGCAAAGGCGAGGAGGAACCGTCTTCCCTGACGGATTGAGTAACATAACCGGGGCGAAAGTATACCATCAGATACATAATGTTAAATAAGTTTGTTGGCTGTGATGGAGATATATTTTTCTTTACCTTGTGTGTTCGTGCGCGTTTATCACGTTACCTGTCCGGCTCGATGCCTTTCTGGCGGTAATAATCTGTCCACGGAAGCTGCGACGTTTACCAGAGATGACTCTAGCGTTGTTGCCATGCGCCACTGGCAGTCTGACAGACGCGCATATGCTTGATTTTCTTTGCCAGCGGAGTGCTGATGCCAAACTCTAACGTCTGGCAGCCCATGCTCATTTTGACGGTCGTTTGTTGCACCTGCTCATCCTTGAAGTGAAACTCCTGGGTATCGTCTTTCTCCAGCGTGCCCGTCAGGGCATCCAGATCTGTTTCCGCTGTAGACAGCGGGTAAGACACCAAGCCCGCCAGATCAGCCGAAATATAACCCACCAGGACACCATCCCGGCCAATGGCCAGCCAGTGTTCAGGGGTTTCTCCCAAGGCATCGAACGTCGCTCCCAGACGCAGAATGGTAATCACTCGTGCATCCGTCGTGGGGGCACTACGAATATTGGCCCCATCACCAGAGTTGGCCCAGAACGGTACGTTCAGCAGCGTCAGCTCCGTCGGCGGGGTGACGCCCTCAACATGGCGGAGTGTGGCACTGCTGTCATATTGACTGTCGAGCAGATGCTCTACGGCGACTCGGATGTCTTTGCGCTTGTTGATCCACACTGCGGGCTGACGCTGCTGCACTACACGCAGCGTGACCTGAGCCAGTGCCAGCTGATCGCCTGAGCTTGCTCCCTTGAGTAGGTCGGCGAACTCCTTCTCCTGAAAGAGCGTATTGAAATGGCTGACGGTCAGTTCTGCGGCTTTGCCATAGTCGGTACCCAGGGTGAAGGGAGGGAACTCAGGCTGTGCCTCTGGCACATCGGGAAAATGGGAGCGAACGGCCTGTGGCGGCTTGGCACTCTCGACTTCCTGTGGTTGTTGTGGTTGTGGGATTGTGGTGCTTTTTTTTGCTGCACAGCCTGCGAGTAATAGGGCGATGAGTACGACTGTGCTTTTCTTCCAGCACTTCTGCATCTGGTGTGTCCTCTGATAGGGCGATGGCTGCTGGCTGTGCGGTATGGCTGTGTGATACAGCCGGACACTGGCAGAACTGGCAGCTGTCTTCTCAGCTAAGTGGCTATCCATAGGAGTCAGCAACTGTTCATAGGCGCCAGTCACTGGCCCCAGTTGATGGGTATGACCATCGCGTCGGTGCAGCAGTATTGCTGCAAACTGCGCTTTTATCCAGAAAAGCCCCTGAAATGTCTGCGGCTGGCGATAGATTCCTATCTCTCCGCCTGATCTTTAGTCAGCGCTAGAAATGGTCTGGTTCCCTTTGGCTTGCTGGTGCTGACGGGGTCATAACTCAGGAGGGGAGAATCAGAGCGGGGAGGCTAATGGCGGGCAGATTCAAATCGGGAAGTGCCTGCCTCTTGCTCGAAAAGGCAGGCAACCCGCTTAGCGTGTAAATAGGTTCTGCGCGGTACTTACCATCGAACTACTTACTGCCGAACGACCTTGTCTCCCGGCTCGAATTCGGTGGTATCAATAGTGCCGCGGGCATGCAGGAAGTCCTTTAACGCAGCCGCGTCGACAATGCCGGTGTTGACGAAGTCGGCCCGCTGATCAAGCACAGGGTACTTATCGCCACCGGAGGCGGAGAAGCTGTTGATGGACAATCGGTACATCTCATTATCCTGCACCTCACGACGCCCTTTGCCGTACACCACGACATCACTGACGGCACCATTGGCGTATTTGAAGCTGACACCACCAAACTGGGCAAAGGCCCCTGAATCCACCGGCATGGCAGCGATGGTTGCCAGGTAGCCTTTCAGCTCCTTGCCTGTCATTTCCACAAAGCACACGGCGTTGGCAAAGGGTTGTACCTTGAGCACATCCTTGTAGGTGATCTGCCCTGCTTCGATACTGTCGCGTACCCCGCCGGAGTTGACGATACCGAGATCGGCGTTGGCGGCATTCATCTGTGCCACCGCAATCAGTTCGCCAAGGTTGGTGGGATGGAAGCGCACATCTTTGCGATCACCATCCAGGGTGCCATTGCTGCTGGCGACGACGGCACTCAGCTCCTTCTGTCCTTTTTCCTGATAGGGCGTCAGGAACGCCAGCATGGCCGGATCTTCCTGAATACGTTCGCCCACCAGTACGCGCTTGCTTTCGCCATCAACCTTGACCTTTTTCGTCATGTTGATAGGGATGAGCTGATAGCGGTCCAGCGTCAGTTTGCCATCCTTGAAGGTGAAGTCAGCACGACCGACATATTTTCCCCATTCATGGGCTTGCACAATGATGGTGCCGTTCTGCGTGTCAGGAACGCAGGGATCGCCCGGCTGGAAGGCTGCATTGGAGACATTCTCTGCCTGCATGCACACCGGATCCTGCGAATGTCCACCAACCACCAGATCAATACCGGGCACTTGTCGCGCCAGACTGACATCACCCGGTGCATTGATGCCGTGCTGGGCATTGTCGTAGTGGCCCATATGGGTTGCAGCAATGACGATATCGGCCTGCTTGTGCAGGGAAGGCACCAGTTTGGCTGCCTCTGCGATGGGGTTGCGGAAGTCGATGCCGTTAAGATATTCCGGGTTGCCGATCTTGGCTGTGTCTTCCGTGGTCAGTCCCATGACCGCAATCTTGATGCCCTGTACATCGAAGATGTGATAGGGATCAAACAGGCGTTTACCGCTGGCATGGTCATAAATATTGGCGGACAGCAGCGGGAAGCCTGCCCAGTTTTGCTGCTGGCGCAGGACGTTCAGCGGGTTGTCAAACTCGTGGTTGCCAATGGCCATGGCGTCATAACCCAGCATTTTCATGCCTTTGAAGTCTGGCTCGGCGTCCTGCAGGTCAGACTCGGGGACGCCGGTATTGATGTCGCCACCCGACAGTAGCAGCACGCTGCCACCTTCAGCCGCTACTTCCTGACGAATCTGGTCGATCAGTGTTTTCCGTGCTGCCATACCGTATTCTTCATGGTCATTGCGCCAGAAGTGGCCATGGTGATCGTTGGTATGTAGGATGGTCAGGTGGTAGGTCTTGCCAGCGGTGTAGGCAGGATGGTACTGGACACTGGAGCAGGCACTGAGGGCCAGCACGGTGCTGACCGCCAGAGCGGCAAAAGAAAGGCGACGAATCGGCATGGGCGTTCCTTGTGTATGCGGGGGAATTCGTAGTGATGGTGAAATAGTTGATAAAGATTGCAATATTTGTGCAGGTTATCAACCGGGAGGATGGTTTTTCCTTGTAAAGACCGCGTAGCCATGTCGCTTAATGGGCTTTATGGAAGAGCAGAAAAGATTTTAATCCTGAGCGAAGCTGTTAAGATTTCGCCCCACATTGGGCGCCGTTGAATCGGAAGAGCAGGGCTCTTCTTCGTCAAACTGTGCTGGACGATCCATCACCGGGTAAGGCCTGAGCTGAGGTTGACTCCCGCTCGCTCTGGCAGGCGCCGACAAAGACTTTCGGCAGTGAAGCTATCATGATCAAGAAGTTAGTTTGTCTGGCGCTGGCTCTGGGAGTCAGTGGCTGTGATCTCAAACCGCAATCTTTGCTGGGCTCTTCCTCATCGGGTGAGGCCGTACCGCAGAGCACTGATGGCAATGTACAGCCACGTATCAATCAGGATGATTTCATCAACCACGCGGTGGATGCCGTGGTGCCACTTAAAGTGGGTAACAGCTGGAGCTATGTGGTCAATGGTGACCCGGCCAGGCTGGTCAGCTCAAAGGTAGAGAAGATCCAGATGCTCAATGGTCAGCCCTGGTACTACTATGATGTGCTGGGCGCAGGGCACTGGGTGCGTGGCAATGCGGATGGTTCACTGGATGAAGCCGTGGACTTTTATCAGGCGCCTGCACTGACCGAAGCGAAGCCACGTACCGAACAGAACCTCGTTGCACCCGACGGACAGCAGCGCGATTACCAGAATGAAGGCGGCTGGATTAACTATCAGCACTGCAAGTTGCCGTTAAAAGTCCCTGCTGGGGTTTTTGACTGCGATATGTATACCTTCAAGACGGGTATCAATGAGAAGCGGATAGAGTTCTATGCCAAGGGTGTTGGTCTGGTGAAGGTCGAGATTCAGCGTCTGCAGGGCATAGAAACCTATGCGTTGCAGCAATATCAGGTCAAATGAGCCTTGGCTCAACAAGAGCGATACGAAAGCAATGAATGAGTCACAAGACGGCTTGCCGTTCGCCGGGGAGGCTGATCGCACCCTGTTGCAGCACAAGATCAATCTGGAGACGGCACAGATCAGCTGGAAGGAAGTTGAACGCTTTTTTGCCAGTGGTGATCTGGTGTCGGTTGCTGCAGAGCTCGATCTGGTGGCAGTGGCGCTGGCTTTTGCTGAAGACCGTGCTGAACAGATTCAGGGCTGGCTGCGTCAGGGGCTGGTCGGTAAGACTACGGTACCGCAAGCCTTACACTGGCATGAGCATAATGCCTCATTGTGGGCAGTGGTCGTCAAACCCTGGGTTCTGGTTCAGGAAAACGCGACGGTATAAAGGCTGTCCTGCGTAGCAGAGCGCGCCAGGTTATCCGCGATGTTCTGTTCACACCATGTCTACTTTCTACACTTTGCCAAGCCGACGCTGAGGCGTCGGAGATCAGGAGAACGGGTTGGATCGTATATTGCTCACTCCCTACCTCAGCATTGCCGAAGACGAACTGGACTTTCAGGCGATACGCTCACAAGGCGCGGGTGGCCAGAACGTCAACAAAGTTTCCAGCGCAGTACAGATGCGCTTTGATATCCGGGCGTCTTCGTTACCGGAGGAGTGCAAGCAGCGATTGCTGTGTGTTCGCGATGATCGCCTCAGTAAGGATGGTGTCTTCATCATCAAGGCACAGGCCTATCGCAGCCAGCTGCAAAACAAGCAGGCAGCGGTTGAGCGCTTGCGTGATGTCGTGGGACATGCACTGGCGCCACAGCGTCCTCGCGTTGCTACCAAGCCCAGCTATTCTTCCCGACAGAAGCGGATGGAGCATAAGCGTCAGCGCAGTGATGTTAAATCCATGCGGCGGACGCCGCTGTTCTGAACCACTGAGCTGCAGGGCTGCTGCTCGCTGTGTGGCAAGAAGCCACCGTCTGCCGTCTGCTTTCACCATTATCCGGCCATCAGTGGCCCTTGCTATTGTGACGCTGCGGCGTTGCCTTCACTGTTTTCCGAGTTTGTCGTCATGTCGCCACGGATTGGTGCTGCCCGGTTAGTGTGAGATTGCACTTTTACTGTTGTTGGCTGGTAGCTGTCTGTGAATCGATTTGTACTGGATAACCTCCATCTTCCCGAAGTGTCGGAGCTATCACGGGCTGAACTGATCAGTGCGCTCAGTCACGCGCTGGATATGACCGAAGGTCAGCCTCCGGGTCACTGTATGCGCGTATGCTGGATCGGTATGCATATTGGTGAAAAGCTCGGCCTCAGTGATGAACAGATGTGGGAGCTGTATTACACCCTGCTGCTCAAGGACCTGGGCTGCAGCAGTAATGCTGCCCGTATCTGTGAGCTGTATCTGACCGATGATCTGGCTTTCAAGCGTGAGTACAAGTGGGTGAATGGCGGGCTGCCACAGGTGGTCAATTTCGTCCTTAAGCACACCGGACTGGAAGCCGGGCTGGCAGAGCGTTTCCGCCGCGTGCTGGATATTTTTCAGAACGGTGAGGACTACTCCCAGGAACTGATTCGTACCCGCTGTGAGCGCGGTGCTGCCATCGCCCGTCAGCTACGCTTCAGTGACGGAGTGGCGGAGGGTATTCACAGTCTGGATGAACACTGGAATGGTAAAGGTAAGCCTGCCGGGCTCAGTGGCGACGAGATACCGTTGTATGCCCGCATCGCCCTGGTATGTCAGGTGGTTGACGTGTTCTTTCTGGTCTCTGGGCCAAAGGCGGCGCTGCGTGAAGCGCGCTTGCGCACTGGGCTGTGGTTTGATCCTGCGGTGGTGGTGGCGCTTGAGCAGGTTGCCGTAAGGCCCGGCTTCTGGGAGGTGCTGACGCATCCGCAACTGCAGGACTTCGTTGTTAGTCTGGAGCCGGCGCAACACTGGCTGCCGCTGGATGATGATTACATGGATGAGATTGCGGCGGCCTTTGGTCAGGTGGTGGACTCAAAAAGTCCTTACACGGCCGGTCACAGTGAGCGTGTCGGTCTGTATACCGATCTGGTCGCTGAGGAAATGGGCTACTCCATGCCGGTACGGCGCTGGCTCAAACGCGGTGCACTGCTTCATGATGTCGGAAAGCTCGGCGTCAGCAATACGGTTCTGGATAAACCGGGCAAACTGGATCCGCAGGAGTGGGAAGCGGTAAAGATGCACGCTACCTATTCCGAGCAGATTCTTTCGAGGATCAAAGCCTTTTCCGCACTGGCCAAAGTGGCTGCTGCTCATCATGAGCGGCTGGACGGGACAGGCTACCCGCGTGGCCTGAAGGCGGATGAAATTACTCCCTTTACCCGCATTATCACCACGGCGGATATCTTTGATGCGATCTCCTCGGCACGTCCCTACCATGAACCGACATCGACACCCAAAACCCTTTCGATCATGGCGCAGATGCGCGGAACGGCTCTTGATCCCAACTGTTATGCCGCGTTAGAAGCCGCACTGGCACGTATTCCCGGCCCCATCGGCACAGCGGCGGCGGATTAGTTTCTGCTGTATTGACTGTCAGAGTATGGCCTTTTGAACCTGTACACGTTCTGACGGTGACTTTGATAGCATCCCCGCGTACCCTCTGGAGCATTGCGATCAATATGGAGGACAGCGCAGTGCATCACCCCGTTTTGATTCACCCGGGCTTTGGCAACTCTGATGAGCCTCACTGGCAAAGTCGCTGGCAGCAATTATTTCCTTACTGGCAGCGTGTCGAGCAGGATGACTGGCTCCATCCGGATTGCAACCAATGGGTTGCGCGGCTGGATGAGACCCTGGCCATCATGGGTGAGGATACTGTTGTTGTCGCACACAGTCTGGGATGTCTCACACTGGCGCACTGGGCCAGCCAGAGCAAACATCGCATTCGTGCTGCGCTGCTGGTGGCGGTACCTGATCCGGCCATGCCTGCCTATCCTCCTTCCGCGAAGGGATTTACGCCCCTGCCAGCAGCGGTATTACCGTTTCCCTCGCTGGTGGTCACCAGCCTGAATGACCCGTACGGCAGCCCCGAGTTTGCTCACCAGCAGGCGCTGGCCTGGGGGAGCGGTCTGGTTGAGGTTGGGGCATTAGGTCATATCAATGGTGAAAGCGGGCTGGGTGACTGGCAAGAAGGTATTGATTTACTTGAAAATTTGCTGCAGCGACAGCAAATAGACACCTCTTTCGCAGGTTAGGGCAAACGCCTGTCAGCCTGCTCGCAGCACTGCAGAACCTTGGAAACTGTGACGATGTTCACTCTGATTTTTGCCGCCTACAGTGGCACAGGGAAAACCACTTTGCTGGAGCAGGTGGTGCGTATTCTTTGCCAGCGTGGTTACCGCATCGGCGTGGTCAAACATTCCCACCATGATCTTGAACTGGATAAGCCGGGCAAAGACAGCTATCGCCTGCGTAAGGCCGGAGCGGTGCAGGGGGTACTGGTGACCCCCTGGCGTTCGGTAGTATTTCATGAAAATGCTGAAAAGCAGGAAGCCGAGTTGCAGCAGCAACTGGCCCTGCTTGATATGTCGGTGCTGGATATGGTGCTGGTGGAAGGCTTTCGCCATGCGCCCTGGCCAAAAATTGAGCTGCATCGATGCGCACTCGGCAAGCCATTTCTGCATAGTCAGGATGAGTACGTGCAGGCGCTGGTATGGGACGGTGGTTGCGACGCCCAGCTTGCCCTGCCACAGCTGGATATTAACCAGCCACAACAGGTCGCCGACTATGTTGAAAAGTGCTGGCG
Source organism: Pokkaliibacter sp. MBI-7 (assembly GCF_029846635.1). Taxonomy (NCBI): domain Bacteria; kingdom Pseudomonadati; phylum Pseudomonadota; class Gammaproteobacteria; order Oceanospirillales; family Balneatrichaceae; genus Pokkaliibacter; species Pokkaliibacter sp. MBI-7. Next base: position 2,043,920 of record NZ_JARVTG010000002.1, on the reverse strand, counting down.
TGATTACCAAGAATCTAGGCAGGCGAGCACGCCCGGTCTGGACTGACGTGCGGTATCAGGCGTTTTGTCCTGAATTGCCGAGTTCTTTGCTGCGCCCGGCCGCTGCAGGACGGGCAAAGGTCGGAATCGACAAACTGGCAGGATGCGACACCTGATTTACTGCGCGTGTCCCTCTGCTGTAAATGGCGATCATGTTTATCGCCCTCCCTACGTTTATTGTTGTGAAGTCGTGGTTGGGACACTGCACTTCTTGAGTGGTAAGCAGGTAACTATGTCTACAGAGTCTAAGAGGTCTACAGAGTCTAAGAGGTCTGCAGAGTCTACAGGCGACTTCAATAATGCCTCACCGGTCTTGCATCCAGCGTCCTCCTCTGGCGGCGCCACTTCGTCTGCGGATATGCCGTCGCTGATCGACAACTTTGGCCGGCGTGTCAGCTATCTGCGGCTGTCGGTCACTGATCGTTGTGACTTTCGCTGCATCTACTGCATGAACGAAGACACCACATTCCTGCGTCGGGCACAGATTCTGAGCCTGGAAGAGCTGGCGGATGTCGGGCACAATTTTGTGGCCATGGGGGTGAAGAAGATTCGCCTGACCGGTGGTGAGCCACTGGTACGCCCCAACGTGATGTGGCTGATTCAGCAGCTGGGGCAGCTGCCGGGGCTGGAAGAGCTGACGCTGACGACCAATGGCTCGCAGCTTGTCCGTTATGCCAGCGAGCTGAAGGCTGCCGGGGTGAAGCGCCTCAATATCAGCCTGGATACCCTCAAGCCGGAACGCTTCGTTGACATGACCCGCCGTGACAAGCTGCAGCAGGTGCTGTCGGGTATCGAAGCAGCACTGGATGCCGGGTTTGAGCGCATCAAGCTCAATACCGTGGTGTTACAGGGCAAGAACGTCGATGAACTGGATGATCTGCTGAACTACGCCACTGCGCGGGGCATGGACATCAGCTTTATTGAAGAAATGCCGCTTGGTGAAGTGCGCACCCGTGATCTGCAGCACACTTATCTGGGCAACGACGCTTTGCTGGAGCAGTTGCAACAGCGTTATGGTCTGGTGGCCTCGGCGGAAACGACCGGCGGCCCTTCACGTTACTATCGCATTCCCGGGCAGCGCAGCCGCGTCGGCTTTATCTCGCCCCATAGCCATAACTTCTGCAGCACCTGTAATCGTGTGCGGGTGACGGTGGAAGGGCGCCTGTTACTTTGCCTTGGTAATGAGCACTCGGTGGATTTGAAGTCTGTGCTGCGCCGCTATCCCGGCGATGATCAGCGTCTGCGCCAGACCCTGATGGAGGCGATGGCGATCAAACCGGAGCGTCATCATTTTTCTCTCAGCGACGAGCCGCAGGTGCTGCGTTTTATGAATATGACAGGCGGCTGATCCGGCAAGACTGCCACCACTACGATCCTGACAGGGTGTTGTTCGTTGTTGTTACGACAGCCTTATCCCTTTTATAACCCCCGATTTATGGGACATACCATGGCCTTCAGTACTGATCTCACCCCCCTCAATATCGCCGTGCTGACGGTGTCCGATACGCGCACCGCGGCCAATGACACCTCGGGTGATGCGCTGGTCGCCGGCTTGCAGGAGGCCGGTCACATGCTGGCAACCCGCGCTATTGTGAAAGATGACGTGTATCAGATGCGTGCGGTGGTTTCGCAGTGGATCGCTGATGCTGATATTCATGCGGTGCTGATTACCGGCGGCACTGGTTTTACTGCCCGTGACTCGACACCGGAAGCCATGAAGCCGCTGTTCGACAAGACCATTGAAGGTTTTGGTGAGTTGTTCCGGCAGATTTCCTACAGTGAAATCGGCACGTCCACCATCCAGAGCCGTGCGCTGGCAGGGGTTGCCAACCGTACCCTGATTTTTTGCATGCCCGGCTCGACCGGCGCCTGCCGGACTGCCTGGAACAGCATTATTCGCGAACAGCTCGACAGCCGGCACCGGCCTTGTAACTTTGTCGAAATGGTCAAGCCCGTAGCGAAAGAGATCGGGGGGAAGGCATGAGCGACAGCTGTGCGCGCGAACCCCTGAAAACCATTGATGACGTGCTGGCGACATTGCTGGCGCGTGCTCTGCCGTTGACGCCGATCGAAACTCTGCCTCTGCATCAGGCGCTGGGTAAGGTACTGGCCAAAGGGATTATCAGCCCCATGTCAGTACCTCCTGCCGACAACAGCGCAATGGACGGTTATGCCCTGCGCGCTGCAGATCTCGGTGCTGATGGCGTGCTGCCGGTCAGCCAGCGTATCCCGGCCGGTAGTGTGCCCGAACCGCTGCAACCCGGCACGGCCGTCCGTATTTTCACCGGTGCGGTGGTGCCAGCCGGCGCGGATTGCGTGGTGATGCAGGAAGACTGCCGTGCCATCGTGAATGAGCCGGGCAAGGACTCTGTGCATATCCAGATTCAGCCAGTGTCCGGTCAGCATGTGCGCAAGGCCGGTCAGGATATCCAGCACGGTGCCGTGTTGTTTGATCCGGGGGTGCGTCTGGGGGCCAGCCATCTCGGTGTGCTGGCCTCTGTCGGGATTGCCGAAGTGACCGTGTTTCGCCCGCTGCGGGTGGCCATACTGACCACCGGAGATGAACTGATTGCGCCGGGGCAGCCACTGCAACCCGGGCAGATCTACAACTCCAATGCCTTCATGCTGGAGGCGCTGCTGCGTGGGCTGGGGCTGGATGTGATCAATCTCGGCATTGTTCCTGACCGGCTGGCGCTGACCACACAGGCGCTGCAGGATGCGGCCGCTTCGGCAGATGTCATCATGACTACCGGCGGGGTGTCGGTAGGCGAAGAAGATCATGTGCGTCAGGCCGTCAATGAACTGGGCCAGCTACTGGTCTGGAAACTGGCAATCAAGCCGGGCAAACCTTTTGCTTTCGGCAGCGTAGGAGACACGCCCTTTATCGGCTTGCCGGGCAACCCTGCTTCTGTGCTGGTAACGTTCTCTCTGCTGGCTCGTCCCTACCTGCTGCGCTCCATGGGGCAGGAGCAGGTTGCAGCGCCGCGTTTTGAAGTCAGGGCCGGCTACTCACTCAAGAGCGCCGGGCGGCGCACCGAATACGTTCGTGCTGTATTGCAGACAACGGATCAGGGGATCGTCGCCATGCCGGTGGGTAACCAGAGTTCAGGTGTATTGTCGACGGCGAGTGCGGCCAGCGGCTTGCTGGAGATTCCCGCTGGCAAGGTATTTGCCGCGGGAGAGGTGCTGCAGTTTATTCCTTTTCACGGTGTACTGAGCTGAGAACGAGTTCACGTTCTCCGCTCAGATAAGTGTTCTGTGGTGGATGTTTTCTATGTCACAACTTACTCATCTTGATAGTCAGGGCCATGCCCACATGGTGGACGTGACCGATAAGTCTGTCAGTCAACGTGAAGCCAGAGCCGAAGCCGTGGTCAGCATGTCAGCCGAATGCATGGCCCTGCTGGTCGATGGCAAACATCCCAAAGGGGATGTGTTTGCAGTGGCCCGTATTGCTGGCATTCAGGCGGCCAAACGGACCTGGGAACTGATTCCGCTCTGCCATCCCCTGATGCTCACTTCCGTCAAGGTCGAGCTGCAGGCGCTGCCCGAGCAGCAGCGGGTGCGTATCGAAACCCGTGCCAAACTGGCAGGACAGACCGGGGTGGAAATGGAGGCGCTGACAGCGGCCAGCGTGGCGGCTCTGACTCTGTACGACATGTGTAAAGCGGTCGACAAAGGCATGGTGATTGAACACATCAGGCTACTGGAAAAAAGCGGTGGAAAGTCTGGTCACTGGCAGGTAAGCGCGCAGGAGGAACAGGCATGATCAAGGTGCTATTTTTTGCCCGATTGCGTGAAGAGCTGGGGATTGAAGGTTTGCAATGGCCATGGCAGGCCGGGATGACGCTGGCGGAGTTGCTGTCGCAGTTACAGGGACAGGGTGAGCCCTGGGCCAGTTGTCTGGCCCAGCCCAATCTGCTGGCGGCCGTCAATCAGGCCATTGTCGACTCTCAGGAGCCGGTGGACGATGGTGACGAAGTGGCGTTCTTCCCACCGGTGACGGGGGGCTGAGATATGAAGCAGGGGAGCATTCCACCGCAACGCGCCCGGGTTCAGTCTTCACCGCTGGATCTGCAAGGGCTGTTACAGCAGTTTCAGCCGCACGATGGGCAGTCTGACGAGTATCCGACAGGTGCCATCGTCAGTTTCAGCGGGTTAGTGCGTGATTTTAATGAGCGCCCCGAAGTGACAGCTCTGACGCTTGAACACTATCCGGGCATGACCGAGAAGGTACTGCATCAGCTGCTGCTGGAAGCGCAAACGCGCTGGCAGCTGCAGGATGCGCTGGTGGTGCACCGGGTAGGCAGAATGCTGCCCGGAGACACCATTGTGTTTGTCGCCGTTGCCAGCAGCCATCGTAAGGATGCCTTTGCCGCCTGTGAGTACATCATGGATATGCTGAAAACCCGTGCGCCGTTCTGGAAAAAAGAAGAAACCGGCAACGACAGTTACTGGGTGGATGCGCGAGAGAGTGATGCCGAGGCCGCTGCTGCGTGGCTAAAAGACCACGATGGGCACTGACAGTAAAATTTTGTAATTTTTCCCTGCTTCTTATTTATACCGCCGAATTTCTTCTATACCGTGATGGCTTTAACCAGCAGCCGTTGCTGCTCTTCCGGCACGGCGCCAGCGCTGGCTGGCGGCACTGCCGGGTCAAATCTGGAATGAATAAAGCAGTAGCAAAGGATAGGGGAAAAAGTGAAGTGAATAACAAGCGTATTGCGTTACCTGCGCTAGTGATCCTGTCATCACTGGGGTTGGCAGCCTGTGCCCCCTCACCAACCCGCGTCAGCAAAGCGGACGTCGAACCCCCGCCCAAGGTGGTGAACAAGTCCAAACCCGTAGGTATTCCTGATGTCGCGCTGCAATCTGCACCCGATGCCACTCCGATGCCCGCCCCCGAGCTGTCTGCTTCGACCTCCACAATCTCTGCAACCACCGAGGCCAGCACTGATATGAGCCAGGCGAGTTCCAGCAGTGCTGAAGCGGCTGCGGCATCCGTCATGCAGAACTCTATCGTGGCCAATGACAGCGTAGCTCACAACCCGAACGCAGCACCGGTCATGACGGCTGATATGACCAGCACTGCCGAAGCGCCTGCAGAAGCCAATGCAGTGCCTGCAGTAGAAAACAACGCTATGGCTGATGCGAATGCTGCACCTGCCACCCCTCCTGCAGCGGACAAACCCGCTTCGCCACAAGCTGCCATCGAGCTGAGCTACCAGTCTCTGCTGAAGACGGTGGAAGGCTGGCGTGCTGCCTGGTCCAGTCAGGATGTGGACAGTTACCTGTCGTTCTATTCTCCTGATTTCGCCCCGGACAACATGAGTCGCAAGAGCTGGGAGCAGCAGCGCCGGCAGAAAATTTCAGCACCGAAGTGGATCAAGGTTGAACTGGGAGAGCCTCAGGTGGCTATCGTCGACAGCCGGGCCATTATCCGCTTCGAGCAGAACTATTCGGCCAGTGGCTATCAGGACAAGGTCGTGAAGGAGCTGGAGATGGATAAAGAAAACGGCGAGTGGAAAATCGTCAAGGAGACGTCGCTGTAACCCGGCACTCCTCAGCTGCCACATGTGGCATCGCCTTGTACAAGGCGTCTGACAGATAAAGAAATGCCCGGCTAGTGCCGGGCATTTTGCTTCTTAACGTGCTGATAGTTAAGACAATCGGTAGTAACAGAACCTGTTAAGTGCGGGCATTATATAGCCGCATCAAAAAAACAGTTAGTCCCAATATCATGCTACTCGAGGACAGGCGACAGTATGTCGTGGCTCACCCTGCAAGGTGGGTCGCTGTTCTGCACAGCTGGCCACCGCAATCGGGCAGCGGGTACGGAACACGCAGCCTGAAGGCGGATTGATCGGCGATGGCAGATCGCCTTCCAGTAGCTGGATAGTCTTGTTGCGCTCGATATCCGGATCGGGAATCGGCACCGCTGACATCAGGGCTTTGGTGTAAGGGTGTTTGGGGTCGGCATAGAGAGCCTTGCCCTGACCCAGTTCCACCTGATTGCCCAGATACATCACCATGACGCGGTCACTGATGTGCTTCACCACCGACAGATCATGGGCGATGAAGATCAGCGACAGCCCCATTTCCTTCTGCAGCGATTTCAGCAGATTGACCACCTGTGCCTGAATGGACACGTCCAGCGCCGATACCGGCTCGTCACAGATCACCAGCTTGGGTTCAACGATCAGTGCACGGGCAATGCCGATACGCTGGCACTGACCACCGGAGAACTCGTGGGGGTAGCGGTTGATGACGTTAGGCAGCAAACCGACCTTCATCATCATGGCCTTCACCTTGTCAGTGACTTCCTGCTTGCTGAGCCTGGGATAGAAAGTGCGCAGTGGCTCGGCAATGATGTCACCGATGGTCATGCGCGGATTCAACGAGGCCAGCGGATCCTGGAAGATCATCTGGATATCCTTGCGGATTTCCCGCCAACCGTGATGATCCAGCTCCAGCAGCTCCTGTCCCTGCCATTTGATGCTGCCCGCACGGGACTTCACCAGACCGATCAGCGCCCGGGCAAAGGTTGATTTGCCACAGCCTGACTCGCCCACCACGCCGAGTGTTTCGCCGGGATAGAGGTCGAGGCTGACGCCGTCCACCGCTTTCAGGGCGAGTGAGGGCGCCCATGGCCACAGGCTGCTGGTTTTGATATCGAAGTGCACCTTCAGATCGCGCACTTGCAGAATAGGTTGAGTGCTCATCAGGCTTGCTCCTCGGCCAGCCAGTGACAGGCACGCTGACGCTGGTCGCTGGTAGTAATAAGTTCCGGTTCCGTGTGACGGCAGATATCACTGACGTGCTGACAGCGCTCCTGGAACGGACAGCCCTGTGGCAGTTTGAGCAGGTTGGGTGGATTCCCCGGAATGGTCGGCAGTGCCGCCATGTCATCGGCGTCCAGACGCGGAATAGCTGACAGCAAACCCTGGGTGTAGGGATGGCTCGGGCGATAGAAAATATCGCGCGCAGTGCCGTATTCCATGGTGCGCCCGGCATACATCACCAGTACCTTGTCACAGATTCCGGCCACGACGCCCAGATCGTGAGTGATCATGATAATGGCGGTGTTGAAGTCGCGTTGCAGCTCAGACAGCAGCGTCATGATCTGCGCCTGCACGGTGACGTCCAGCGCGGTCGTGGGCTCATCGGCAATCAGCAGCTGTGGACGGCATAGCAGCGCCATGGCAATCATCACGCGCTGACGCATCCCGCCGGAGAACTCGTGCGGGAACATCTTCATGCGCTTGCGTGCTTCAGGCATTTTCACCGCGTCCAGCATGCGCACGGATTCTTCAAAGGCGTCCGCTTTAGTCATGCCTTTGTGCAGCATCAGCACTTCCATCAGCTGCTCACCGACCCGCATATAGGGGTTGAGGGAGGTCATGGGGTCCTGAAAGATCATGGCGATCTTTTCCGAACGGATCCTGTTCAGCTCTTTCTCGCTCAGGCCAACGATGGACTTGCCGTCAAAAACAGCTTCGCCGCTGACCTTGCCGTTTTTGGCCAGCAGGCCCATCAGCGCAAAGGCGGTCTGACTCTTTCCCGAGCCGGATTCGCCGACGATACCGAGGGTCTGGCCCGCCTCCAGAGAAAAGTTCAGCTTATTGACGGCAGTGACGGTGCCATCAGGCGTAGAGAAGTGAACTTCCAGATTCTTGATAGATAACAAACTCATCGCAGGCTCCTTACCGGTCTTTCGGGTCAAGGGCATCACGCAGACCATCGCCCACGAAGTTGAAGCAGAACAGGGTGGTTACCAGGAAACCGGCCGGGAACAGCAGTTGCCAGGGGGCCACCTCCATGGTTTTGGAGCCTTCATTGAGCAATGCTCCCCAGCTGGTCATGGGCTCCTGCACACCCAGACCCAGATAACTGAGGAAGGATTCGAACAGAATCATGCTCGGCACCAGCAGGGTGGCGTACACCACCACGATACCGAGCACGTTGGGCACGATATGCCGGGTGATGATGGCCCAGGTGCTGACGCCACAGACGTGCGCCGCCTCGATGAACTCTTTGCTCTTCAGGCTGAGAGTCTGACCGCGCACGATACGGGCCATATCCAGCCAGGACACCGCACCGATAGCGATGAAGATCAGCATGATGTTACGGCCGAAGAAGGTCACCAGCAGAATGACGAAGAACATGAACGGGAAGGAGTTCAGAATCTCCAGTGTGCGCATCATGAAGGAATCGGTACGACCGCCGATGAAGCCTGCCATGGCGCCGTACAGAGTGCCGATCACAATGGCGACCAGCGCGCCCAGCACGCCGACCATCAGGGAAATCTGACCGCCCACCAGCGTGCGCACGAACAGATCACGGCCCAGGCTGTCAGTACCGAAAAAGTGGCCGCTGGAGGCATCCGGGGCGATCTGCATGGCGTTCCAGTCGATGTCGTCGTAGGTGAAGTCACCCAGCTGACTGCCGAACAGGCACAGCAGGATGATCACGGAGAGGGTGATCAGACTGATCATCGCCGCTTTGTTGTGCATGAAGCGACGGCGGGCGTCCTGCCACAGACTGCGCCCTTCCACTTCGGCAGGAGCTTCCTGCAGTTGGGTAGCAAAGCGGGAAACGGCTTCGCTGTTGGGTTTGTTAGTAATCATAGGCTGACTCAGTAACGAATTTTGGGATCGATATAGGCGTACATAATGTCGACGATGGCGTTGAACATGATGGTCAGTGCGCCGATCAGGACAGTAATGCCCAGTACCATGGAGTAGTCACGGTTGAGTGAGCCGTTGACGAACAGCTGGCCAATGCCAGGCAGCCCAAAAATGGTTTCGATCACCACAGAGCCTGTGATGATGCCGACAAACGCCGGGCCAAGATAAGAGATAACGGGCAGCAGGGCAGGCTTCAGCGCATGACGCCAGATGATGTAGCCTGCGGGCAACCCTTTGGCGCGCGCCGTGCGGATAAAGTTGGAGTGCATGATTTCAATCATGCTGCCGCGCATGATGCGGGCGATAGACGAAACATAATGAGCCGCCATAGCCAGCACGGGCAACAACATGTACATCCATTCACCGCCATTCCATCCGCCTGCAGGCAGCCAGTGCAGATGCACAGCGAAGATCAGTACCAGCAGGGGGGCCAGCACAAAACTGGGAATCACCACGCCGGTCATGGCCAGTGACATCACACCATAATCAACCCAGGTGTTTTGCTTCAGAGCCGCGACGACGCCGAACAGCACACCCAGCACAACGGCGGTAAGAAATGCCCACAAACCAATTTCGGCCGATACCGGGAAGCTCTGACCAACCAGCTCATTGACGGAAAAATCCTTGTATTTGAACGAAGGGCCAAGATCGCCCTGTAACAGCCCGCCCAGATAGTGGAAAAACTGGACGTAGAGAGGCTGATCAAGCCCGTATTTGGCCTCGATGTTGGCCAGAATCTCCGGCGGCAGCGAACGCTCACCGGTAAAGGGGCTGCCGGGGGCCGCATGCATCAGCACGAAGGACACCAGAATCAGCACCAGCAGGGTAGGGATGGCTTCAATTAAGCGCTTGAATACAAATTTTAGCATTGGCAAATACCTGACCTTGCAGCGAGGCCGTCGTCCCTGAGGCACCTCCCTTGTGACTGGGGAGGTGTGACGGATTTATCCAGTCCCGCTACACAAAATAGAAAATCACAAAAGCAAATACCGGCGGGCTCGTGAGAGCCGCCGGTATGCCTTCAGGTGTCAGCCCTTAGTGTTTAGCTACGTACATGTCCTTGAAGTAGAAAATATCTTCAGGGTTAGCGGCGGGATAGCCGCCAATGTAGGGTTTAACCAGACGGGTAGTGGAGTACTGATAGATGGGGGCAACAGGCATGTCGCGGTCCAGCAGAGTGGCGGCCTTGTTGTACATCTCGTTACGCTTGGTCTCGTCGACTACGCTTTTTGAGTCGGCCATCAGCATGTCGTACTCGGGGTTGGAGTAACGTGCATAGTTGTTGCCATTTTTAGTGGTCAGCAGATCCAGCATGGTGGAGGCTTCGTTGTAGTCGCCTACCCAGCCGGCACGCGCGACCTGGAAGTCACCTGCACGCTCGGTGGCCAGATAGGTTTTCCATTCCTGGTTAACCAGGCTGACATTCACACCCAGAGACTGTTTCCACATGGCGGCCACGGCGATGGCGATCTTCTTGTGGTTGTCGCTGGTGTTGTACAGCAGTTCAAAGCTCAACGGATGATCAGGGCCGTAGCCCGCTTCTTTCATCAGTTTCTTGGCTTCTTCAACACGTTCTTTCTGAGTCAGTTTGGCCCAGGCAGGAACGACAGGAGTGAAGCCGGCGGTGATATCGGGAACAAAGGCATAGGCAGGGATTTCACCCTGGCCGGTGATCTTGTCGGTAATGACATCACGGTCGATGGCAAAGCTCAGCGCCTTGCGGATGCGAGCGTCATCGAAGGGAGCCTTCTTGTTGTTGAAGCTGTAGTAGTAGGTGCCGACCTGACCTGTAGTGTGGATCTGATCAGGAATATCTTTCTTCAGCTGACGGAAGTGCTCGATGGCAATCGGGGTGCTGCCGTTGGTGATGTCGATTTCACCTGCTTTGTAACGTGACAGCTCAGAGTTTTCTGACTCGATGGGCAGCACGGTGATCTGGTTGACCACGGTGTCTTTGTTATCCCAGTAGTTGGGGTTGCGCTTCAGCACAATGCGCTCGTTGACCACCCAGTCAGTCAGGGTGTAGGCACCGTTACCCACAAAGTGATCAGGGCTGGTCCACTTCTCGCCCCACTGGTCAATGACTTTCTTGTTGGCAGGCACCATGGTGGTGTGGCCAAGCATGCGGATGAAGTAGGGAATAGGCTTATCGAGTACGACCTGCAGAGTGTGGTCGTCCAGTGCTTTTACGCCGAGCTGATCAGGTGACTTCTTGCCGTTGATGATGTCGCTGGCATTGGCCATGGTGGTCATTTCGATATACCAGGAGTAGGGCGATGCGGTTTTGGGATCTACCGCACGCTGCCAGGCAAATACGAAGTCGCCAGCGGTGACGGGGTCGCCATTGGACCACTTGGCATCATCACGCAGGTGGAAAGTGAATACGGTGTTGTTGTCGTTAACGTCCCAAGAGGTCGCTACGCCGGGGAGAATGTTGCCCTTGTCGTCCTGAATCACCAGACCTTCAAACAGGTTGCGTGCAATCCTGGACTCGGGGGTGCCTTCCATTTTCTGTGGATCAAGGGTGGCAGGTTCAGCGCCGTTGTTAAAGACGATTTCCTGCTTGGCAGCCAGTTCGGTACCTGCAGGTACCTTTGCAGCCATCACGGGAGCCGCTACGCCGGCTGCGAGAAGGATGGCCAATGCCAGGCTGGTTTTCTTATGCATACATAATCTCCGGTTTATAACTCAGGACATGGGATCACCATGTCGATCAAACAGAGGCGGGCGGTTAGTTATTGAATGCCGGTCACCCTGTTCACGAGTGTTTAATATTTTTTGACAACTGGCCTATCAGGACTTGCGAGCTAACCAAGTTGCTCGGCCAAGCAAAAGATCAGGGAAGGCAAAAGCATATTATATGCCAGCTGTATATCATGGCCTGTATGTGCTTTTTTTATAGTTTATAAAGCAATGTGCTAGGTTAGGCCGAGGGAAGGATAACGATATGTAACCTGTAGTGTTGAATATATAACGAGTGGTTTGGTTTTTTATTCATCAGTTCGCGGTATTTAGTGGCTCTTTTTCAGCTAGTTTGTTGATTATATTTAACGAAAAAGGCTGTGTAGTGAGCCAGGATCCCACTTCAGTCTGATCGCCGGCTGGTTGCCTGTGAATACCTTGCGTCTTGATTTGGTTACGAAATAGGCGAATGTGAATCACAAAAATTACACATTGTGAGTATTGGGACGTGCCAGAAATGCCTCTGAAGTGTGTGAAAAATAAAATTAAAGTCGCTTATGGAGAAGTTAAAGGAAAGGTGTGGTTGATCCGGCCTCCTGCCAAATTAATTTATGCTCTAGTTTGGTGCGTTGTTGGAAGTATGCCTGTTACGTCTTTATCGTTCTGCAGGAGAAGGTGCTACCAGAGGTGACAGTTCTCATTTGAAATGCTGGCATATTATTGTTGAGCAATGTCGTTATATAGCTGACAGCAGTTGTCAAGACCTGTGCCGCCCCTCGCCGTAGGCTCCCGTTAGCAGGGCACGGCCTGATACAGATCAGACCGTGCTACTTGATGATCATCAGCTGTAACGGAACTGACCTACCTCGGTATTGACGGAGCTGGCCTGCTCCATCACAGCCTGACTGGCCTGGGCCACCGAATGGGCATCGCTGTTACTCTGTTCTGCTAGCTCGGCCAGAGTATGGATACTGCCGGTTATCTCCTGTGCCACAGCAGCCTGCTCTTCGGCGGCACTGGCAATCAACGTGTTCATTTCCGCCATGCGGGCCATGTTATGGCTGATGACCTCCAGCTGCTGGACGGCCTTATCCGCACCGCTCATGGTGTGCTCCAGCCGTGTCAGGCTCTGTTCCATCACCTGACTGGTTGCATCTGAGCCCTGCTGCAGGTTGGCAATCACCTGCTGAATCTCATTGGTTGAGGTTTGGGTACGTTGTGCCAGTGCACGCACTTCGTCTGCCACCACGGCAAACCCACGCCCCTGTTCGCCAGCTCGGGCGGCCTCGATCGCTGCATTGAGTGCGAGCAGATTGGTCTGCTCCGAAATGGTGCGAATAACATCCACAATCGAGCCTATGCCCTGACTCTGGCGCTTGAGGTCGTCCACTGATGTCGCTGTCGAACGGATGTCACCGCTCAGGTGCTGCAAGGCTTGCTGCATGTTGCGAATGTCGGTGCTGCCCTGCGCAGCAGCACGATCCGCTTCCACCGACAGCTGGCTGGCCTGTTCGGCATGACGGGCCACGCCATGAACGGTCTGGGCCATCTCTTCGATAGCGGTGGCCACCTGCTCGGTTTCCTGCTGCTGTTGCTGAATCTGCTGGTGAGAGCCCTGAGCCGTGGATGCCAGCTGGGAGGAGGCTCCACCCATGGAATGGGCGATGTGTGCCAGTCGGCTGATACTGACCTGCAGTTTATCGACAAACTGGTTGAAGGCACTGGCCAGCCGGGTGAGTTCATCCTTGCCTGCGACGGGAAGGCGCTTGCGCAGGTCACCTTCCCCGCGGGCGATATCTTCCAGCATGGCGGAGGTCGCATTGAGGGGCGCGACAATGGAGCGGGCGATGCCCTGACTCAGCAAGACGCCAACGACGACCAGCAATACCACCAGAATCAGGGTGGTGGTGCGTGTAGTGTCGATAACAGTGGTGGTTTGCTGCTGCTGTTCCTGTTTCAGGCTGAGCAGATCATCCTGCAGTGTGCTGGCAGCGTCGTGCAGTGTGTTGCCAGCCGCATCACGTTTACCATAGGCCTCTGCCAGTTGCTCGAACGTCTGAATGTAGGTCTTGCTGTTCTGGTTGATGGTCTGGGCGATCTTGCGACTCTCCTCATCGCCCAGCTCCAGTGCCAGCTTTGCCGAGGTTTCATCGAGCAGCGCGCCGCTGCTGCTGACTACGGTTTTGGCCTCGTCACCCTGGCCCAGCAGAAAGTTCTTTTCGCCAATACGTGCCTGGTAGATCAGCTGAATCAGGTTATTGGTTTCATCAATCTGCCCCAGAATCTTTTGCATGGCAGAGGCGTCGCTGTTTTCTGACTGCATGTCCTGATACTGCATTTCCAGCTCAACGATCAGATCCAGTCCAGCCTCTCTGACCTTCTCGGCGGCTGTCAGCATGGTTTGCTGCGTCTGCTCCAGTGATTGCATTGCCGTGGTAATGCTGTCCAGTGCCTGACTGTACTGATCGACTTGCTCGGTCAGCTGTTGCAGCCGCCCATTCTGGCTGTTGTCCGCTGTATTGCTGCGCGACAGCTCCTGACGCAGGGCATCAATCTGGCTGGCGATACCTTGCTTGCCTTCATCATCAGGCTGCTTCAGATAGGTGCGTTCACTGGTGCGAATGGCCTGCATATCAGAATTGATCTGATCGAAGTGCAGATTCTGGTTGAGGTTGGTGTCGATCAGTTGCAGGTTCCAGGTGCTCAGTCCACCAAGAATCAGGGTGGCGACGATAAGGGTGCTGAACCCCAGCCACAAACGCCCCTGAATGGAAAATAGCCGCATGCATGCTCTCCGGTCTGGCATGAGTCACGAGTTCATCACTCTTCCGGGTGCTGGCGAGGCACAGGCTGGCGGGAGGATGAACAGGTCGTTGGGTATGAAAATTCAAGCAGGGCGGATGCTAAGTCAGCATTGTGATGATTGTGAGTCAGCAAGAGCCAGCACTGCGCTTTATTGGCGCACCGTGCCATTTCATAGTGCTGATCCAGTACACCATTTTGCCGCGCGGATGCCGGTAGAACGGACGAAGCATGCCCAGAGGTATGAAATTCAACCGAGTGTATCAGATTCAGGCAGGGGCGCTTGCAGAAACTGTGCCTGAAGCTGGTCTGCCGGCATGGGGCGGGCCAGCAGATAACCCTGTACCAGATGGCAACCATAGTTTTTGAGAATCTCAAGGGTGTGTTCGTCTTCACACCCTTCTGCCAGCACCCGGATATCAAGTGCATTGGCCATGGATACCATGGCCATCACCAGTGCATCGGCTTCCGGCGTTTTACCCAGTTCCTGCACGAAGCTCTGATCGATTTTGAGAAGGTCGGCCCTGATCTTCTTGATGTACGAAAGTGAAGAATAGCCCTTGCCGAAGTCATCAATGGCCAGACGGATACCCTGATCAACGAGGGAGTTGAGCTGGGCTTTGAGGGTAGGGTTGTCATCGATAAAGATGCTTTCGGTCACTTCAATGGTGACCAGCTCTCTGGCGATGTCGTAATGCTCCAGCAGCTTGATCAGGCGGCTGTAATAGCCAGCATCACCCAGTTCGTGCACGGAAGCGTTGATAGACAGCACACCGGGCTCGAAACCCTGATCCAGCCAGTGGCGTAGTTGCTGCAGACTGGTTTCCTGCACGTAGTGGCCAAGGGACTGAATCAGTCCGGCACTTTCGGCAATGGGAATAAAATCCGCGGGAGAGATGAGCCCGGCTTCGGAGTGATTCCAGCGAATCAGCACTTCCAGACCATAGAGTTGCAGGGTGTCGAGACTGAACTGCGGCTGGTAGACCAGATGCAGCTGGCGCTGCTCCAGCGCACGGCGCAGTTCGGTTTCTATCCAGAAGCGATATTCCGTCTGACGCCCCATTTCACTGGTAAAGAAGGTGAAGGTGTTTTTGCCTGATGCTTTCGATTCATACAGTGCGGTATCTGCACTCTTCAGCAGATCCTGAACCTGCGTGCCGTCTTCCGGGTAGACGCTGACGCCAATACTGGTCGTCAGTGACAGAGGGCCAGTGGACAGGACCACTGGCGTAGTCAGTGCTTCACGCAAGCGGCGGATCAGTGGCAGCAGATGATCCGTCTGGAAGACCTGGGGAACCACCACCACAAACTCATCGCCACCAATACGACACAGCGTCTCGTTGGCACGCAGGGTGTCGGCCAGTCGGGTGGATATCTGCATCAGCACTTCGTCGCCGACATTGTGGCCCAGACTGTCGTTGATGGCCTTGAAGTTATCGAGATCCATCAGGATGAAGGCCAGATGATGCTGATTGCGACTGGCGGACTGTAGCGCCTGTTCGGCGCGTTGCTGGAACGTGTAGCGATTGGCCAGCCCTGTCAGCGGATCCCGGTGTGCGAGGTAATCCAGGCGCTGGGCATTGAGAATCTGGTCTGTTTCATCGAAAAAGACCCCCTCAATCCAGCCCACACCGGTTTCGTTGTCGATCATGCCCTGTCCCTGATTGAGCACCCAGCGCACGTTGCCATCAAGGTCGGTGACCCGGTGACTGAAGGAGAAAGACTCATTGGCATCGGCGGCGTGGCACAGGGTATCGCGCACCAGAATCCAGTCTGCAGGGTGGATGATGCTTTTCAGATTGGGCTGTTTGACCGGTGAGGACTTGGGCAGGGTTTCGCTGCCGATGATGTGCCGGAGGCCTGCGGAAACGAAGCTGACCTCCAGATCCTGATTAGCCTGCACGCGGAATACGGCCCCGGGGATATTGGCCACCAGCACTTCCATACTGCGTTCGCTGCGCTGCAGCTGCTTTTGCATGGTCTGAGTGGCGGTGACATCCAGCAGGATACCGACGGCGCGGCTGCCGGGGGCCTGTTCATCCTGTTCATCCAGTCGGCCACGCAGCAGCAGGGTTTTTTCTGGTACATCGTTGGTGATCACCAGACATTCACAGATGTGTTTGCTGTTGGGAATCTTGATGGAAAAGAAGCGACGCAGGTGGGCGTGGTCTGTATCCCTGATGCCTTCGAGCACTTCATCCAGCTGCAGGCGCAGGGCAATGGTCCTGAGCGACAGGGTATCGGCCAGTGTGCCGTTGATTTCCAGCAGTTCGGTGCGGTAGTCATAAACCCAGATGCCGACGTTACTGAAGTTGGTGATCCATTGCTGGGTTTTGGCGAAACGCGCCAGATGTTTCTCTACCTGAATACGTGTCTGATATTCACGGTCCAGTGAGCTGCGTACTTTGGCAATCTGATAGCGCAGTAGGCCCACCCACAGCAGCATCAGCAGTATGGCTATCAGAATGGCAGCGATGACTGCCAGAATGCTCTGGAAGTTTTCTTCGTAGTAATCCCGGAACCACGTGTTATACAGGTTATCGAACTCACCGGACGCCTTGACCTTATCCAGCCCGGTGTTGATGGCGTTGAGCAGTTCGGTATTCCCTTTCGCCACGGCAAAGACATAGGGGTGAGAGCTGATTTCACTGCCGGTCAGTACAACGTTACTGAAATCTCCCTTGTGGATCATGTAACCAGCAGTCTGGAAGGTGACGTAGCCGTAGGCATAACGGTTTTCATTCACCATGCGCAGAACGTCCCATTCTGAGGGAGCCTTGATCAGCTGCGCATGAGGAAGATTTTGTAGCAGGCTACTTTCACCGTAAGAGCCTGCCTGAACCACGACTTCGCGATCACCGAGAGACGATGGACCCTGCATCGAAGGGGAGTTGACGTTGCGAACCAGAATATAGGAGGTGATGGTAATCGGGTCAGACAGCAGATAGTTGTCGCGGCGTTCAGGAGAGGCATAAACCGCAATGATCTGTGCATCGCCACGATTGAACTCATCCAGCACCAGATGCCATTCGCCCAGTCTGCTTCTTATATTGAGTTTGCTTTCTCTGGCGATAGCCTGCAGCAGATCAATATTGAAGCCAGCGGGCTGACCATCCTGAGTCAGATACTCGTAAGGGGGGAAGCGGGCATCGCCAACGGCAAGGAGCTCTTGATCAGGTGCAGCCGAGGCAGTCTGGGCACATTGCCAGAGCCATAGCAGCACTAACAGCCATAACCTTCTATATCTGCCTGACTTCATACTGACCATCTACAAGCCTCTACCGGGGTCTGGTCGCGGCGCTAGCGAGCGTTTGCTCATCCATCAACGAGAAAGTTTATCGGTCAGGCGCTTACGCCCTGCCAATTAGCATAGGAGATGAGCGGCTGGATTTCGACCTGAGCCATACCATCTCACAGGCGCCACGTGAGAGCTGACGCGATAGCAGAGAAAGGCAGTGAGTGAACAGGGTTTGATTACTGAGAGAAGTATAGATGCGATTTTTACAGAGTCATGTTTCTGTAAAGTGAAGTTTGCAGTTAGTCAGGATCAGCGCTGGCTTTTGCCGGTCGAGCCAAGACGCTGAACACGTCATCTGATAACTAATCAACAGCAGGTAAATACGGCAGTATCAGCATCCAGCCACTCAGTGTCAGCAGTGAGACGAGGGTACTGATAACGATCACCGACGAGACCACGCTGACCTGACGTTCATACTTCAGCGCAAAAACACTGACCATGGCGGCAGCCGGTAACGCGCTTGCCAGTACCACGCCCTCCATCCAGAGACGGGGCAAAGGCCATATCAGTGATGCCAGCAAAAGTGCGAGCAGGGGGTGCACCAGCAGTTTGATACTGCTGATCAGCAGGATGGGCTTCAGCTGACCGCGCACACTTTGGCCATACAGACTGAGCCCCATGGTGAACAGAGCGACCGGAGCGGTGGCTTGTGCCAGCAGCGTCATCAAACCTGACAGGGCTTCCGGCTTGGGCAGGCCACAGGCTGACCAGAGCATCCCCAGCAGAGGGGGCATGAACAGTGGATTCTTCACAAACAGCCGGACGAGCAGTGTTCTGATCCGGGTAGGTTCAGGCTGGGTAAGGTGATCCAGCAACGCCATGCCCAGACCCATAAAAAGAATATTGAACGTCAGCGATGAGACGATGACAGGCAGGGTGCCATGGCTACCGTACAGCAGGGTAAACAGCGGTACGCCCATATAAATAGTATTGGGATTGAGCCCGCTCAGGCTGAGCAGCATTCGATCAGCAGGGTGCTGGATGTTCCAGAAGCGCTTTGCCAGCCACCAGACCAGAGCGCCGCTGAGTAACGATGCGACCAGCGTAATGGCAATAAAGCGGAAGTTGAGAATTTCTGTCAGAGCGACTGAGGCGGTTGACCAGAAGAACAGAGGCGGCAGGCAGATGTACAGGATAAAGGGGTTGAAAACCTGTATGGACTGGCTGTCGAACAGCCTGATATGGCGAGTGAACAGGCCAAGGCCGATCAGGACGAAAATAGGAATAAGGGTGTTGACCAGGACCATGGCTCACTCTCTTGCGGGCGTCTGCTGCGTTGCGGCAGTCTAGCAGAGATGCCCTGCGCACTGGAGCGGCCATCGCTAGCTCAACGGAGTGTTGTCTCGGAGCCAAACAACAACAGGAGCACCAGGCTCCTGTTGTTTATACACACTGTTGGCTTGCAGCTTGCAGCTTGCAGCTTGCAGTTAGGCCAGTTCGCTGATGGCGCTGTCAGCTGCTGACAACGCTTTGCTCTTGGACTCATCGCCCATGGCCAGACCTTCAGCGTAGACGAACTCTACGTCGGTCATGCCCAGGAAGCCCAGCGTGGTCTGCAGGTAAGGGGTCTGGCTGTCTGCAGAGGTACCCTGATACATGCCACCACGAGCGGCCAGTACATACACTTTCTTGCCAGTGATCAGGCCTACCGGGCCGGTCTCAGTGTATTTGAATGTCACGCCAGCGCGGGCAATACGGTCAACCCAGGCTTTGAACTGGGAAGAAATACCGAAGTTGTACAGTGGCATACCGATAACGATAACGTCGCTGTCCTGTACTTCTTTGATCAGGTTGTCTGACAGTGCAGCCACTTCCTGCTGCTCTGCAGTACGCTGGTCAGCGGGAGTCATCCACGCACCCATTTCAGCCAGTGTCAGGTGAGGCAGGGCTTCAGCAACCAGATCACGCTTGGTGACGCTGGAGCCAGCATTCTGTGCCTGATACTTTTGCAGGAACAGGTTGACCAGCTGAGTGGAGTTACCGTTGTCGCCCATCAGGCTGTTATAGAGTGCAAGTACTTTAGCCATTGTGAAGCTCCTTGATGTCCTGTTGCGGATTCAGTGGTTGCGATAGGTGCCATTGTGCACAGCCTGTTTGAACATGAATATCAAAAATAGTTGGCGAACCTGTTCAGAAAATCTGATTGAGTTGTCATCAGATGGTCAACGAGTTTCATGGCTGAGTCATCCTGTCGGGCTAATCTGTTCGGCAGGCTGTCACCTGGCGGGTATTAACGATGCGGAAAACTGGCAAAGGAGAATGATAGTGCAGACCCTTATACTGCCTGATGGTGAGCCGATTGATGTGCTGGTGCAGGGGCAAGGCACGCCACTGGTGCTGTTACACGGCTGGACCTCCGGCCCGCATATCTGGATGCCCTTTATTGATGATCTGGCTGCTGAACATCAGGTCATTGCGTGGCGCGCCCGCGGACACCGCCCGGCACCCTTGCAGACAGCCACGGCGATGAGCCTGGATCAGCTGGTGGATGATCTGCATTTCATGCTTGAACACTTTCAGATTCGTCATCCTGTCATTGTCGGCCATTCCATGGGTGCGATGCTGCTGTGGCACTACATCCGCCGTTTTGGCAGCGATCATTTGCGTGGTGTGGTGTTTATTGATCAGTCACCCTGCTTGCTGAAAAAAGGGGACTGGCCGTTTGCTATCTATGGCCACTTCGATGAGGCTCAGAATCAGGCGTTGCAGGCCGAGATGCAGCAGGATTTTGCTGAGGCGGCACTGCATCTGGCGGCAAGGGGGCTTAATCCTCGTATTACCGCAGCCATTGAACAGGACCATCCGCTGATTCAGCAGCTGCGCACGTACCTGAGTACGCTCTATGCACCAGCACTGATTCAGCTATGGCAGGACATGACCCGGCAGGACTGGCGTGATGTGCCCCCAACCATCAGCGTGCCAGTCGCACTGCTGTACGGAGGGAAAAGCCAGTTTTATCCCGTTGGAGTGGTGAAATATCTTTGCGAGCAGATGCCGCAGGCGCAGGCAACCGTTTTCGCCGAGGCGGACCATTCACCGCAGTTGTCGGCGCCCGATGAATTTCGTGCTGCGCTGCTCAGTGCCCTTTGTACAATGTAAACCAACGAATTTTTTGATGAGTGACTGGGTAAAAACACAAAAGCCGGGAAGATTCCCGGCTTTTGCTTACTACTGGCTGAGTCTCTGAGGCTAGAGTCGGCCTTCCTCCACGCCATGGCATGCAATCAGACGACCTTGCAGGCTTTGCAGCGGCGGTACCTCGCTCTTGCAACGATCCTGCACGAACTGGCAGCGGCCATGGAAAGGACAGCCAGCGGGCGGATTCAACGGTGAAGGCAGTTCGCCCAGCAGTTTCACCTTCTCAATCCGCTTGCTCGGGTCCAGTCGTGGGGTAGATGACAGCAGAGCGCGGGTATATGGATGGCGCGGATCATCAAAGATCGTCGCTGTTGGCCCTTTCTCCACGACCTTGCCCAGATACATCACCATCACTTCATCAGCAATATGCTCCACCACTGACAGATCGTGAGAGATGAAGATATAGCTGAGGCCCAGTTCATCCTGCAGATCCATCATCAGGTTCAGCACCTGTGCCTGAACCGACACGTCCAGTGCCGACACGGGCTCGTCAGCTACCACCACACTGGGGTTGAGCATCAGGCCACGGGCAATGGCGATACGCTGACGCTGGCCACCGGAGAACATGTGCGGATAGCGCTGATAATGTTCTTCCTTCAGGCCCACCTTGCGCATGATGGCCAGCGCCTTTTCCTTGCGCTCAGCCTTGGTCAGTGAGGTGTTGATCACCAGTGGTTCTTCCAGAATGGCACCAATTTTCTGACGCGGGTTCAGCGAGCCATAAGGGTTCTGGAAAATGATCTGGATTTTCTGCCGCAGTTGCGCCAGCTCCTGCTTGCTGGCACCGCTGACATCCTTGCCATCCAGCATCAGCTGACCTGCGGTGGGCTGCTCGATCAGCGTCAGCAGTTTGGCCAGTGTCGACTTGCCACAACCTGATTCGCCGACCACGGCCAGCGTCTTGCCCCGCTCGACACGGAAGGAAACGCCGTCCAGTGCTTTGACCGTGGCGTGAGGTTTAAACGGGCCCTGACGTACGTCGTAATGACGTTTCAGATCGCGGGCTTCCAACAGGATCGGTTCGCTCATACTGCCGGGCTCCCCTCATCATTCAGCGGATAAAAACATTTCACCATGCGTGCGCTGTTACCCGGATAGGGCTGCAGGCCTGGTTCTTCCTTACGGCAGCGATCAGTGGCATAGGGGCAACGCGGGTTGAGCAGACAGCCCTGCGGGCGGTCATGCTTGCCGGGCACTACGCCGGGTAACGCCTGCAACCGTGAGTCGCCGGCAGAGTGCTCTGGCAGAGAGCGCAGCAACGCCTGGGTGTAGGGGTGGCGCGGGGTGACGAACAGCTGATCGGCAGGGGCCATTTCGACGATCTGACCGGCATACATCACCACAATACGGTTGGCGACTTCAGCCACTAGTGCCAGATCATGCGTAATCAGGATCAGGCCCATGCCCCGGGCTTTCTGCAGATTCACCAGCAGATCAATGATCTGTGCCTGAATGGTGACATCCAGCGCGGTGGTCGGTTCATCCGCAATCAGCAGCCGTGGATTGCAGGCGATGGCCATGGCAATCATCATGCGCTGGCTCATACCGCCAGACAGCTGGTGGGGGTAGTTGTCAAAACGGCTTTCTGGTGCCGGAATACCGACCTGCTTGAGCAGCTCAATAGCACGTGCTTTCAACTCTTTCTTGCTGCCTCCACCATGCACTTTCAGGGCTTCGACTATCTGGTAGCCGACGGTGAAGCAGGGGTTCAGGCTGGTCATCGGGTCCTGAAAGATCATGGCGATATCATCACCGGTGATCTTGCGGCGGGCTTTGGCTGACAGGCTGAGCAGGTCACTGCCATCGAATGTCAGCTCATCGGCCTTGACCTTACCCGGGTAGTCGATAAGACCCATGACCGACAGGGAGCTGACGCTCTTGCCTGAGCCAGACTCACCGACGATACCGAGCACTTCGCCCTCATCCACGGTGTAACTGATACGGTCAACGGCGCGGAAAGGGTTATCACCCTCACCGAAGGTGACCGTGAGGTTCTTGATGCTGAGTAATGCCACGGTGCCTCCTTAGTGCTTCAGCTTGGGATCAAGGGCATCACGGAGACCGTCGCCCATCAGGTTGAATGCCAGTACGGTCAGCAGGATCATCAGGCCGGGGAAGGTCACAACCCACCAGGCACGTTGAACGAACTGCAGCGCATCAGCCAGCATGGAACCCCACTCCGGAGTAGGAGGCTGGGCACCCAGACCCAGGAAGCCAAGGGCCGCCATGTCCAGTACCGCACTGGAGAAGCCCAGTGTTGCCTGTACGATGAGCGGTGGTAAGCAGTTGGGAAGCAAAGTGATGAACATCAGGCGCAGCGGGCCAGCGCCCACGACACGGGCAGAGGTCACGTAGTCCCGGCTGATTTCCGCCAGAGCGGCGGCACGAGTCAGGCGAACATAGTGCGGCAGTGACACGATGGCAATCGCCAGTGAGGAGTTGAGCAGGCTTGGGCCAAGAATGGCGACGATGGCGATGGCCAGCAGCAGGCTCGGCAAAGCCAGCATGATATCGACCAGACGCATGATGGCCACTTCCACAACACCGCGGAAATAGGCGGCCAGCAGGCCCAGCACGATGCCGACCGACAGTGACAGTACGACTACTGAACAGCCGATCATCAATGACAGGCGCGCGCCATAAATCAGGCGGGTAAGAATATCGCGGCCGACATCATCGGTGCCTAGGATAAATTCCCAGCTGCCGCCTTCCTGCCAGACTGGCGGTTGCAGCAGGGCATTGCGGAATTGTTCAAACGGCGAATGCGGGGCGACCAGCTCTGCCAGGCAGGCGACCACCATAATGGCGACAATAAACCACAGACCGACCAGGGCACCCTTGTTGGTCCGGAAATAGCTCCAGAACTCACGCAGGGGTGAGGGTGGCTGATTGGCCTGAACAGTGTTTCTAGTCAGGGTGGATTCACTCATCAGCTGTACCCTTCGTTACTTGTTATGGCGGATGCGCGGGTTGACCACGCCATACAGAATGTCCACCAGCAGATTCACCAGAATGATCAGGGTGGCAACGATAAGAATGCCGCCCTGAACCACGGGATAGTCGCGGCGGTGGATGGCTTCGATCAGCCATTTGCCGACGCCGGGCCAGGCGAAGATGGTTTCCGTCAGGATCGCACCTGCCAGCAAAGTGCCGACTTGCAAGCCGATAACGGTGATTACGGGGATGAGGGCATTACGCAACGCGTGGATAAAAATGACGCGTTTGGGGGCCAGCCCCTTGGCACGGGCGGTACGAATATAGTCTTCACCCAGTACTTCCAGCATGGAGGAGCGGGTCATACGTGCAATAACCGCCAGCGGAATGGTGCCGAGCACAATACTGGGCAATATCAGGTGGCTGAGGGTGGAGAGGAACGCACCCTTGTCGTCCGACAGCAGGGAGTCAATCAGCATAAAACCGGTGACATCATCGACCCAGTAGGTCACATCAATCCTGCCGGAAACAGGCGTCCAGCCAAGATTGACCGAGAACACCAGCATCAATAGCAGTGCCCACCAGAAAATAGGCATTGAATATCCGGTGAGGGAAATCGTCATTACAGAATGGTCGAAGACCGAGCCGCGTTTGACTGCAGCCAGAATGCCGGCAGGCAAACCAATGATGATGGCAAACAGCGTGGCGCAGAGTGACAGTTCAACAGTGGCGGGGAACAGGGTCAAAAACTCATGCAGCACCGGTTCACGGGTACTGATCGAGGTGCCCAGATTGCCTCGCAGAACATCGGCAATGTAATGCATGTATTGCACCAGAATGGGCTGGTCCAGGCCCATTTGCGCCATCAGCATGGCGTGGCGGGCAGGGTCAACACCACGCTCACCGGCAAGCAGTTCGATCGGATCACCCGGAATCAGGCGGATCAGAAAAAAGGTCAGGAGGGTAATCCCGATAAAGGTCGGCACCACTAGAAGCAGGCGCCTGAATATGAATTGCAGCATAGTTACATCCGACGATTGCAGAAGAGCCCGCCTTCTATCACTGCGGTAGCAGCAACATCAGGCAGGCTTTTCCTGTACTAACCTGTTGGCGGATCCCAGATAAAAAAAGGCATGGCTTGCACAAGCCATGCCTTCCTTTGCCTGGTAGTGGATTACTCTACGCTGACGCCGTAGAAGATGTGTCCGCCAAACGGGTCGATCTTATAGTCTTTAACTTCCTTACGGACGGGTTCAAAGACTACGGAGTGCGCGATGGTTGCCCATGGCGCTTCACGCTTGAATACTACCTGAGCCTGTTTGTACAGTTCAGTACGTTTGGCCTGATCGGAGACCTGTTTGGCCTGATTGATCAGGTCGTCAAACTCCTGATTACACCACTGGGCACGGTTTGAGCCGCCGACAGCGGCACAACCCAGCAGTACGCTCAGGAAGTTATCGGGGTCACCATTGTCACCGGTCCAGCCCAGCATGAACGCATCCTGCTCACCTTCTTTGGTGCGCTTCAGATACTCCCCCCACTCATAGCTGACAATCTTGGCTTTAACGCCAATTTTGGCCCAGTCTGCCTGGATCATTTCTGCCATACGACGGGCGTTGGGGTTGTAAGGACGCTGTACTGGCATAGCCCAGATAGTGGTCTCGAAGCCGTCAGGATAGCCCGCTTCGGCCAGCATTTTCTTGGCCTGTTCGGGATCATACGGATCGTCAACGGTATCTTCGTTGTAAGACCAGATGGTAGGGGGCAGCGGGTTCTTGGCTACCTGACCAGCACCCTGATATACCGCCTCCAGAATGGCTGACTTGTTGATCGCGGCATTCAGCGCCTTACGCACTTCAGTTTTGGCCATGGGGCCTTTCTTGGTGTTGTAACCCAGATAACCCACGTTCAGACCCGCCTGAGTCATCAGGTTGATATTGGCGTCTTTCTTCATTTCCGCCAGATCAGCCGGGTTGGGATAAGGCATGACCTGACACTCACCCGCTTTCAGCTTGGCGTAACGCACAGAGGCATCGGGGGTGATGGAGAAGATCAGCTTGTCGATCTTGGGCGCGCCCTGCCAGTAGTCCTTGTTGCCTACGTAGCGAATGACGGAGTCTTTCTGATACTGAACAAACTGGAAGGGGCCAGTACCGATAGGATCCATATCGATCTTCTCGGGAGTGCCCGCTTTCATCATGTTGTCGGCATATTCCTTGGACATGATGGAGGCGAAGTCCATGGCGATGTCAGCCAGGAAGGGGGCTTCCGGATGAGTCAGGGTGAACTTGACGGTATAGTCGTCCACCTTCTCGATGCTTTTCAGCAGGTTACCCATGTCCATGGCATCGAAGTATTCATAAGTGCCGTTGGAAACGCTGTGGAACGGATCATCCTTCTTCCACTGACGGTTGAAGGAAAACAATACGTCGTCGGCGTTGAAATCACGGGTTGGCTTGAACAGCTTGGATGTATGGAATTTCACACCTTTGCGCAGATGGAAGGTATATACCGTGCCATCTTCGGAGATGTCCCAGCTTTCAGCGAGGCCTGGAACGATAGTGGTAGTACCGCGCTCGAACTCGACCAGTTTGTCGAAGATGTTCTTGGAAGTGGCGTCGAAGGTAGTACCAGAGGTGTAGAACTGCGGGTTGAAGCCTTCTGGGCTTCCTTCCGAGCAATAGACCAGGGTTGAAGCCTGAGCTGCCGTGGCCATGGCGGCGGCCAGAGCGGTGGCGGCGAAAACGGCTAAACCTCGCTTCATTGTAATACTCCTTAGCTAAACAGGATCTCTGTCAGTAGTGGTTAAGGATGTTGGTTTTTATCAGGCATGCCGAAGGTATGCGTTGTTTTTATTTGACTTTCGCGTTTGAGATCACGAGCAAGTTGAGGATACTAGACACAGTGATCTGCTTTTGTAAACACTTAAGCGAAAAGGATTCACATACATTGAAAAAAACAGGTCGCACCCAGAAACAAGTGCAGTTAAGGGTTTAGATGCAAAATGCCTATCTTGCAAGGTAGTTTTCCAGTCGGTTTGATTCTGCTGGGGTTGGGTATTTTTCTTGCCGGCTGGCTGGTAGCCAGCGCGATTGCCCGCCGTCAGTTTGTGCTGCAGCGCAATGCCTGGGAGCAGCAATGGCAAACGGCTTCTGAACGTTTTCAGGAGGATCAGCACCGTTCCCAGCAACAACTGAGTGAGTTCAGAGAAGAGCGCCAGGCGTTGCAACTTTCGCTTGAGCGGCACAGGCAGGAATTGCGCGACAAGGGGGAGCGGATCATTGCCCTGCAGAGTGATCGCCAGCGGTTGGGTGATCGCCTTGACGAGCTGCGAGAGCGCTTTGACGATGCCGAGGTACAACTGCGTGAGGTGCAGGAGGAAAAGCATCGTGCTGACACCGAACTGGCCCAGTCGCGCGAACGGCTGCTGCATTTCCAGCAGACCCAGCAGGAGCTGACGCAGCTTCGTCAGCATCACGAGCAGCGGCTGCAGCAGCTGACCGATGCGGAAGCAACCATTCGTGAGCTGAATACCCGTATGACCGCAGAGCAACGCCAGCATGAGGAAAAGCTGGCTCTGCTACAGCGTGCTGAAGAACAGCTTAAACAGCAGTTTGAGAATCTCGCACAGCGTATCTTCCACTCCAGTGCCGAGCGATTTACACAGCAGAACAAATCCCAGCTGGATGGATTGATCGCTCCTCTGAAAGAGCAGTTGGGAGAGTTCAAGCGTCAGGTGCAGGATACCTATGAAAAAGAGGCGTTCGAGCGACGCACTCTGCGCCATGAAATAGGTACGCTGAAAGAGTTGAATCAGCGTATGAGTGAAGAAGCGCTGAACCTGACGCGTGCTCTGAAGGGCGATAAAAAGCTGCAGGGCAACTGGGGGGAGATGATTCTGTCCCGTGTGCTATCGGAGTCCGGGTTACGAGAGGGGCATGAATATCACACGCAGGTCGCGCTGAAGAGTATTGATGGTAAAGGTTATCAGCCTGATGTAATCGTCCATCTGCCAGACGAGAAAGACATCATTATCGATGCCAAAGTGTCTCTGGTTGATTACGAAACCTACCACAGCAGCGAGGACGAGCTGATTCGGCAGGAGGCGCTGAGGCGGCACTGTCAGGCGCTGCGCAATCATATCAGAGGCCTGGGGGCCAAGGACTATCAGAACCTCAAGGGAATCCGCACGCTGGACTACGTGCTGATGTTCATTCCCATTGAAGCGGCCTTTCTCACCGCCATTGAGCATGACCCCGATCTGTTCCAGTTCGGGCTGGAGAACAACATTCTATTGGTCAGTCCAACTAACCTGTTGGTAGTGCTGAGAACCATCAATCACATCTGGCAATACGAGAAGCAGAACCGCAACGCGCAGATTATTGCCGCACAAGCCGCTGATTTATATGACAAGTTGCGTGGTTTTGCAGAAGACATGTTGCGTCTGGGGCAGGAGCTTAACCAGAGTCAGGCGGCGTATCAGAAAGCCATGAACAAGTTTTCCGAAGGGCGGGGCAATCTGGTCAGCCGTGCACAGCGTTTCGTTGAGCTGGGTGCCAAGCCCAGCAAACTGATGCCGGTAGAGCTGCTTGATATGGCGGAGATGCAGTTTGATGACGATGCTGAGGTGGCGGGCATCACTGAGGCAGATGCGGGCTCTGACCTGAATTGAGAGGCTTTAGATGCTGCCTGCCTGTCAGCAGGCAGCATAAGGATGCTGACCGCTTATTCTGTTTCTTCTTTATATACCGTCATGCCACGCGCTTTATAGTTGGCCAGAGCGCCCGGGTGGTCCAGCGTGCAGGTGTGCACCCATACCCGATGGGCGCCCAGTGACCAGGCGGACTCAATCGCATGGCTGAGGAAGTAACCACCCAGCCCTGCGCCTGTGAAGGTGTCGACCAAACCAAAATAGCCAATCTCTACATCACCTTCAGCCTGTACATGTAGCTCATAGTAACCGGCAATGGCGCCGTTCTTATAGGCGACCCAGGTGTGTACGTTGCACTCCTCCAGGTACTGTTGCCACTGCCTTTCGCTCCAGACCAGTTTGTCGGTCCATTGCCATGGCTTGCCCACCAATGAGTACAGGAAGGAGTTAAATGCAGGCTGTGGAATGCCAACCTTCTCTACCCGGAAATCCTGAGCCGGGTTGCTCTTGCTGCGTAACTGAGACGGCTCACGCATTTCCAGATAATAGGTGGTTACTACGGAGGTACTGGTGTCAGTCATGGCGTTTCCTGAAGGTTTTTCGATCACTGTGGAACAACTGCGGGTGCAATAGTTTGAAAAGGTGATCAGCAGTTAAAAACAGTAAAGTGTGTAACAGCCTAACTCAAAGTAATGAGCTGACTCATGAGTAGTTCTCCTGAGCTGCCAGATATTTGATGATAACAGCAGCATTGGGTGGTCCTTGAGCGGACTGCTGACAACCGGGAGCGACTGCGGCTACCTGCTTTGTAGTGATGTATTACCAATTTTCATGGTAAGACCAATTTTATGTTCTGTTGTTATGGGAGTGTCCGCAGGGAATGACTGCTTCAACCTTGCTATTGATTGGCGCGATGATGATTACCCTCAGTATCTTGCTGAGTCCGTTGTCAAACCGCCTCGGTGTGCCGGTGCTATTGCTGTTTCTCGTCGTCGGCATGCTGTCGGGAGAGGAAGGGCCGGGCGGAATTCAGTTTAACGACGTCAACACCTCTTTTCTGGTCGGTAACCTCGCCCTGGCCATTATTCTGCTGGATGGCGGGATGCGCACCCGGGTTGCGACATTCCGCGTTGGGCTCAAGCCTGCACTGATGCTGGCCACCTTTGGGGTTGTCATCACAGCTGTCATTACGGGTCTGGTAGCGATGTGGGTGTTTCATCTGTCGCTACTGTCAGGGCTTCTGATTGGTACCATGGTGTCGTCTACCGATGCCGCTGTCGTGTTCGCCTTATTGCAGGGCAAGGGGCTCAATTTAAACGAGCGTGTCGGCGCCACGCTGGAAATTGAGTCAGGCAGTAACGACCCTATGGCGATCTTTCTCACTATGCTGCTGATCAGTCTGATTGGTGAAGCGGGGCATGTGGGATGGTTTGATTCCGCCCTGTTGCTGATCAAGCAGTTTGGCATCGGTGTGGTTGCCGGTGCAGCTGCCGGGTATGTGCTTGCCTGGCTGATCATGAATGTCACGCTGACTCTGGCGTTGTACCCGCTATTGGTCACGGCGTTCGGTCTGGTGGTGTTTTCTGCGACCAATGAACTGGGGGGGAGCGGTTTCCTCGCGATCTATCTGTGTGGGGTGGTGGTAGGTAATCGTAAGCTGAAAGTGCTGCAAGACATTCTGCATGTGCATGATGGGCTGGCGTGGCTGGCTCAGCTGGTGCTTTTCCTGATACTCGGTCTGCTGGTGACGCCATCCAATCTGCTGGTTGTGGCGCCGGGAGCACTGCTGATTGCCCTGGTGCTGACATTCTTTGCGCGACCGTTGTCGGTGTGGCTTGGCTTGCTGCCATTCCACTTTCGCTGGCGGGAGGTGGTATTCATCTCCTGGGTGGGCTTGCGTGGCGCTGTACCTATTGTGCTGGCGCTGTTTCCCTTCATGGCGGGAGTGCAGGAAGCCTACCTGATGTTCAACGTGGCCTTTGTGGTCGTGCTGTTCTCGCTGATTATTCAGGGCTCCTCTCTGTCTACCGTAGCGCGCTGGCTGAAGCTGGAGGTGCCTGCTGCTTATCAGGCCGAGCGGGTTTATCCTCTGGATCTGAAAGAAGCAGGTGATTTTGAGCTCTATGTGTTCAGGTTGCGTGGCAAACGCTGGCAGACGCCCCGGTTTCTGCGTGATCTGGCGCTGCCCAAGGCCACAGGCGTAGCGGCTGTGTTTCGTGATGGACGATACCTGCCTGTGGCACCTGAGCTTGCGGTGAAGGAGGAAGATCTTCTGGCTCTGGTGGCGCAGGAAAATGATCTGCCTAAGTTGAGTGAGCGCCTGACGGCAGAGCAGAAGTCGCAATATCTACAGGAGCTGGATTTCTTCGGTGAGTTCCTGCTCAACGGAGATGCTCGTCTGTCAGATGTTCAGCAGGCTTATGGCGTGACCGTGCCAGATGCTGATCCTGCCATGACGCTGTCTGAATGTATTATTAGCCGATTCCATGGGCATCCTGTCGTGGGGGATAAGTTGGAGCTGGGGTCTGTCACCCTTATTGTTAAAGGGGTGAGTGGTGATCAGGTGACCTCGGTTGGTCTGAAGCTAAACGCATTTTAAGGGAAAGGAAGAGCGAATGTTGTTCAGATGGCGCTGGTTATGGCTTGGATGTCTTGGTGTAGCAACCCTGGCTCAGGCCGATGGTGAGATCTTGCACAAGCGCAATGCGGATTTTGCACAGCCCGGTACCTTTGACAAGGGTTCTGTCGGTTACTGGAATCAAAAGCGTCTGGTGGATGGCGAGGCCTTCGTGATCAGACGTAATGTGCATGGAGAGCCGTGGGCAGGTTGCTTCTCTATCTCTCCATCCGACCCGAAAATCTCAGACGGCCTCAGGGCGGAACTTCGTGACCTCTACGTCGCGTCGCCTGACGAGGCCATTCAATATCGTTTTAATACCTATGTTCCGGCTGCGCCCGTGTTTGATGGCTTGCCGCGTCTGGTGCTGGCGCAGTGGCATGATCGTAAAGAGGATGGCGAGCGAGCCCAGCGTCCTCCGTTATCGCTGCGTGTTATCGATGGCCAGTTAAAGCTGATGGTATGGAACGATGAGGTCTGGAAGCAGCAGGGGCCAAACGGTGATGGTCTGGTTATCTATAGTCAGCCGGTCGGCAGCAAGCCCATGTGGCTGGAGCAGGTCTACAAAGTACGCTGGAGTGCGAATGGCAATGGGCGAGTAGAAGTGTGGTGGAATGGGCATCGTGTAGCCGATTATCGGGGGGCCATTGGTTATGGCGATGACAGCTTCGGGCCCTACTTTAAGTTTGGTGTATATACCACGCACGCGTTGGCGCGGCAGGTCGATATCTGTCATAGCGACTATCAACGTTCCCGCTGGAATTAGTATTCGCTGTAACAGGCATATCGCTCAAAACACCCATGAAAAAGCGGCTCGAAAGCCGCTTTTTGTTTTCTGAACAGGTACCTGAAGTGCTGTTACTGTGACAGTACTTCTCGTGGGCACAGTACTTTCAGGGTATTGGTGCCACCCTGTTGCCACATGATATTGCCTTTGGTGAGGATGATGACGTCATCCATGGCAATCAGCCCTTTACGGACCAGCATTTCACAGACCTCACGTAGAATCTGTTCTTCTGACAGGTCTTTGGCATCGTAGAACAGTGGCTTGACGCCACGGTACAGCGCCATTTTCTGCAGAGGACGCAGATTATGCGACAGGGCATAAATGGGCAGACCTGAGCTGATGCGCGACATCCAGTGTGGAGTAGAGCCTGATTCTGTCAGGCTGACGATAGCTTTCACTCCCTGCAGATGGTTAGCCATGTACATGGCTGACATGGCGATTGCTTCATCCTTACGTTTGAAGGTGCCATCCATACGATGCTTGGACTTGTAGGCGCTCGGGTGTTGTTCAGCACCCAGGCACGCACGCGCCATGGCTTGTACGGTTTCCACAGGGTAGGCGCCTGCTGCTGTTTCAGCAGACAGCATCACTGCGTCGGTGCCGTCCAGAACGGCGTTGGCGACGTCCATAACCTCTGCCCGGGTAGGCATTGGGCTCTGGATCATCGACTCCATCATCTGGGTGGCAGTGATCACCATGCGGTCCAGTGTGCGGGCACGAGAGATAAGGTGCTTCTGTACACCGACCAGACGAGCGTCGCCAATCTCAACGCCGAGATCACCACGAGCCACCATGACTGCATCGGAAGCAATGATGATCTGATCCAGTACGTTGTAGTCATTGACGGCATCGGCGCGCTCGATCTTGGCAACAATTCCTGCTTCACTGCCTGCAGACTGCAGCAGACGACGTGCTTCTTCTATATCACCTGCGCAGCGCGGGAAAGAGACGGCAACGTAATCCAGATCCAGCTCGGCAGCCAGAACGATATCGCGACGGTCTTTGTCGGTCAGAGCAGGAGCGGACAGGCCACCACCTTCACGGTTGATGCCCTTGTTGTTGGAGAGCTTGCCGCCTACCTCGACCTTGCAGTGCATGGCCGTACCTTCAATATGTTCTACCCGCAGTACGACGCGGCCATCGTCCAGCAGCAGGCGGTCGCCCTTGCGGCAGTCTTCAGCCAGTTCCTTGTAGTCAACGCCTACACGGGTTGCGTCGCCAGCGTCACGGTCGAGGCTGGTATCAAGGATGAAGTCCTGATTCACCTTCAGGGTGACAGGGCCATCCTTGAAGCGGGCTACTCGAATTTTCGGGCCCTGCAAGTCACCCAGAATGGCAACATGGCAGTCAAGCTCTGCAGCGGTCTTGCGAACCAGCTCCGCACGCTGGCGGTGTTCGTCAGGGCTGCCATGAGAGAAGTTCAAGCGGACAACATTGACGCCAGCGCTGATCAGCTGACGCAGGACGTCAGGGCTTTCACTGGCTGGGCCTAAGGTGGCAACTATTTTGGTACGGCGCATAAGTCCACTCTCTATTAGCTAATAGGCTTACTTGGCTGACATCAGAGCCAGAGTGTTGTCCAGCATCCGGTTGGAGAAGCCCCACTCGTTGTCGTACCAGGCCAACACCTTCACCAGATTGCCGTTGACGCGGGTCTGGGTGGCGTCGAAGGAAGAAGAACGGGGGCAGTGATTGAAGTCGATGGATACCAGAGGCAGCTCATTGTACCCCAGTACGCCAAGTTTACCCATTTCACCAGCGGCGGCTTCACGGATGATGCTGTTGATCTCATCCTTGGAAGTGTCACGCTTGGCTACAAACGTCAGGTCAACAACAGAGACGTTGATAGTGGGAACACGCACGGCGAAGCCATCAAGACGGCCTTTCAGCTCGGGCAGTACCAGACCTACTGCAGCGGCAGCCCCTGTTTTGGTGGGGATCATGGACTGAGTGGCTGAACGGGCGCGATAGATGTCAGAGTGATAAACATCACTCAGATTCTGGTCATTAGTGTAGGCGTGGATGGTCGTCATCAGGCCGTTCTCGATGCCGATGGTATTATTCAGCGCTTTGGCAACAGGAGCCAGACAGTTGGTGGTGCAGGAGGCGTTGGAGATGATGGTGTGTTCAGCGGTCAGAATGTCATGGTTAACGCCGTAAACTACGGTCGCATCGACATCTGTACCGGGGGCGGAAATGATCACTTTCTTCGCGCCCGCCTGCAGGTGCAGTGCAGCTTTTTCGCGAGAAGTGAACAGGCCGGTGCATTCATAGACGACATCGATGTTCAGTTCGCCCCATTTCAGTTTGGCGGGGTCACGTTCTGAAGAGATAGTGATCGCATCGCCATTAACATACAGCGTGCTGCCTTCAGCCCTGACTTCACCCGCAAAGCGGCCATGAACAGAGTCAAACTGGGTCAGATGGGCATTGATCTTGGCGTCGCCCAGGTCGTTGATGGCCACAACCTGAATGCGATCACGATAGCCGTTCTCGTACAGTGCGCGCAGCACATTACGACCAATACGACCATAACCGTTGATAGCTACTCGAATAGTCACAACTTATTCCTCGCAAGGTAGAACTTAATGCTTTAATTATTTGTAAGAACATTACATCAATGGGGGTAAATTTTCTACAATCGAGGCAGACTCAAGTCAATTTTTTTAGTAATATTACCAAAAACGCTCTGGGCAAGAACAAAACAGGAGCATGTATGCACCCAATTCTGGCGGAAGTGACCGAACGTATTCGTCAACGTAGTGAGGCCAGCCGCTCCGCTTATATAAAGGCTATGAAACAGGCTGAGCAGAAGGGGCCATATCGTGGCACTCTCGGTTGCGGCAATCTGGCGCATGGTTTTGCTGCCTGCGCTCAAACTGATAAGCAGACGCTGAAATTGATGAATCAGGCTAACGTAGCCATTGTTTCGTCATATAACGACATGTTGTCTGCGCATCAGCCTTTGCAATCATTTCCCGAGATCATTAAGCAGGCGGCTCATGAAATGGGCTCCGTTGCACAGTTTGCTGGCGGTGTGCCTGCCATGTGTGACGGCGTGACTCAGGGCGAGCCGGGCATGGAATTGTCGCTGTTTTCACGCGATGTCATTGCCATGTCTACCGCCATTGCGCTCTCTCACAACATGTTTGATAGCGCTCTGTATCTGGGTGTGTGTGACAAGATTATTCCCGGGTTGGTGATCGGTGCGCTTCGGTTTGGTCATCTGCCAGGTCTGTTTGTACCGGCAGGTCCGATG
The DNA here is from genome assembly GCF_029846635.1 of Pokkaliibacter sp. MBI-7. Lineage (NCBI taxonomy): Bacteria > Pseudomonadati > Pseudomonadota > Gammaproteobacteria > Oceanospirillales > Balneatrichaceae > Pokkaliibacter > Pokkaliibacter sp. MBI-7. Next base: position 2,009,026 of record NZ_JARVTG010000002.1, on the reverse strand, counting down.
GTGTCGGGGATGCCAAACAAGGAAAAGGCCCGTATTCGCCAGTTATTTGCCGAAGGGAAAGTAGGCAGGGATGAGTTGCTCGAGGCCGAATCTCAGTCTTATCACAGCCCGGGTACCTGTACTTTTTATGGCACCGCTAACTCCAATCAGATGCTGATGGAGATCATGGGGCTGCATTTGCCAGGTGCTGCCTTCGTTAATCCAGGGACGCCGATGCGTGATGCGCTGACAGCGGAAGCGGCACGTCAGGCTGTGCGCAATAGTCATGTGGGTGGCAAGTTCCGTCCTCTTTATGACATCGTCGATGAGAAAGCCATTGTCAATGCCATGGTTGCGCTGATGGCTACTGGCGGTTCAACCAACCATACGCTGCACCTGGTCGCTATGGCTGCGGCTGCCGGTATTTGCATTGACTGGCAGGATTTCTCTGATCTTTCTGCCGTGACACCTCTGCTGTGTCGTATCTATCCCAATGGTCAGGCTGACGTGAATCACTTCCACGCTGCAGGTGGTGTTGGCTTCTTGGTGCGTGAGTTGCTGGATGCCGGTCTGTTGCATGAAGACGTTAAAACCGTGGTGGGTGATAGCTTACGAGACTACGCGAACGAGCCGTTCCTTGATGGTGGTCAGGTTAGTTGGCGCGCGGCGCCTGTGAATAGCCTTGATGAAGCGGTATTGCGTCCGGCGAGTCGTCCCTTCAATGACGAGGGGGGGCTGAAGCTGTTGCAGGGAAATCTGGGGCGTGGCGTCATCAAAGTCTCTGCTGTTGCGGATGAACACCAGATCGTCGAAGCGCCTGCCAGGGTGTTTCATGATCAGACTGAATTGGCAGCTGCCTTTAAAAAGGGTGAGCTGGAGTGCGACTTTGTCGCAGTAGTGCGTTTCCAGGGGCCGGCTGCCTGTGGCATGCCTGAGTTGCACAAGATGACACCTTACCTTGGTGTGCTTCAGGACAAAGGGTTCAAAGTGGCTCTGGTAACCGATGGTCGTATGTCGGGAGCATCTGGGAAGGTACCTGCGGCGATACATGTATGCCCTGAAGCGGTGCATGGTGGCCCGCTGGCTAAAGTGCGTGATGGCGATATGGTGCGTCTGAACGCCAAGACCGGTGAGTTGCAAGTGCTGGTCGGTGACGCTGAGTGGGCCGGTCGTGAACTGGTGGAAGTCGGTGAAGTATCTCATCAGGGTATGGGACGTGAGCTGTTTGCCATGATGCGTCAGGTGGTGAATGGCGCAGAACAAGGTGCCACCGTTTTCGGTCAGCTGGAGGCATATCGCCATGAGTGATTGGGCTCTTGTGGGGGATGTCGGTGGGACCAATGCACGATTCGCGCTCGTGCATCCCGGTAGCGTTGAGCTGTATCACATCAAAGTGCTGCCTTGTGCCGAGTTTGACAATCTGGATGGTGCGGTGCGGGCATATCTGCAGCAAGTAGGTGTAACCGTTCAGGAGGCCTGTATTGCTTTTGCCTGCCCGGTGCATGGCGATGAAGTAAAGATGACCAACAACCACTGGCGTTTCAGTAAGTCGTCCATGCAGGTATCGCTTGGGTTGCAGACACTGAAGTGCATTAACGACTTCACGGCGATGGCGTTGGGTATGCCGCAAGTGCCAGACAGTGATGTAATCGCTGTCGGTTCTGGTGACAGTCTGCATGGTCGCCCTCGTCTGGTGATCGGGCCGGGAACGGGTCTTGGGGTGTCGGCGCTGGTATCCAATGGTAATGACTGGATTCCTCTGGCCGCTGAAGGTGGGCACGTGAACTGGGCTCCGACGTCGGAGTGGGAAATTCAGTTGTGGCTGCACTTCAGGAAGCATTTCAGCCGAATCTCTGCTGAGCGACTGCTGAGTGGTGCGGGTCTGTTGCTGCTGTATCAGGGTTATTGTGCGCTGAGAGGGCTGGAAGAGCGCTGTATCACGCCAGCTGACGTCACTAACGGGGCTTTGCAGGATGGCGATGAGCTCTGTCTGGAGGTGCTGAATCACTTCTGTGGCATCCTCGGCGAGGTGGCAGGTGACGCAGCGCTGACCATTGGTGCTCTCGGTGGCGTGTATATCTGCGGCGGCATTGTGCCGCGTTTTCCAGAGTTGTTTCTGGTAAGTCCGTTCCGTCAGCAGTTTGAAGAGAAAGGCCGTTTCAAGGATTACATGAAAGCAATCCCGGTGTGGCTGGTGAATGCTGAATATCCAGGGTTATTGGGTGCGGCTGCCGGGCTGGCTAACGCTGCAGTGCATTAATTCATCTCTGTTCAATTTTTAACGTGTGTTGACTGGTGGGGAGGGATCCCCGTGTGCCTTGTGCCGAGAGTGAAGCTCTCGGCTTTTTTTTGTCTGCTGTTTGTGTGTCAGTTTGCACTGGGAGTAGGGCAAAACTGACTGAACTGGTCAAAGTTTCGATGTTTGATAACGGCTGAAAACTTGTTGCTCTGGGCGTACTGGCAGAGCTCTTCCGGGTTTACTTCGCTATCTGCGAACTCGACAAGAACAACAGGCTTGTTTTGCGAGGCAAACTGCGTGTAGGCATCGCAACCGTTCCCACTGTAGCAACCCTGAGCAACAGCAAAATCAAAGTCATCGACAAGGATGCCCACCAATTGTGGTGAATCGCGCATGCCGACCAGTAAATGGTGCTGATGTGCCAGTCTGGCCAGATGCAGATTGAAGCTGATCTGGTCGGCTTGAGTCACAGGGAAGCCAGAGTCCTGCTGGTATACGTCGAGATTGGTAAGTTCAACACCCTGATAGCCCTGATCAGCACATTGCTGCATGCGAGCGTCGAGGATGGGAGTCAGGCTGTCTGTGGCGCGAATATCAAGCCACTTTTCACCTTCCCAGCCCGCTGCATCGTTGCCAAGAATGTCATCGGGGAATTGGTCGGCATCTGGTCGCCACTCTTGCCATGTGCCAGCACTGATAGTGCACACCAGCATGGAATTGCGTTGCTTTAGCAGGCTCAGATCGCTGGCAGCAAGGTTTTGAAAATCCAGATCATAGACATCTGCTTCGGGGCTGTTGGCGTAGTCCCCCGAGCTTTGTAATTGCCAGTGCAATATGGGGTTGGGAAAGGAGGCTGCGGAGGCATTAAAGGTTAATGCAAGCAGTATGGCAGGCAGTACGGTATGCCTCAGGTAACTCATAGCAGTTCAATGCCCACAGTAGGAGGCCGAAAGGTGGTGCAAGGATAAACCGCCTAATCAAAAAAGGCGATCGGGATGCGGCAATTGGCGTGACTGGGTAAGATGCTGACGGCTTTACCGTTGATAACGAAAACTTTCTGGCTGGCAAGGTAATCGATGATGACAAACGCAGCGCCACTGGCGGGCATATTCGGTTGTGATGGCGTAACGCTGAGTGCCGATGAAATGGCTTTCTTTCGGGATATTAACCCGCTGGGGCTGATTCTGTTCAGGCGCAACTGTGAAAGCCGTGATCAGCTGAAACGGCTGACAGATTCCTTCCGTGAAGCGGTAGGTAGGGCAGATGCGCCTATTTTGATTGATGAGGAAGGTGGGCGTGTACAGCGACTGCAGCCACCAGAGTGGGTGGCACATCCTGCGGCGCGTGAGCTTGGGGTGGTAGCGGAGAAAAATCTGGAGCGTGGTGTGCGAGCGGCCTATATCAATGCCCAGCTGATAGCGCATGAACTGGTGCAGTTAGGGATTAATGTTGATGCAGCGCCGGTACTGGATTTGCTGGTTGATGGTGCTAATGAAGTGATTGGCTCGCGCGCTTTTTCAAAGGATCCGGAGCTGGTGGCTGCGATGGGGCGTGCCGCATGCGAAGGCTTTCTGAGTGCAGGGGTTCTGCCGATTATCAAACACATGCCTGGGCATGGTCGTGCCAATGCGGACAGTCACATTGCGCTGCCGACTATTGATGTGGATGGAGATACCCTGCTGGCGACAGACATGGTGCCGTTTCGTCGGCTGAACGATATGCCCTGGGCGATGACTGCACATATTGTCTATCCGCAGCTGGATGCTGAGCGGCCTTGTACTCAGTCGCCAATCCTGATTGGTCATTGGTTGCGTGAGCGGATCGGCTTTGGCGGTGTGATTATTACGGACTGCATTCATATGAATGCCCTGGAAGGGACGCATGCTGAGCGGGCTGCCAGGTCGGTAGCTGCAGGTGTCGATCTGGTGCTGAATTCCCATGGCCCTGTAAGCGATATGTATGAAGTGGCCAAGGTGTTGCCAGTACTTGAAGGCATGGTTAAGCAGCGCGTTGAGCGATCTTTGCAGATGATGCAGAAGGGTGAGGAGCTTGATGTGCAGATGTTGATGAAGGAGCGAGAGGATCTGCTAAAAGCGGGGAGATAATCTGGGATCGTGAGCGAGGTTACCGGCCTGCCGATAAGTTTAAGAGCACCCGAAAGCCCTCAGTCCGGTAACCTACTCACAGGGCAGACTTTACTCCTCACAATGTGTGTAGGCAAGATTTTGTTGGTAATTTTAGTAAATTTTTTGCCTGTCTCTAGTGTTTATATAGGCTTGTTTTGGCTTTATAGTGTGCACTCTTCGTTATTTTGTTGTTAATAAAACTACAAATGACAACTGACAAACCTTCTTCGGTGAGTCGAGCTGTCACTTCACCCCATTTTGGAAGTGCGCAAGAGGAAACTCTAAATGAAGTTGAACATGACCCCAGCCTGGCAGGCGTTGCAAGCCCATCGCGATGCGACCAGAGATCTGAACCTGAATACGCTGTTTGCTCAGAATCCGGATCGTTTCGAGCGCTTTTCGCTGGGGCTGAATGGCTTAATGTTCGACTTCTCCAAACAGCTGGTGACCGAGGAAACCCTTCGGCGCCTGGTAGCTTTGGCAAGACAGCAAAACCTTCAGGGGCGTATTGAGGATCTGTTCGGTGGTAAAAAGCTGAACATCACTGAAGATCGCCCGGCTCTGCATACTTTGCTGCGTGACCGGTCCATCTATTCCGTCAATGAAGAAGGGGAAACGGTCAGCCATCAGGTACAGCGTGTACTGGATCAGATGCGTCCTTTCGTTGACAAGGTTCGCTCCGGTCAGTTCAAGGGCTTTACGGGCGAAGCCATTCGCGATTTCGTCCATATTGGCGTGGGTGGTTCCGATCTGGGCCCTAACCTGGCCTGTCTGGCACTGGAAAGCGGTGAGCCGGGCCCTATCAACATGCATTTTGTTTCTGCGATGGATGGGGTACAGATTGTTGATAGTCTCAAACATCTTGATCCTGCGACGACGGCATTCATCATTACTTCCAAGACCTTCACCACCATCGATACCATGGCTAATGCTGATCGTGCCAAGGCGTGGCTGCTGGCTGCCTGCCCTGATGCCGAGAAGGCATGCCGCCAGCTGATCGGTATTTCGGTCAACAAGCAGGCGATGTCGGCTTATGGCGTTGCCAGCAGCCAGCAGTTTGAGTTCTGGCATTGGGTGGGGGGACGTTACTCCCTGTGGTCGTCCGTGGGGTTGTCAGTCGCACTGTATCTGGGCATGCACACCTTTGAGGGATTGCTGCATGGTGCCTTCATTGCCGACCAGCATTTCCGTACTGCTCCGCTGGAGCAGAACATACCGGTCATCATGGCATTGCTGCATGTATGGTATCTGAACTTCTGTAAGTGTGGCTCTCGCGTAGTGTTGCCTTACACCAGTTGCCTGAAGTATTTGCCAGACTATCTGCAGCAGCTGGAAATGGAGTCTTGCGGTAAAAGCGTGAGCAACGATGGTGAATGGCTGGATGTAGAAACCTCTGCGGTTATCTGGGGCGAGTTTGGCCCGAATGGTCAGCATGCTTTCTATCAGTCGTTGCATCAGGGCAATCAGATGGTGCCGGCAGACTTCATCATGGTGTGCAAACCTCCCCGTGCAGACAACTACGATCAGCATCTGCTGTCGGTTGCCAACTGTGTGGCTCAGTCACAGGCCCTGATGACGGGTAAATCTGAGGAGGACGTCCGTGCGCAGTTACAGCGTGAGGGGTTGGATGAAGAACATATCGAGCGTCTGTTACCACACCGCATGTATCCCGGCAATCGTCCCAGTTCAACTATCGTACTGGATGAGTTGAGCCCGAAAAATCTGGGTATGCTGCTGGCGTTATATGAGCACAAAGTCTTTACCCAGAGCATGATCTGGAATATCAATCCCTTCGACCAGTGGGGCGTGGAGCTGGGCAAGCAGTTGTCCAAACGTATGTACGATGAGCTGCAAAGTGGTGATACATCCACCCACTATGATGGTTCGACCAAGGGCTTGATGAATATCTTCCGTACTCACAGCCGCTGATAGCATAAACAGGCCGAGGTTGTGCTCCTCGGCCTGCAAGTATGCAGTTGTGAGTAATACCAAAACAATGATCTTTCCAACTGAGATACATGCCATGCAGTTACCCGAATGGATTACAAGTGAGCGCTGGGGGGAGCATACCCTGCTTCGCGTCAACACGGCGTGGAGTACGTTCTGCATCAGCCTGTATGGTGCCCATGCGTTGAGCTATGTGCCATGTGGCCAGAAAGATCTGTTGTGGTGGTCAACCAGGGCTTTCGCGCAGAAAGGTAAGCCGATTCGAGGTGGTGTGCCTTTATGCTGGCCTGGCTTTGCTGAAAATACTGAGCCATTTCACGGTACTGCGCGTTTACAGGACTGGATCCTGGTTGAGGCAGAAATGACAGAGGACTATGCCCGACTATTACTGGAACCTACGCTCAAACATGAAGTGTTGCAGGTTAGTCTTGAGGTGCTGGTCAGTGATCGGCTTGCACTGCGTCTGCACTCTCAGAACCTTGGTTCCGAAGTGATGGAGTTAACCCAGGCGCTGCATACGTATCTGCAGGTATCTGCATGGAATGACATTGCCCTGACGGGGTTGGATGGCTGTTTGTTCGTCGATAAGTTGAATGCCGGTAGTGAAGGAGTGCAGGCTGGGGTGCTTCATCCTCAGGAAGGAATAGATCGCATCTATGTTCACTCCGGTGCGGTGAAAGTCCTTGATCCGGGGTTAAATCGTGTCATTTGGGTACGCAAGGCTGCCAGCGGTTCGACAGTGGTTTGGCATCCCGCAGAAAAAGCAGCCACCATTGCAGATATGGATTCAGCAGAAGCTGAGCACTTTATTTGCGTTGAAGCGGCTAATACGCATAAAGACAAGGTGAGCTTGCTGCCGGGCGACAGCTGGGGTCTGGAGACCGTGCTGAGTGCTGAGCCGCTGCATGCCTGAAACTGAGGTGAAGCGGACTGCGTCTGCCATTTAGGTTTATTAAAGATACGGCCTCAACTGAGGCCGTATCTTTAGGTGCTTTAGGTGAAAGTTACAGTCGTGTGGTGACGAAGCTACCTGGTGCAGCTTCCAAAGGCGGGTAGCTGCTATTCCCTGGGCTGTCTGGTGCTTCGATCTGCTTGCCTGCCCGACGCTTCAGCCATTGTTGCCAGTGCCCCCACCAGCTACCCGGCTCCTGTGTCGCATTTGCCAGCCATTCATCGGCAGTGTCAGGCAGATTGTTGTTGGTCCAGTAATGGCGGCGGTTTTTGCTGATGGGGTTAATGACGCCTGCCACATGGCCACTCGCACCCAGTACAAACTCAGGCTGGCCGCCAAAGTGACGGGCTCCTTTGTAGGTTGATTTCCAGGGGGCTATATGGTCTTCCGCTGTAGAGAGAAAGTAGCAGGGGATGGATATCTTGCTCAGATCCACAGGCTCGCCGCATAGTGTTAGCGCATCTGGTTGTATAAGGCAGTTTTCCAGATAGAGCTTGCGCAGGTAGAAGCTGTACATGCTGGCTGGAAGGTTAGTCGGGTCGCTGTTCCAGTACAAAATATCAAAAGGCGGCGGCTGCTTGCCTTTCAGGTAGTTGTTCACCACGTAAGACCAGATAAGGTCATTGGCTCGCAGCATGTTGAAGGTAGTGGAAAGGTCTTTACCTGACAGATACCCCGCGCCGTTAACTTTTTCAATGAGCGCCTCTACCTGTTCTGGGCTGATAAAGACGCCCAGCTCCCCGGGTTCGCTAAATTCAGTCAGGGTTGTGAGAAAGGTCGCTGACCCCACACGTCGGTCCTTCTTTTTCTCCATGACAGCCAGCGCAGAGGCTAGCAGCGTGCCGCCAATGCACCAGGCAACCGCATTCACTTTCGCCTGAGAGCCATGAATGTTCTGAACGACTTCAAGTGCTTTGAATACACCCTCTTGCAGGTAGTCATCCCAGTTCAGATGGCTTTGTGCTGCTGTGGGGTTACACCAGGAGACAAGGAAGGTGTGCTGGCCGCTATCGACACAGAATTTGACAAAGGAGTTGTCTGGCTGAAGGTCCAGAATGTAGTACTTGTTGATGCAGGGCGGAATGATCAGTGTGGGGCGCTCGTAAACCTTTTCGGTAGAGGGGGCATACTCAATCAGTTGCATCAGCTCATTCTGGAATACTACCTTGCCGGGAGTGACGGCAATGTTTTCTCCCAGAGTGAACGCTTGTTCGTCGGTCATGCTGATGCGACCTTTTTCAAGGTCGCTAAGTAAGTTTTCCAAACCATCAATCAGGCTTTGCCCCTTGGTTTCCACAGCTAGTTGCATGATTTCCGGGTTGGTCATAAAGAAGTTGCTGGGAGAGATGGCATCAAGAAATTGTCGGGTATAGAACTTCAGCGTCTGCTTCTGCTTGCTGTCCATCTCCGCCTTGTCGGTCATTTCCTCGAACAGGCTGGTCATCAGCAAGTAAGACTGTTTGATGGAGTCAAATACGGGATGTTCATTCCATTGTTTATCCTGAAAGCGTTTGTCGCTGGCGCTGCCGGAAGTGGTTGTATCTTTCTTGCCGGTCATGGCCTGATGCCAGAGGTTGAGCTGTTTTTGTTGATACTCGACCAGCGTCTTCCACCATCTGCCCGGATCGTCCATGGAGCTTTGCAGAAAGTGCTGCCATGACTCGTAGTACTGTTTGAGGATTTCGTCCTGACCCGAGCCGAGGAGCTGCTGGATCTGCTTACGACTTTGCTCGCTGAAGTTTTGTAACCAAACCTCATTCAGCGTATCTGGCCAGGGGGTTTTGGGAGTGGAAGCCGGCATAAACAGTCCTCTGTTATGAATGCTGCATCTATATAAGCATTCCGATTATAAATTGGCCAGATTTGAGAAGGCTGGGCTGCATGAATCCTGGCCTATACCCAAATGGGTATTGTCATAGGGTCTCCCTTTGTTCACCAATAGGACGATGACAGGGCCTGCACGAGACGAAAGCCAATAAAGTGACTTACAAGAAAATTTATTTGTCATATCGAGTATAAAAAATGTTTTTGGCTGAGGTGAGAATCCTGTTATAAACGCCAAAATTTCATCTCTAAACAAGGGAGTTAGCATATGTCCAAGTGGGTAAAAACAATCATCGCCAGTGCGGTATTGGCTACCAGTGCTGCGGCAGTGGCAGCAGAAGAGCCGGTGCTTCACATCTATAACTGGTCTGACTACATTGCTGAAGACACTATCGCTAACTTTGAAAAGGCCACCGGCATCAAAGTGGTGTATGACCTTTATGACAGTAACGAAGTGCTGGATGCCAAGCTATTGTCTGGTAACAGTGGTTTTGATCTGGTTGTGCCTTCTGATTTCTATCTTGGGCGTCAGATAGCGGCAGGCATTTACCAGCCTCTGAAAAAAGACGCACTGAGTAACTATGGCAATCTGGATCCTCAGCTGATGAAGATCATGCAGTCAGTGGATAAAGACAATGCTCATGCCGTGCCCTACATGTGGGGAACCAATGGTATCGGTTACAACGCCGAGAAAGTGAAGGCTGCTTTGGGTGAGAACGCTCCGGTAGATTCCTGGGATCTGGTTTTCAAGCCGGAAAACATGGAGAAATTGGCAGGTTGTGGTGTAGCCTTCCTGGACTCTCCCAAGGAAGTGATGGCGACTGCCCTGAATTACATGGGTAAAAATCCTAACTCCGAAGATCCCAAAGACTATGAAGCCGCCAAGGAAATGCTGCTGAAAGTACGCCCTTATATTCGCTACTTCCACTCGTCTCAATACATTAATGATCTTGCAAACGGCGACATCTGCGTAGCCGTTGGCTATTCAGGCGACATTTTGCAGGCCGCTGATCGTGCTACAGAAGCCGCCAATGGTGTCAAAGTGGAGTATCGCATTCCAAAAGAAGGCGCACAGATGTGGGTTGACTCCATGGCCATTCCTGCTGATGCCAAGCACCCAGAAAATGCCCACAAATTTATCAACTTCATTCTGCAGCCTGACGTAGTGGCAGGTATCTCCAACTATGTGATGTATGCCAACCCCAACGCCAAGGCTACTGAGCTGGTTGATGATGCGGTCAAGAGCAACCCAGGCATTTACCCATCTGATGATGTGAAAGCCAAGCTGTTTATGGTCACACCTGCCTCAGCCAAGCTGGAGCGTGTTATCACTCGTGCCTGGACGACTGTTCAGACTAACCAGTAAGGTTAGCGAACGTCTGGCACGTTAAACTACACCCCGGTAACGGGGTGTAGTTGTTTTGGAGGTGGGTGTATGAAGCTTTATCTGTATGGTACTGAGGGATGTCATCTTTGCCATCTGGCAGAGCAGACAGTGGCAGCGTTGAAAGGGGAGTTTGATCTGCAGGTTCAGCAGGTGGATGTTTCTGCGACCGATGACTTGATGGGGCGCTATGGTATTCGCATTCCTGTGGTACGAGTGGACAAGCGCATAGATGATCTGGGCTGGCCCTTCGATGCTGCTGTATTGCAACGATACCTGTCTGGTGAAGTCATCGTTCCACATAATCCGCAAGAGGCGTTTAATCCTTTTGCATAACAGGTAGCCGGAACAGTCGTTGGGCGTTGGCAGTGGTGCGGATAGCAATTTCCTCTATTGGTTCTGATCGCAACCGAGCTACTTGCTGTAATACCTCTGGCAAAAATGCTGGTTCATTACGCCCGCTTTTGGGCTTCGGGCGCAGTGTCCGGGGTACCAGATACGGTGCATCCGTTTCCAGCAGGAGCTGATCCAAAGGGATATCCTTGATGAGCTGCTGCAATTCCTGACCACGGCGTTCGTCACACACCCAGCCAGTAATGCCAATAGCCAGACCAAGATCCAGGTATGCATACAAAGCTTGTCTGGTACCCGTAAAGCAGTGCTGTACACCGCCGGGAATGTCATCTCTATGTTCTTTGAGAATGGCTAGCTGGCGTTCGAATGCATCGCGTTCATGCAGGAATACTGGCTTTTGTACGTGAGATGCAATTTCCAGCTGGGCATGAAAAGCGCTTTCCTGAAGTATGCGAGGTGAAAAGTCGCGATGGAAGTCCAGCCCTGTTTCGCCGACGGCGACCACCCGGTCAGCTTTGGCCAAAGAGCTCAGCTCTGCAATGGCGATGGCTGACGCATCTTTTGCATCGTGCGGATGAATGCCCGCAGTGCAGTACAGCAGCGAAGCATTGCCATGCACTGTACACAACTCCAGTGCCTGTTGGCTGGATACCAGAGATGTGCCAGTTATGATCAGAGTATCGACACCCGCTTGAGCGGCGCGTGCGAGAACTTCGGCTTGATCTCTATCAAAGGCAGCGTTGGTGAGGTTTACGCCAATATCAATCAGTTTCATGGCGACTCCGCAATTAAGTGAATCTTGACGATTAACTGGGCTATACTCTGACCAGCACTTTAGCTGGGCTGGGGTGCTTTAGATGTACAGACCACAAAGTGCCTGACGCCATATATTGAGCGAATCCAGGCGTAGTGAAAGGGCTGGGATGATAGCAGGCTTTGCAGAGGACAAGTAGGCATGGCCGGTATTCTGGATACTGTTGATCAGCGAACGCAGCTTGTGGGTGAGAACCGACTTGAGCTGCTTATGTTTAAAATGCAGACAAGGCAACTTTTTGCGTTGAACGTATTCAAGGTGCAGGAAGTCATGCAGCTGCCGCGTTTAACAAAAATGCCGCAAAGTCACCCTGTTGTGTGCGGGGTTGCCAGTTTGCGTGGTCAGGCTGTCACTGTTATTGATTTGAGTGCTGCTATTGGCTTGCGGCCAATTGATACGACTAAACCATGTAACCTGATCGTCACCGAATACAATCGTACGGTGCAGGGGTTTCTGGTTGGCAGTGTAGATCGAATCATCAACCTCAGTTGGAATTTGATCATGCCTCCGCCTGCAACGGCAGGGCGAGGTCACTATCTTACAGCCGTCACCCGGCTTGAGGACAACCAGCTGGTTGAGATTATTGATGTTGAGAAAGTGCTGGCCGAGATTGTCAGCTACTCATCAGAAATCTCAGCGGAAGTACTGGATGTAGAAGTGGTCAAGATGGCCAGGGGGATGAAGGTCTTGGTAGTGGATGACTCCTCCACGGCCCGCGCACAGACTGAAGGGATACTCACTAGCTTGGGAATAGAGGTGATCGAAGCAACGGATGGTGCGCGTGCCATACAGATGCTTAAGAAGTGGGCAGATGATGGGCATCATGTGCCTGATGAGTTGTTGATGATTATCACTGATGCTGAAATGCCCGAGATGGACGGCTATCGCTTGACTCGGGAGATTCGGGAAGACCCTCGCTTAAGAGACTTGTATATTGTTCTTAATACTTCATTAAGTGGTAGTTTCAATAAGAGTATGGTTCAGAAAGTGGGATGTGATGAGTTCATCTCTAAGTTCCAGCCGGACTTGATGGCTAGCATCGTGCAAGAGCGCATCAGGACACTGATGAACAACAGCTGATAGTTTCAGCTTCGCGGCGAAATGAGTCTGAGAATACAAAAGGGAGCCTTGACTCCCTTTTGCGTTTTCGCAGCAGCATCTGCTTCAGAGTGGGCTCTTGGCGACAGTGGCGTCAGGCCCTAAATGGCGCTCTTGCGGTTTGATCAACTCTTCAGGGATGCCTAGTTTTTTCTGATAGATAACGGCATAAGTAAGCACGTTTTGTACGTACTTGCGAGTTTCGTTGAAGGGGATGGTTTCTACCCATACATCTGCGGGTAGGTGCCCACGCTCATTTAGCCAGCGCTTAACGCGCGATGGACCTGCGTTATAGGCAGCAGTGGCTAGTATGCGATTGCCAGAGAATGTGTTCTTAACTTCCAGCAGGTAGTGGGTGCCAAGCTGAATATTGATCTCAGGCTTGTAGAGGTCATCAGCGGCGAAGGTGCCAAGGTTGAAGTTCTTGGCTGTGTGCTGTGCCGTCGCTGGCATCAGTTGCATCAGTCCTCGCGCTCCTACAGGTGAGCGAGCATCATTGCGAAATGCACTCTCTTGGCGGGAGATCGCCATCACCCAGTCAGGATCCAGGTTGAGTGCCTTGGCTGAGGGGACGAAGACATTGCTGTAAGCCATGGGGAAGCGAATCTGGGTATCATCCCAGTATTTGGCTTTTGCCATCGTGAAGATGGAAACAAAGTGCCATTGCCATTGAGCGGCCAGACGTGCAGCCGCTACCTTTTCATCCTGTGTCATGTGATCAAGAGCATTGAACCACTCGCGTCTGGATTGCCAGTCCTGCCCTAAAATGTTCAGTTCAATTGCGCGCATCACGGCTGGCATTGACATAACATCACGCTGGCGTTGGCTGCTGATGGGTAGAGGCTGATGATTTAGCTGATAGGGTTGTTTGAGCGTCTGGGCTGCGAGATAGCCGTAGAAACTCCTTTCTTTGGCTAGTGCAGCCAGTGCCTGATTGGCAATGGTGGCATTTTGGCCAGTTTGCAGATCAGCACGAGCACGCCAGTAACGCCAGACCTCATCTTTTTGGATTTCGGTAGGTAGTGCGTTGACTAACTTCAGTACTTCCTGCCAGTTAGGTTGGGCTAGCCAATAACGCAGTACTTTCTCTGCATCATCGTCATCGTAAGGCCGCTGGTAACGCTGTCTGAATAGCTCGTATCGCTCAGGGGTTTGACTGGCAATGCGGCCGAGATAATAGTCGAAAGCGTCGTTCTTGTTTGCTTCATCTATATAGAGGAGCTTGGCTTTCTCGCCTGCCAGGCTGATGGCTACTTCTGGTTGTGAACGACCGTAACGCTTTAATGCATGGGCATAAATGATTGCCAGATCAGCACTGGGGCGCTTTTGTAGTGATCGGATGACCGGGAGAACAGTTTCCGGTTTTTGATAGTAGCCAAGCAGCTGTTTAGCCCTGGGTTGTTCACCTGCTGGGAGAAGCTTGTTTAGATAGGCAGCCAAACCATCATTATCTTTCTCCAGTGCGTGGGCGAAGCGAAGTTGGATCATCGCAGTCGTTTGCTTTCCTCGGCCTTTCCAGGCAGAAAATGCTTTATCACAGCTATCAGGTTGGCTGGTGCCTGTAAGCCAGAGTTGCTGGGTATATTCATCTGCCTGTTTGGTATCACCAACTGCATATAGGGCTGCCGCGCGAAAACACTTTAAGTTATCGTCAGCCCGCTCCTTGTCATAGGCCGCCAAATAGTTTTTCCATAGTCCTTTACCAGCAAGATAGCTCATCCAGCTGGAATAGAGGTTTCCTTGAAGAGGAAAGTCCGGATAGCGTTTCTGGAAGTTGGCAATTGCTTGTTGATTCAAGCCGGGTAGGGTGTACATCAGCTCGCGATAGGCGAGATACGGATACAGAGGATAGGTTTCCAGCTGATGAGTCAGTGAGCGTGCCTGTTCCACTTTGCCCTGGTCGAACAGCGACTGTGCCGTCTGGTATTTTTGTCTGAGTGTATTTAAATCAGCATTTTGAGAGGTGGCGAGAGCATTACTTACGCCTATACAGGTTAGCAAAGTGGTGAAGATGCTCGCGTGAAAGTGCTTGCGGGTTGGCATAAACATAATCTGGCATCCTTTAGGCCATGTCGTGATTGCCAGCATTGGCATGCAGCATTCCTAATATGACCCTGATCTCTGGTGCTTTCGCAGTTTCAAGGCTTTTTCGCGTCGACTACCTATGTCCTACTGGTCTCTGCGCATGCTTTATTAAACAGTTCTTCCCGTTTGTTTACTTTCAGCAGTGAGATGAGCTGGGACCGGCGCGTTGAGTGCTTTAGAATACCTGTCCGCAATTCTCATCGCAAAGGACATCTCCCTATGACTCTGCTCAGGCTCGACGCCGTCAATCTATCGTTCGGAACCGAGACGCTTCTGGACAACGTGACGTTGCACGTAGGTGAGGGAGAGCGTGTCTGTATTGTTGGGCGTAATGGTGCTGGTAAGTCTACCTTGTTGCGATTGATTCAAGGGAAGCAGCGCCAGGATAGTGGTGATATCTGGTTGCGACCAGGGGTCAGAGTAGGGGTCCTGGAACAGGAGTTGCCTGAAGGAGAGGAAGAGACAGTCGCTGAGATTGTGATGCGTGGAGCAGGGCAGACGCATCAGTTGTTGCAGGAATATCTGACATTGTCGGTTTCGGAAGATATTGATCTTAAGCGGTTGGAGATATTGCAGCATGAGTTGGAAGCTGTTGGTGCCTGGGGGCTGGAGCAGCGAGTAAAAACCATGCTGGAAAAGCTGGAGTTGCCTGCAGACAAAACCCTGTCAGAGCTGTCTGGTGGGTGGCGACGCAGGGTGATGCTCGCACGTGCCTTGGTTGCTGAACCAGAGATATTGCTACTTGATGAGCCAACTAACCATTTAGACCTGCTGGCTATTGACTGGCTGGAGTCATTACTGGGTGACTATAAAGGTGCATTGGTTTTTATTACTCACGATCGTGCTTTTTTGCAAAAGCTGGCTAATCGCATCTGGGAGCTGGATCGAGGTCATATATACGACTGGAGCGGTACCTACCGTGGGTTTCTAGAATATCGGGAGCAGCGTCTGGAGGAAGAGGCACGTCACAATGCCCTTTTTGACAAGAAACTGGCTCAGGAAGAGGTATGGATACGACAGGGTATTAAAGCTCGACGCACGCGTAATGAGGGTCGTGTACGTGCATTGCAAGCGCTTCGTCGTGAGCGTGCTGAGCGCAGGGAGCGTGTAGGTTCAGCGCGTATGGCTTTGGAAGAGGCGGGCGGTTCGGGCAAGCTGGTGTTCGAAGCTGAGTCTCTTGGATACTCCGTGGATGGTAAGTCCATCATTCAGAATCTCAATCTGAGAGTTATGCGCGGCGATCGGTTGGGCATTATTGGTGCTAACGGTGCGGGTAAGAGCACGCTGCTTAAATTGCTGCTCGGACAGCTAAGTGTCACCTCTGGAAGTCTCCAGCAAGGTACCAAATTGGAGGTCGCGTATTTTGACCAGTTACGCGACGCGCTCGACCTTAACCTCAGTCCGGTCGACAATTTGAGTGAAGGACGAGAGTTCATTCAGGTCCAAGGGCGTAGCAAGCATGTTATGGGGTATTTGAGCGATTTTCTGTTCACTCCTGAGCGAGCCCGAACTCCGATGCGAGCTCTTTCAGGGGGGGAGCGTAATCGTCTGTTACTTGCCAAACTCTTCAGTAAGCCTGCCAATTTGCTGGTAATGGACGAGCCTACCAATGACTTGGATATTGAAACATTAGAGTTGCTCGAAGAGATACTTACGGAGTACGAGGGAACCTTGCTGATCGTCAGCCATGATCGTGATTTCTTGGATCAGGTTGTTACTAGTACGCTGGTGTTGGATGGGTCTGGTGAAGTTAAGGAGTATGTCGGTGGTTTTGCTGACTGGTTGCGTCAGGGTGGAAGTCTGTCGCAGCTGAAGGGGCGTGATCAGGTGAAAGCTGAGACGGGAAATCCTAAAAAGAGCGCTGGCGAGAGTTTGAATGTCGTTGCCAAACAGGCTAAGCCGGTTCAACAAAAGCTGAGTTATAAATTGCAACGAGAGCTGGATGCTCTTCCAGAGAAAATTGAGCATCTGGAAGCTGAGCTCGAAAAGTTGCAGGAAATCATTGCGCAGCCAGAATTTTATCAAGGTCCGCAGGAACGGGTAGCGGGCACGCTTGCTTCTCTGACTGCGAAAGGGGAAGAGCTTGAGTCAGTCATGGAGCGCTGGGTGGAGCTGGAAGCTATGCAGGCCGGAGAAGGCTAAGCGTATCAGTAATGCGCTTAGCCTCTATAAGCTGGCTGCTTATATTGATCAGGACTTGGTTTTTTCATCACCAACGCGAACAGCTAGTACGTCGCACTTGGCTCCATGTAGCACACTGTTGGCAGTGGAGCCGAGTAACAAAGCTAACCCATGGCGACCGTGACTACCTACCACAATAAGGTCACATCCCAGAGTCTCGGCCTGACGATGAATCTCGGACTCGGTGTGGCCTGTTGCTACAACCAGGTTGCTAGGTGCCACGCTCATGTTGGCGGCAAAACTCTCCAGTCGTTTATGTGCGTGCTCTTCCAGTTGAGTCTGGATGTTGCTCAGATCCATGGGGACGTCGCCACCATAAGCAAAGCTGAGAGGCTCAATAACATGAATTATCGAAAGTTTGGCTCCGCTATTGCTGGCGATGGTGGCCGCCTTGGCTGCAACGAGATTGGCTTCTTCGGTCAGATCCACTGCCAGTAGAATGTGCTCATAGCTGCGAATGTAGTCGCTCATGATAGTAGGCTCCTAGTATTAATATCGTGGGAAGTTCTGCTCTTTGGCCAAACATAATACAGCTTCCCCTCTTATACCTTGTCTCAGGTCAGGCTCAAAGCGATGTCCGGCAAGCATGTCTCATTACTTAATATATAAGGCGAGAATGATCAGATGGCGACAATAGTAATTTTTGTGGTCGTTATGCTTTTAGTTGGCTCAGTATTTTGGATTATGCCCTCTGGGCGGCAGCGGCAGCAGATGCGGATACGTGAACGAGCACTTGCTGCAGGTGTGAGAGTCAAGATGTATCCACTTGAACTGCCTCGTGCGCCTGGTGAGTTACCTCAGCCAAAGCGTTTGATCCTGATGTACAGCGTTGCCCGAGAGCAAAAATCGGTTCAGCCTGAGTGGCAGTTACATCGTGCTGCGGGTCTTGAACCATTTGACCTCGCGCCTGGGTGGGTATGGAAAAAGCTACCCTCTCAGGACGCAGTTTTGGATTTGCATTCGATAGCGAACATAGTGAATGTGCTGCCAAAAAGCGTGGATGGAGTGATTAGTACTCCCTTGGAGTGTGCGCTGTACTGGAATGAAAAAAATGAACAAGAGCTCGACGCTATCGCTCAGTCACTGGACTCCTTGAAAAGACTTACTTCATAGCCCTTTTCGTCGGTTTGCTGTGCTCTTGCCTGTATTGAGCAGGATAAAAATAAACGCTGTTGATGAGTGTAAGATGTTGTATATCGAAACACTTGCTTAAGGATGCTGGACATATTATTCTTTTGCACAATTCTGATACCTTTTGCAGTGCAAAAGGAGAAGGCAGTAGATATGAAAGCTCAATTGTCGCGTTTGGTTAGGAAATAAGTCCAAACTCGATGTTGTGTGTGTCGTTTCGACAACATGTCTGTTTGGGGGTTATGTGTGTTTGGTAAGTAAATTTTTTACCAAATGCTGCCTCAGAATGATGTATTTTGTTGTAAACGGTTTGATTTGGAAGGCGTTATCCACTATCTTGTGCGAGGGCGTGTGTAACGCGACTACTAAATTAACAAAGCACGTTAATACTGAAGGGGAAATTGAATGAAGAAGTCAATTATCGCTCTGGCTGTAGCTGGCGCTCTGGCTGCACCCGCGGTCTCTATGGCTGATGCCACTCTGTACGGTCGTCTGCACTTCCAGATGAACTTTGACAAAAACAAAGACGTTGATATCCGTAATGCTGGTCATCGTCTTGGTGTCAAGGGTGAGTCTGAAATGGATAGCGGTTTGACCGCTTTCTATCAACTTGAAACTGAATATCAGAACGATCGTAGTGGTCAAACTTCTGATTCTAGTACTGTTGACGCTGCTCTGAAAGTTCGTCAGGCAAATGCTGGCGTTAAAGGTGAATTCGGTAAAGTCACTGTCGGTCGTTTTACTAATCCTCTGACTGACACCTACGTTGCTGACGTTGTTGAGCGTAACTCTGGTGTTTATGAGCAGTCTCCGTTCCGTGTTGGTAATGCAATCTCCTATACCACCCCTGATTTGAGTGGCTTCAACGGCTACGCTGCTATTATTGCTGATGGCTTGGGTGATGATGATACCAACAAAGATGCTGATGCTTACGTAGTTGGTGTTAACTACAAAGCTAACGGTTTGTACGCTGGTTTGGGATACATGGCATCTAACTACAAAGATGGTGCTGACTCATCCTCTACCGATGGTACTAACACTTTGGATATCAACAAGTCGCAAGATCTTTCCTTGGGCTTGTCTTACACCATCAACAACTTCTATGTAGGTTATAACTACGAGCAGAAGAAGTATGATGCAACTGTGACTACCCCTACTGCTGTTAGCGATGGTGATATCAAGGTAAAAGTGCATGATTTCATGGCTACTTATGCTATGGATAAGACCACTTTTGCATTGGGTTATGCTCAAGCCAAAGTTAGCGATACTGATTTCAAAGCCAATCGTACTTTGGTGGGTGTGTATCAGAATCTGGGTGGTGGTGCGGACGTATATGTTGAATACGCTGCTTACAACGGTGATGCAGAAGACGGTGCAACTACCACAACAGGTTTTGAAGCTGTGGGTAGCAATGCTGACAACGTAACCCTAGGTTACCGCGTGAAGTTCTAATAGCTTTATAAGCTAATCAAAAGCCCCGCTTATTGCGGGGCTTTTTGTTATCTGATCTAATGGTACCACTGTATTTATGTTTGTTTTAAAGGACTGGCCTCTGTGAATTACTTGTCTACGTTGGCGTTTGCTACAGCCTTGACTGTTAGTTCTGTGTCTGTTTGGGCAGAGGGGGTATCTAGTGCTGAGCCTGTAAATGCTCATGCACAGTCGCTTTCAAATAAAGATCCATTGGAAGGGCTTAACCGGGCTATTTTTAAATTCAATGATGGTCTTGATACCTATATCTTAAAGCCTGTTGCAAAGGGCTATCATGCAGTCACTCCTGATATCGTTGAATCTGGAGTAGGTAACTTCTTCAGTAACCTCGGTGAAATTAGCAATATTGCAAATAATTTATTGCAATTCAAAATTGATGCCGCGCTGCAAAGCTTTTCACGTTTGGTCTTTAATAGTACCTTCGGGCTGGCAGGCTTGATTGATGTGGCAACTCCTATGGGAATACCGGAGCACGAAGAAGACTTCGGGCAAACACTGGGGTACTGGGGGTTGGGTTCCGGGCCCTATTTGATGTTACCTGTATTTGGGCCAAGTACCCTGCGTGATACGGCAGGCCTTGCGTTTGACTACAATCTCAATCCTATAAACCAAATTGACGATGACAAGACAAGAATTGGGCTTGGCGTATTGAAGGTAGTTAACAAAAGAGCCAGCTTGCTTGACTCTGAGCGACTGATTGAGGGTGATAAATACTTGTTTATTCGTAATGCCTATCTACAGCGCCGTGACTATCTGATTCATGATGGTAATGTGACTGATCAGTTTGATGTCGATTTTTAACAACAGCTCCATTGTCTGGTAGCTGGACCAATGGCCAAGATAGACACCGATGTTTTGCTGATTGCTGGGCACTACCAGGCTACAGAGCAAATTGATGCGTTTCTAAAAAAGCAAGGCTACACAATTGCTTGGGTTGAGACGGCATCTGAGGTGCAAACGGCGTGTGAGAAAAACTCATTTAAGGTCGTGCTCTGTAGTTTGAATCTTCGGCAGGGCTATGGCTTGGATGTGCTCAGATATCTCATTGAGTTTTATCCAACCCTTCCCGTCGTCATGATGGCGCAGTCTGCTATTTTGCAGGATGTTTTGAATGCATTGCGCTCTGGGGCATGTGACTTCTTCATTCAGCCTCAGTATGACTTGCCTTCATTATTCAGATCCATACAAAAGAATATAAGGAAATATCGCGCATTGCTGGATAATGATGCGTACAGAAAAGCTCTTGAGGAGAATAATCTCCAGCTTCAGTTGAGTCTGAAAGAATTGGAGAACGATCAGAAGGCAGGTCGGCATGTCCAGCAGCGTCTGTTTCCAGTGTCTGGTCAAGAGCTTAACGGTTGCCATTTTTCCCACCAGTTAATCCCTTCCTTGTATCTGAGTGGGGACTTTATTGATTACATAGCGCTCACTCCTGAAGTAACATTCTTTTATCTGGCCGACATTTCAGGGCATGGGGCATCCTCGGCCTTTGTGACTGTATTGCTTAAGAATTTATCCGGAAGGTTTGTGAAAAGCTACCGTCGTAAAGCTGACTCTGATATTCTCTCGCCAGTTGTTATGTTGCAACGCATCAATCAAGAGCTTCTGGAGACGCCCCTGGGTAAGCACCTCACCATAGTTTTAGGGGTTATAGATCAGAGGCAGGGCACGCTTTGTTACTCTGTCGGTGGTCACTATCCATTGCCTATTTTTACTGACGAGAGTGGCGCGCGTTTTTTGTCTGGTGGGGGGATGCCGGTTGGTCTTTTTCCAGAGCCTCATTTTGAAGAGCATGTATTACCTTTACAAGATATAGGGAAGTGGTCTTTAACAGTTTTTAGCGATGGTATTCTTGAAGTGATGGAAGGTCGTCTGCAAGATAAAGAGCAGCGTTTGCTTGAGTTAGTGCAGTCTTGTGATCATGTACCAGAGCGAATTGTTAATGAATTGGATCTGACGGCGTTGGAACTGCCCGATGATATTGCATTACTGAGCGTTAGAAAGATCTAGATATGCATTCTGGAAAAATACTAGTTGCGAAGCAGAGCGGCGCATACATCCTTAAGTTTCAGGGAGATGTGCGTTTAACATTATGTGCCTCGCTGGATCATTTTCTTGAGTCGATGTTCAGTGATCCGGATTTTAAAACCGTATTAATCGATTTAACGGAAACAGAAGGAATCGATAGTACATCGCTTGGTCTACTAGCAAAAATTTCGGTAAAAATGCAGCAGCAGTTTCATTTGCTGCCTACTATTCTCTCTGTAAATGAAGACATTACGCGAATTCTTTTAAGCATGGGGTTTGATAAGGTCTTTATTCTTATTCGAGAATACAGCTCAGGTAATGCCTCATTGCTAAAAGAGGTGCCTGAGATACTTGGGTCTGAAGAGGATGTTAAAAACACGGTGTTAAATGCTCATAAAACACTGATGGATTTGAATGAACAAAATAGGGCAACATTTAGCGAGTTGGTAAGCTCCTTGGAAAATTGCCAATAGGACATGTTGCGTCCCTGCTCAAAGCGAACACCCTAGATATTCAGGTGTTCTATCGCCAATTCCAAGGTTTTAATGCTGGCAGTTGGCAAGTGTGCATTTTCACTTAGATACTGTCTAAACTTCCTTCCTCCTGGTTTGCCGTGAAACAGGCCGAGTATATGCCTTGAAATATGCCCAAGCTTTGCTCCTTTATCCAGCTGTGAGGATATGTATGGGAAAAAGGCTGTCAATGCCTGAGTTGCTGTTTGGCTCGCAGGTGCTTCAAGAAATATCTCTTCATCTATATTAAGAAGCATTGATGGATTGTAATAGGCTTCTCTGCCAATCATTACTCCATCAACATGATTTAGATGATTTTTGCTTTCCTGTATTGTTTTTATCCCGCCATTTATGATTATTTCTAGTTGAGGGAAGTCTTTTTTTAGTTGGTAAACGGTTGTGTAATCAAGAGTGGGGATTTCTCGATTCTCTTTTGGGCTGAGGCCTTTCAGGATTGCTTTTCGTGCATGAACTATAAATGTACTACATCCACTTTTGGCAACATGCTCTACAAAGTGATGTAATAGCTCATAGCTGTCTCGGTCATCAATACCTATTCTGTGCTTTACTGTCACAGGGACAGATACCGCGGATTGCATCTCTGCCAAGCATTCTGCCACCAATTCAGGATGGTCCATCAAGCATGCGCCGATCATATTGTTTTGCACTCGGTCGCTAGGACAGCCCACGTTTAGATTTATTTCATCGTAGCCATAGTCTTCACAGATAATCGCACATTCGCGTAAGGCTTTGGGGTTGCTGCCGCCGAGTTGTACTGCAATGGGGTGTTCCTCATTGGCAAATGACAGAAATCGATGCTTGTCACCATGCAGTATGGCACCAGTAGTGATCATCTCGGTGTACAGCAGAGTGTGTTTTGTCAGATGGCGCGCGAAATTGCGATAGTGGCTATCTGTAAGGTCCATCATTGGAGCTACACTAAAGCGACGATCCAGTATGGGCAGGGAGGTATTTTGAAAAGTTTGTTCGGTCATTAGTTCTGTGGCGCGATATTCGAAGTGAGGAGTATATCTACAATGTAGTTTACCGAAACTACAGCGTAGATGGTATCAAGTAGCGGAAGGGCTACGCCACCTGATAGGGAGGCGCAGCTATATAGAGGACTAGTTAGCTGTTTTAGATACCAAGTAGTCTTTGGATAGGTGGATCAGGTCTCCCATTATGCGCCCTGATTCTGTAAGCATTGGGTCATCTTTTTCGGTCGTCTCATTAAGCTTTTCTAATGCTTCATAATTAGGGAGAGCCGGCTCGCCTTTACGTTGACGTCTGATGTTTTCCTGATCCAGTTCCCAGGCTTCTGTTTTTGCTCTTTCCTCACGTAGAGCACTTGCAAACAGTGGAACGGTCGGCTGTTTTTTCGCTTCCTTCTGCTTTTTCATTAAGTTGACCATGTAGTCAAAGTCTGGATCATTGGCGGTTCTAGCCAAATGACGTTGTCTGAGTTCGTCAACGATAAAACCATAGTCTCCATAACTGGGGTAGCGTAGTGGACGCACTTTGTCCCAGGGGAGAGCATGATCAAGAGCGCTTTCGCCAATTTCTTCGTTGTCGATAATAGTCGGGAAACTGATATCGGGTACTACGCCTTTGTGCTGTGTGCTTTCGCCAGAGATTCTGTAGAACTTTGCTTGTGTCAGTTTCAGTTGGCCAGAGGGTAGAGGGAGAAGAGTTTGCACCGTCCCTTTGCCAAATGTCTGGCTTCCAACGATTAATGCTCGGCCATAGTCCTGCATGGCACCTGCAAATATTTCGGAAGCTGATGCACTCAAGCGATTGACCAGCACAATCATCGGGCCATCGTAGACTACCTTCGGATCTGAGTCGCCAAGGATATTGACTCGGCCCTGAGCATCCCGGATCTGAACAGTAGGACCCTGGCGAATGAATAAGCCGATCAGTTCGTTGGCTTCTCTAAGAGATCCTCCACCATTGTTTCGCAGATCCAAAACAAGTCCATCTATACTTTCCTGCTTGAGCTCATTCAGCAGCTTTTCTACATCGCGACTGGTGCTCTTGTAGTTTGGGTCACCTGCTTGTGCTGCCTGGAAGTCAAGATAGAAGGCTGGCAATGTAATCACGCCAACTTTCAGTGGGTGCTTTTTCCCTTCTTGGGGAATCTCCAGAACCTTTTTCTGAGCTGCCTGGTCTTCTAGTTTGACTTTGCTGCGAACGAGCCGGATCTCTTTGGTTTTTTTGTCAGTGCTTCCAGCCGGCATAATCTGCAGTCGAACTACGGTGTCTTTAGCGCCGCGAATCAAGTCGACCACTTCATCAAGACGCCAACCTACAACATCAGTCATTTCACCATCATCACCTTGAGCAACGCCCACTACCAGATCTGACGGTTTCAGCTGGCCAGACTTTTCTGCTGGGCCGCCTGGGACTAATCGAACGATTTTGGTCTGCTCATCCTCTGACTGAAGTACTGCACCTATCCCTTCAAGGGACAGGCTCATGTTGATGTTGAAGTTTTCTGATGTCTGAGGAGAGAAGTATTGGGTATGAGGGTCATGCAGTTCAGCAAAAGCATTCATGAAGATTTGGAAAGCATCTTCATTTTTTGTCTGCCGAAGGCGGGTAATTTGATTGGTAAAACGGCGCTCCAAAGTTTTAGCGGCTTCATCAGTACTTTTGTCTGCCAGCAGTAAGCTGAGCACGCTGCTCTTAAGCTGCTTGCGCCACAGATCGTTCAGCTCATTCTGATCTTTCGGCCATGGAGCATTCTTTCGATCAGTCTCCATGTATTCCTGCTTGGACAGTTCGTAGACGTCAGGTCCTTTGGCAAGAAGATCCAGCTGATAATTGAGGCGATCAATTCTTCGCTCTTGCGAAAGGTTGAAGACGTTGAAAGCATCCTCCAACTTGCCATCGAGTAGCTGATTATCAAGGTCATCCTTGAAAGAGGCCATCTTATCAATATCAGTTTGCAGAAATAGAGAGTGGCTGGGATCGAGTGCATTCTGATATCTGGCCAGCAACGCCTCAGACAATTTATCGTCCACTGGCAACATCTGATAATGATTGTTGGTAAGCGTATTAACGATAGTTTTGGTCAGGCTGGCATGCTGAGGATCAGGATGTAATGCATCCTTGGCTGCGTCATAGTTGAGTTCTGGATGAGATATGCTGGCATTGACGCCTGCGCTGGAGAGGGCAATGGCAAAGCCGACTAATAATGCAGACAGGCGAAGCATGAAGCGTTTCCTTTGCCTAAGAGTGTATGAGGTGAGACTACCAGAATAATGGATGGTTCCACAGCGTAAGATATTGGTATTGCGAACCAACAGTGATAGTAACATAGAATTATGAAGCTGGACGTCTGGAGCCGGGTGTCCTTGTTACAACTTATTCAAGGTAGTGTATGCAATCAGTAACTGTATTTAATGAGGGGCTTCTGGCATTTCTGCAGACATCTCCGACCCCCTATCATGCTGTAAAGAATATGCAGCAGCAGTTAAAGGAGAAGGGTTTTTCTCTATTAAATGAAGGTGAAGCCTGGGATTTGTATCCTGGCAGTTCTTATATGGTTACAAGGAATGGTTCTTCTATTATTGCCTGGACTATGCCTGAGCAGGCTCAGGCTCTGGAGGACGGTATACGCTTGGTTGGAGCGCATACTGACAGCCCGTGCCTAAAAGTTAAACCTCAGCCTGAGCTTAGTCGCTACGACTATATACAACTGGGTGTGGAGGTGTACGGCGGCGTGTTACTCAATCCTTGGTTTGATCGTGATCTTTCTCTTGCGGGGAAGGTAACGTATCGCACCGTGGATGGACGTTTGACGTCACATCTGATCAATATGCAACGCGCCGTTGCGGTCATTCCCAGTCTGGCGATCCACCTTGATCGTGAAGTTAATCAGAGCAAATCCGTTAACGCACAACGTGATTTGCCACCGATTCTCTGGCAGCGCAGTGATGATCCAGAAAAATTCGATGTACGAAGCTGGCTTAAGGCTTATCTGGAGCAGGAGGAGGGTGTTACCAGCATTGATCAGGTACTCGACTTTGACCTGTGTTTCTACGATACCCAGAAGGCTGCTCTGATTGGTATGAACGAAGATTTCATTGCAAGTGCAAGACTGGATAACCTGTTGAGCTGCTATGTTGCTATGCAGTCTTTGATAGAGGCTCCACTACCCGGCAGTATGATGATCTGCACCGATCATGAAGAGGTCGGTAGCGCGTCCACGTGTGGAGCCGAAGGCCCCTTTCTGAATGATGTACTGGCAAGGATGTTTCCAGGATCTGAAACGCGAACTCGTGTTATCAGCCAATCTTTGTTGATCTCCGCAGATAATGCCCATGGTATTCATCCTAACTATCCGGACAAGCATGATGCCAACCACGGGCCTGTTCTTAATAAAGGACCTGTTATCAAGATTAATAACAACCAGCGTTATGCGACAACCAGTGACAGTAGCGCTGTACTCCGGCAGTTAGCTATTTATGAAGAGGTACCAGTACAGGCATTTGTTGTGCGTAGTGACATGGCCTGTGGTTCAACTATAGGGCCCATCACCGCCACCCGTACTGGTATTCCGACTGTAGATGTAGGGGTGCCCACGTTTGCCATGCACTCTATTCGCGAGTTGGCTGGTGCAAAAGATGCCTGGTATTTGTACAAAATTCTGAGCCGCTTTTATGTGCAGCGCCCTTACGTGGTCTGATTTGTTATCAAACATGCAGCTGTATAGCTAATTTACACATAATAAAGGCCGGAAATTATCCGGCCTTTAGTTTTATCGCGAGATATTTAGTAAGGCTCGCAGAGTTAACATCACTCTTATTCAAGCAACGCACGCAGCATCCAGGCTGTTTTTTCATGCAATGCCATACGACCTACTAGCAAGTCTGCACTGGCTTCATCGGCTGCTTCCTGAGCAACAGGCAAAATTTGGCGACAAGTGCGAACCACGGTTTCGTGTCCCAATACCAGCAGTTTGGTCATTTCTTTGGCGTCAGTGACATTGTCGCGCTCTTCGAGCTTGGTGAGCTTGCTGAACTCTTTGTATGTGCCTGGGGCGCGCATGCCCAGTGCTCTGATCCGCTCGGCAATTTCATCTACTGCGGTCGCCATTTCTGTGTACTGTTCTTCAAACATCAGGTGCAGAGTACGAAACTGAGGGCCTGTCACGTTCCAGTGAAAGTTATGTGTCTGCAGATAAAGGGTGTAGGTATCTGCCAGTAGGCTGGCCAGTCCACCAGCAATGGCTTCACGGTCGTTATCACTGATTCCAATGTTAATTTTTTCCATCTTGTCCATATTTTCCTCCAGGGAGTGATGGTTGCTTGCCTTTAGTCTCACGTGTTGCGACGAAAAGCGGAAGTTGGCTGTTACTAAGGTTCTAATAGCAAAAAATAATAGCCCTGTATGCTTTGGGTGCATTGCTGCTACGCAACATATGGCCTAGTTTCTACAAACGTCTCAGATATTTCAGCTGCGAGTAGCTTGCCAGGGTGTGACGCTATGATCCTAACATCACAAGAAACACATGACCGCATTGCCCATATCGTTCTGCAGGGGTTTGACCGGTATCGTTCTAAGTTCCGCAAAATCACTTCCGGTGCCCGCGCCAGGTTTGAGAACGCGGATTGGTACGCAGCTCAGAAAGCGGCTGCAGACCGAATTAATCTTTATGATCTGGCAGTCAGTGATGTGGTCGACCTCATTCAATGTAGTGTCAGTTCATCAATACTCAAGCCTGATAACTGGCCTATGGTCAAGCAGTGTTACATTCAGCAAATAACGGGACGTACTGATTACGAGTTAGCAGAGACATTCTTCAACTCCATTTACTGTCGCCTTTTTAAGCATCTGGTCATGGAGCATGAGGGGATGTTTATCCATACTTCCTTGCCTGGTGTGAAGTCTAAGACTGGTATTCCCATTACCAATATCTATGCTTTAGGAGGTGAGGGGCTGGTAGGGTTATTAGATGAGATATTGGATGATCATATCTTTACCCTTCCCTGGGAGAATAAGCGCAGAGATATTCGCAACATAATTAAACACCTTGAACTCACTTTACCTCGTGCCGTATGGCGCAGTAATCAAGTCAAGGTTGAGGTATTGAACTCCGTCTTTTATCGCAACAAGGCATCCTATCTGGTTGGTCGAATAGAGTCCGAAGGAATGATCATTCCCTTTGTGCTGGCGATCATGAATAACGAAAAAGGGCGGGTATATATCGATACGCTGCTTATGGATCGTGATGATGTCAGTATTTTGTTCAGCTTTACGCGATCATATTTTCTGGTTGATGTTCCGGTGCCTGCAGAATACGTCCGTTTTTTACAGGCGCTAATGCCGTCCAAGAGCGAAGCGGAGCTGTACTCCTCCATTGGCTTTTTCAAACATGGGAAAACCGAGTTTTACCGCGAGTTCTTGCGTCACCTTGACACCTCTGCTGATGAGTTTGTCAGTGCTCCTGGTATCAAGGGAATGGTGATGGCGGTATTTACGCTACCTTCGTATCCCGTGGTCTTCAAGATAATCAAGGACTACTTTGCGCCACCTAAAGAGGTTAGCAGAGTTACTGTGATGGAGAAGTACGAGCTGGTTAAACGTCATGATCGTGTTGGGCGCATGGCAGATACACAAGAGTTTTCTAACTTCGTTTTTCCTCGTCATCGCTTTGCGGACAGCCTGTTGCAGGAGTTGCAGGAAGTCGCTGCATCAAACCTGATTATCGATGAATATACGGTAACTATTCGTCATTTATATACTGAACGAAGAATGACGCCTCTGAATCTCTATTTGCAAAGCTGCACTGAGAAACAGTGTCTGGATGTTTTAGATGAGTACGGTAATGCACTCAAACAGCTTGCAGCGGCAAATATTTTCGCTGGTGATATGTTACTCAAAAATTTTGGCGTGACACGGCATGGGCGAGTCGTGTTCTATGACTACGATGAAATCAGCTATCTCACCGAGGTCAATTTCCGGGCTATTCCCGAAGCCGCTTATCCAGAGCAGGAAATGTCAGGAGAGCCCTGGTACTCGGTTGGGCCAAATGACGTCTTTCCGGAAGAGTTCCCCCGTTTCCTGTTTGCGGATGTGCGTATCAGGAAGTTGTTTAACGACATGCATGGCAACCTTTTTACTCCAGAGTATTGGCAGGGGTTGCAAGCCGCTATACGGGAGGGAAGGGTAATGAGTGTCTATCCTTATCGTCGTAAAAAGCGTTTTCCACGCAACGAGCTGGCTGCCTCAGAGCAGTTGGAGTAAGGGCAGTTGTTGTATGCAGGTCAGCCGCATTAGCTGACCTGCATTGATTCATCAATGCCCGGTCGGCCAGTGCTCTTCGCCTGCCTCGGTGTCGGTTTGATTGACGTCGGCGCGAGGATCAAGCTCAGCAGTGACGGGTGAGTTCGGCGGTACGGTAATGAAGTTCTGATGTTCTGCGAGCGGGACCGGCGCACGCACTCTCTTGCGCCAGAGCAGAAAGCCTGCAAGCACGCCACTGACGATACAAAAGTAGATGAACAAGCCTTTCGGCCCAAATACGCTCATTGCGACCGGCGCAAGTAATGGCCCAATCACTGCGCCGATACTATAGGACAGTAACAAGCCCTGGTTGGCACTGATGACCTGATCAGGTGCCAGTTCATCACAGGCGTGGCTCAGGCTCATCGGATAGAGTGAAAATGCCAGACCGCCAAACAGGAAGATCAGACCCGCTTGAGTGTAATAGCTGCCTTTCTCCGTACCAAACACCAGAGTCAGACTGGCAATCGTCAGGCAACAGCACAGAATCGTCAGGACCACTCGCCGGTCCATCTTGTCCGAGAGTCGTCCGACGGGGTACTGCAATGTCATCCCACCAAGAATAAGAACTGCCATCAAGTTAGCCACCTGATTCAGTGAGTGGCCGGTATCAGTGAAAAACAGGGGCATAAGACCGTAGATGCTGCCCAGCACCATACCGGACGTAAAACTGCCAAACGCGCCTGAAGGCGTCAGTTTGACCAGTTTGAAGAAGCTTATGCCCTGCGTGATTTCCAGTGTCGGTGAGGCAACCCGGGTAAGAGACAGTGGTACCACCGACAAGGAAGCCGCCATGGCCGTCATGGCAAATGGGACCAGAATCATCGGGTCAATATATTTCAATAACAGTTGGGCGACGGCCAGGGCTCCATAAAGCAGGATCATATAGAACGCCAGAATTTGACCGCGAGTCTGGGGGCTGCTGGATACCAGCATCCAGGACTCGATCACGACAAACAGGCCACTGGTCGCAATACCACCGATAAAGCGCAAGCCGGTCCAGATGGTGGGGTCAATAAATAGCCCGTGGAGAATGGCTAGCGTTGCCAGAATCGAAGCATAAGCGGCATAGGCGCGAATGTGGCCTACGCGGACAATAATGCGAGCGTTGAAGAACGAGCCGGTAAATAGTCCGGCAAAGTACGCTGCAGAGACCATGCCGATAGCCTGGGGATCTACATGCTCTGCAGACAAACGAAGGGTCAATAGAGTCGTTAGGAGACCATGACCGAGAGTGAATATGACTAGGCTGAAAAGCGGCGGGATTACGCCCGTCAACGACGCGAGTGCCATGACATGCTTCTTGTGAATAGAAGAGGGAAAGGGTCACGCTTTATTGCGTGATAGGACATTACAAGGCGGCACTATAGAGTAAATTTTGAGCATTTCAAGCGTCCTGCAGGGCAACCTTGCAGATAAATAATGATGGCGAATATTAGACTTTCTACTGGGTGTTTTGAGTACGGCTGATGCTTGTGCGGTAGCGTCATAAGCCCATGCATACTGCGCATTGCATAGGCTGAAAAGTGAGCGCTGGAAGGGAAAATTAGGCTGTTATAAGCAGTTTGTTGGTTTGGGCAGGCCCGCGAGCTTTGCTGCTAACTTGGCTGGGCTTTCAGAGAACAGCGTCATCAGATACATACTGTTGCCTTTCTCTTTACCCAGTTTTAGTGCAACAGCTTTGACAAAGGGGCGAGTGGCAGGGGATATGCCATATTCTGTGTAAAACTCTCTCAATAAAAAGAGAACCTCCCAGTGTGCTTCAGTCAACTTAATGCCTGCGGAATGCGCCAACGTATTGGCGGCCTCAGTGGACCAGTCGTCGAGATTGATTAAATAGCCTTCAGGGTCAGTAGCAAGCGTTGTCATAGTGAGGTTAGTGGGGTTACCAGCTAATCGATTGAGCATGCTGTTCGGTCAATGTGACAAAGCCAGCATCGTCAATAATCTGAATGTGTGGTGCCAGATAGGCGTTAATGGCACGTGCTTCAATATCGCGAGAGAGTGCAAATACAGCAAGGCTTTGTGGCCAGTACGCATAGCTGGCCAGTGCCGAGAGGACACCATCGGCCATAAGCAATACTGCGTCCTGCTGCGGGTCTATCAGGGCGCGACATTGCTCAAGACTGGCATCTGGAGTCGCTTTATTGATGATATGTAGCATAACTGTCTACTTGAGGTCATTTTGGTGTTGATGCTGGGGGCATTATAGATCACTCCCGTTGAGCCAGCAGTATCTGTAGGCGTGCATCCATTATCTGGCAGAACTGTTTTACTGGCTGATAGCGTTTTCCTGTCTTCACCTTTCTACAGCTGAGGTGATGGCTAAAGAGGAGTGTCATGTTTTTAAAGGGCTGGCCTAGAAGCAAAACACCTGCTGTGCTGTAGCCAGTTGTTGACGTATTTGCTTGCTGTCGACAGCAGTACACTTGATGGCAAGTGCATCTTCAGCGATACCTCTGGTCTGGAGGCTGGTTCGGTCAACATAGACATTTTCTATGTCGTACATGTCCAGTGCCTGCAGCATCTTTGAGGTATCTTTGGCAGCCAGCTGCACAGCCTTCTGCTCCGGAAGTAGCTGCAGTACACCATCACCCATAAAATACAGGCTGACTTCTTGGCCGAAGGCTGCAGCAGCCAGCGCGGCCTCAAGGCCTTCGCGTGCATGCTGCTTCGAATAGGGGGGGTGGCGCAATAGGAAGGCAAGGTGCATAGGGACTACTCGTTGCTAATATCGTAATGCTGTTGAGGTGCTGGCATCAGCCCTGGAAAGTAACCAAGCGGTCAACATCCAGTGCAGCATCTACCAACGTACCCAAACCCGCTAACGTAAAGCCCGTTGCCAGCATTTCTACGGGGGGTCTGCCATGTCGCAGAGCTTCTGCTGCTGACAATATTCCTCTTCGTTGTGCAGCGGCAATACAGAGCACCAGCTCTGTATTGCCTGCTAACGCCAAAGCCTGCCAGTCGCCAAGGAGATTGCTTTCATCCTGAGCGCTGATTTGCAGTCCGTTACCTAACTGTACACCGGCACCATAGAAAAATACGCGAAGCAGATGATGTCCCCGCTCAAGCAGAGCCTGGCTGAAATACAGTGCAGAACGCGCCGCCTGGGAGTCCAGGGGCGCGCCATTTACCAGTAGAGCATACTTCATTATCAGTCGTCGCTGCTGAACGCACCAACCAGTTGCAGCAGAGCTGTAAACAGGTTGAGGATGTTCAGAAACTGGCTGACAGTCATCAGCACATAGTTGGTTTCACCGCTGTGAATCATGTTGCTGGTGTCATACAGAATGAAACCGGAGAACACGATAACCGCTGCCGCTGCAATGGCCAGCTGCAAGCCAGGCATGTGCAGGAACATATTTGCGATGCCTGCGCCAACGACCGCCAGAATACCCACCAGCAGGAATCCGCGCATAAAGCTGAAGTCCTTGCGAGTGGTGAGTGCATAGGCAGACAGGCCAGCAAAGATGATTCCAGTCAGGCCCAGCGCGGTCATGATGATTTCACCGCCGTTGGCCATCGCTAGGTACATGTTGAGCACTGGGCCAAGCGTGAAGCCCGCAAAGCCAGTGAAGGCAAAGGTCAGTGGCAATGCGATGACGGAGTTGCGCTGCCACTGAATGGCAAACAACAAGCCAATCATGATGACCAGATTAAGCAAGGGGTGCAGGCCAACCTGCATTGAAGTGGAAATTGCTGCGCAAACGGCACTGAACACCAGTGTCATTGACAGCAGGGTGTAGGTGTTACGAATCGCCTTGTTGGCAACCGGCGTTGACAACACTTGCGAGTGGGGAACGGATCTAATAGGCATAGACTCTCCTTGGATCGCTCGAATCTGTGTGGCGACGAATTGGCGAAGCCAACCGCGCACTAGGGTAAAACTGAGTTATGGCAGCTAGTTTTTAACTGTGCGCCGTAGTTGATGCAAGTAGATTGAGGCGTTGACAGGGAATTTCAAAGCCCTCACCATCCGCCGCCTGCCATTCTCAGGGGGATTTCATGGCTACTCAGCTACCCATTCTTTATCGCGATGAGGCCATGGTTGCTGTCTATAAGCCAGCTGACATGCTGGTGCATCGATCTTTTCGTTCACCGGGCGAGACAGAGTTTGTGCTGCAAACAGTGCGTAACCAATTGTGTCAGCATGTGTTTCCGGTGCATCGGCTGGACCGGCCAACGGCTGGCGTTATGGTGTTTGCATTCAATTCTGAG
Source organism: Pokkaliibacter sp. MBI-7 (assembly GCF_029846635.1). Taxonomy (NCBI): domain Bacteria; kingdom Pseudomonadati; phylum Pseudomonadota; class Gammaproteobacteria; order Oceanospirillales; family Balneatrichaceae; genus Pokkaliibacter; species Pokkaliibacter sp. MBI-7. The sequence continues at coordinate 1,975,370 of NZ_JARVTG010000002.1, read as the reverse complement.
GTAGCACGTCTGCTTACTGAGCAATTCACCGCAGGGGAGGTCAGCAAGCATTATCTGGCTGTAACACGGGGGCATGTTGGTGAAGCTGGCTATATTGATCATCCACTGACGGTGGAAGATGACGACTATGACGACCCCCGAACCAGCAAGAATAAGGAGCCGCAAGAAGCCAAAACCAGTTATTCGCCGCTGGCTCAGGTGACATTGCCTATTCCTGTTGGTCGATACCCGGAAGCGCGTTACAGCCTTGTGCATCTGCAGCCTCATACAGGCCGACAACACCAGTTGCGCCGCCACATGAAGCACATATTTCACCCTATTGTTGGCGATACGACTCATGGTGAGGGGCGCCATAACAGGCTGTTCAGAGATCATTTCAACTGGCACAGGCTGGCGTTACTTGCCATCGGCATGCGTCTGTCACACCCGTTGACAGGCATACCGTTGAGTCTAACAACACTGCCAGATGAAGACGCAATGACGCTTTTTTCAAAATTGGGCTGGAATTTTCCCGCGTTAATGCCGATTAATTAACTATCGGTGCAGTTGCAGGTGACTTTGCTGTGATGCTACCGGTAAGGTAACCAGACGGTTATCCGCTTTTATTCGTTGAGAGATGAGTGAGTAGACGTGTTAGTAGGAGTGAGTGCGAGATAGAAGAAAATCATCAAGGTCTGTAATTCTGCATTTCCTCTAGGGGTTCCCTACAGGAAGGTTGTTGCAACAGACCTCCAGCGGAGGAAATGTTATGCAATACCGTCAGGCGAAATACGCGATTGGGCAGATTGTACAGCACAGATACCTCGGCTACCGAGGCGTCATCGTGGATGTTGATTATGCCTATGCACTGGATCAGGCCGTGCTGAATGAGGTCAATGCCAATTTGAGTAATGAGGGCAAACCTCCTTTGGAAGCTGATCAGCCTTTCTATGTGATTCTATCCGGCGATACTCAGGACCACTTGTACATATCGGAGGTCAATCTCAGGGATTACGATGATTTCCTTGATGTTGATCATGAGGAAATTCCACAGTACTTCCAGAGCGTTGAACAAGGACATTACGTACCCAAGTTCTCTGTGCACTGACCATTTTGTGGAGGAGTTGATCAAGCGGTGTGATGAGTTTGGATATCTGTGCGAGGCATACAAGCGATAAATCATCTGTGTTGATCATGTTGAATTAAGGCCTGTAAGTCGGGTTGATAAAGCTCCAGCCCCAGGTTCTGACAGGTTAGATTGCACAAAAGCCCGGTTGTCCGGGCTTTTGTATTTACAGTGCTACGACATATTTGCAGCCAGGGCGGTATGTCTCAGCTGTGCAGTTTCAAGAAATCTTCGCTCAGATAGAGCTCGTCGTTGCTGTTAACCAGAATGCCACGCTTGACCACGTTACGAGCGATTTCCTGCGCTTCGGTCAGCGAGTGCATTTCATAGGTGCCACACTGATATTCGTTCAGCTCGGGAATATCCTGCATGGTTTGAACCTGAGTAACGTCTTCCATGGCGGCTTTCCAGGCATCCGCTACCTGCTGCTCACTGGGCGTGCCGATCAGGCTCATATAGAAACCTGTTCTGCAGCCCATTGGTGAAATGTCGATAATTTCAACATGCTCACCATTCAGGTGATCACGCATAAAGCCGGCGAACAAATGCTCCAGCGTATGGATACCTTTTTCCGACAGGATTTCTTTGTTGGGCAGGCAGAAACGCAGATCGAAAACCGTGATGTTGTCACCCTTGGGGGTCTTCATCGACTTGGCTACGCGTACCGCGGGAGCGTTCATGCGGGTGTGGTCGACGCGGAAGCTGTCTAAAAGAGGCATATGCAATCCATCCAGGCTGAGTAAAGTTGATCGGCGCAGTATATACCAGCAGCCTTGCATGATGCATTGGGCTGGTCGGCACCATTTGCTAAGATGCGGGTTTTCTCCAACATCATTCTTTCAGGATAGTGATATGACTGCCGAGTTGAGCGGAATCAAGAGCCAGGTGCGCCCGAAGGTCGCGGTGATCGGGGCGATGGAAGAGGAGGTGGAGCTGCTACGTAGCCTGCTCGAACAGCGCGATACCCAGACCTATGCCGGTTACGAGTTCTCCACCGGGGTATTGAATGGCGTGGACGTGGTGCTGCTCAAGTCTGGGATTGGCAAAGTAAACGCGGCCATGTCTACCACGCTGGTACTGGAGCGTCACCGCCCTGATTATGTCATCAATACTGGTTCTGCCGGGGGCTTTGACAGCAGTCTGAATGTGGGTGATGTGGTCGTCTCATCGGCGGTCTATCACCATGATGTGGACGTCACCATCTTCGGTTATGCACCTGGTCAGGTACCAGGCTTGCCTGCTCAGTTCATGCCTGATGATAAGCTGGTGGCACTGGCCAAAACGGCAATCGCCAGTGTGAACGCTGCCGAGCAGCAAATCGTCGAAGGTGAAATTGCGACTGGTGATAGTTTTATGAATGATCCAGAGCGCGTGGCTAGAACCCGAGCAACCTTTCCGCACATGAAGGCGGTGGAGATGGAAGCCGCTGCTATTGCTCAGGTATGCCATCAGTTTAGTACCCCTTTCCTGATCATCCGCTCTCTGTCGGATATTGCAGGCAAGGAGTCCAATATCAGCTTTGAGCAGTATCTGCCCAAAGCGGCCAGGCATTCTGCACAGATGGTCACTGCGCTGTTGGCTTCGTTGTCGGCTGACAACAGCTAAGAGCGCATTGTCCTTAATTTTTCCGCATCAGCAGGAAGTGCTGTGAGGGGGCGTCAGTAGAGCTTGCCTCCAGTATTTCCTGCTGACGGAGTTTTGATGCCCTGCATGTATCCTTCAGGGTGTCGCTGTCCCTTCTACCAGTCCCTTGATCTTGTTGACGGTCTCTGGCGCATCCCAGGGGCGGATTCCCGTGATGTTTTCCACTACCTGACCCTGCGGATTTACTAGCCAGCTGCTGGGTAGGCCACTCAGGTTGAGTGCGGATAACAGGCTGTTATCCGGATCACTCATAACTGGCATATCGGGATGCCAGGCCATCTTTTGCCAGAATGCGGACAGTTGTTCAGGTTGGTCGCCAAGATTAATGGCAACGACTGCGAACGGGATATCTTTATGCAGAGCGGTATAGAGATGATCTAACGCCGGTAATTCCTGTACGCAGGGTGGGCACCACGTGGCCCAGAAGTTTATCAGCAGCCATTTACCCTGAAGTGCTGACCAGTCGGGCTGCTCACCCTTTTCAGTGACTACTGCGGAGGCGGTAATGTCGTTCAGATCCGCTGCCAGAGCAGAGACCGGTTGCAAGGAGAGCACACTCATGAACATGCTCAGGGCGATACGAACTGGCCAGGACATCAAGCTAAGACCTCTAACGTGGGGCAGAAGTAAATTTGAAGTGGGCAATAGGATATGTGATACATAAGTCCTCATTCAAATTGTAGGCTGTATCTTCATCTGCTCGGTTGAGTGCGGGCAGGTCGGCTGAACTCTTCCCCATCTGTAATTAATCCTAGGGAGTAAGCATAACGATGAACGTCGCTTTTATCGGGCTGGGTGTAATGGGTTATCCCATGGCTGGGCATTTGCAGAAGGCTGGTCACCAGGTGGCGGTTTATAACAGAACGCAAAGCAAGGCTGAGGCATGGGTGGAAACCTATGGTGGTACGCTAGGCGTCACCCCTGCCGCCGCAGCAGAGGGTGCAGATATCGTGTTCTGTTGTGTGGGTAATGATAACGACCTGCGTGAAGTCATTCTGGGCGAGCAGGGCGCGCTTAAAGGTTTGAAGGCAGGTGCCATTCTGGTCGACCACACAACCGCCTCGGCAGAGGTTGCTCGTGAGTTGTATCAGGCAGCCCAGCAGCAGAGCAGTTATTTTCTTGATGCCCCTGTTTCAGGCGGTCAGGCTGGGGCAGAAAACGGTGTACTGACGGTGATGGTGGGGGGTGACCAGGAGGTATTTGACAGGGCTGAGCCCGTGATTCGCTGTTTTGCCCGTCAGGCTCGTCTGCTAGGAAACGTCGGTGCCGGACAGCTAGCCAAAATGGTCAATCAGATATGCATTGCCGGTATTGTTCAGGGACTATCGGAAGGTTTGCATTTTGCCAAGACGGTAGGTCTGGATGCTGAGGCTGTGGTTGAGGTCATCAGCAAAGGGGCTGCTCAGTCGTGGCAGATGGAAAATCGCTCCAAGACCATGCTGGAAGATAAATTCGATTACGGCTTTGCTGTTGACTGGATGCGCAAGGATCTTTCCATTGCACTCAATGAGGCGCGTAAACAGGGGGCTCATCTGCCGCTGACCGCGTTGGTGGATCAATTCTATGCGGAAGTGCAGAGTCTGGGTGGCGGGCGCTGGGATACATCCAGCCTGATCAAACGGCTGGATGCGTTCAAACAGCGTTGATCAGAGTGCCTGTGCACAGGCTTGTTGTCGCCAGAGCCGAGGCACAATAAAACCTCGGCTTTGCTCCTGCCAGCTCTGTTCTACCTGGCTGAAGCAAACGATCTGGACTGGTCGCGATAAATCGGCACATCGCTTCTGCAGCTGCCCTATATCAAGTAGTACCTCTGCGCTGGGAGATGCTCCCGCCATCCACATTGCATGGCTTAACACCCGATATCGCCGTTGGTGACAGGCGAGTTTATCCAGATCATGTTCTGCAGCCCACCAGCCCCGACGATGGTGTGGAGCGATTTCACTGTCGATAGTCTGGGACCAGTGGCTTTCACTCGATGGATAAAACAACTGGCCAGGAACGATGGCAATGGAGCGGTTGATGGGTGGGAAGCCCCTTTCCTTCAGCAGTGCGGTAGCCAAAGGACTGTGTGCGACAGGAAGCTGTTTCCCTAAAAGGTGGCGCCACTTACGTTGCAAGGTATCGTGCTGAGCGGGGCCTACAAAGGCATCCAAGCCTTGTTGTTGCCGCTCGGGCACGTACAGGTACCATTTCACCGCTAACTCAATGTGAAGGCACAAACCATCCCTGCGAAGCAGAACAAAATCCAGCTCACCCAGCGTACGTCGTTCATACCTCAGCGTCAGGGGGTGGAGCAAACGCTCAACATCCGGATGGTGGGCGAGATAATGATGCAAAAGTTGCTCAGCATAGAGCCCGAGTCTGGCCGGAGCGGGTGACGCCGGTAGTGAGGGCGGTGTATAGGCAGGGAGCCATTCAGAGAGGGTTGAGCAGTGGGGGCCTGTCATCAGCGACGGGCAGTCCAGCAGCCACTTCAGGTCTGCCATTCTGCCCGGCATGGTGGGATGGTGAGTATCGGTCAGGGCGGGAGGCTGTTCAGTCATCATCCAGCATTAAGTGCAGCAGACGACGCATCTCATTGACGTCAAAGGGTTTGTCACAGATGGCGTCCACGCCTGCCTGACGAATGGCACTAAGGCGCGACTGGCTCTGTTCAGACGTAATCATCAATACCGGAATGTGGCTCAGTTGCGGATCTTCACGCATACCGCTGATCAGCTCGGCACCATCCATTTCAGGCATGTTGTAATCCGTTACGACCATGTCGGCAGGCACTTCACTCAGTAGTGCCAGGGCTTCTGCCCCGTTGCCCGCTTCGTGAACATGCTTGATTCCCATGTTGTGCAGCAGGCGGGCGATATGATTGCGCGACAGCGTGCTGTCATCTACCACCATGACGTGCAGCTCTGCCACATCGTAATGGCTAAACAGCAATTCATCTGCGCTGAAGAAGTCGAGGGTGGCCTGAAGCGCCTTGCGTAACGCATCGATGGTGAATGGCTTGGGCAGGATGGCAATGGCGCCCGCCTGCCGAATGGGATCAAGATGTTCGACTTTCTGCTCGCTGGATATCAGCATGAACGCTACATCATCAGTGCCAGGTAGCGTCTTGATCCTGGCAATCAGCTCTGTGCCTGTGCCGGAAGGTAGATAGAGTGCGCTGATCACCAGATCAGGAGGATAACGTTCAATGTGCTGGAGCGCTTCGGGAAGGTCCGCTACTGATTCAATATCATTGCATCCTGCCTTGCGCAGGGCGTCGCAGATAAGCTTGCGCTGCAGGGCGGAGGGCTCAATAAGCAGTATCGCCAGCTGAGAAAAATCGAGTTCATGAACCATAAACGGAATCCAGTAGCCTTGTTGCTTCTTAGTGACGGCGTTCCGTAGCCCTTTACAACTTTAACTCCGGTCTGCACTGATACAGGCACAAAGCGTTGCACGAGTGAAGTGATAGGAAATCTGTTAAAGTCTGCGTGCATTCATCTTAGACACAGCGTGTCCTATTTGGCCAGTGGCATGTCAGAAACAGATATCAATCAGATCCTCGTGAATGGCGCCAGCATCTCCTTGCAGAATCTCAAGCGCGCCCGCAGTTATGAAAGCCTGCTGTTTTACTACGCAGAGATCAGCGTATACCTCGAGGTCTCGTTGTCCGAAGGGGCGGGGATCTCTGACTGGTCGCGAGCCACCCTCTCTTCGTTATTTGCCGAAGCAGCGGAAGAGTTCATGCAGCGCAAACGAAGCTATAGTCCGGCCTCGTCAGTCAGCGGGACCAGATGACTCAATGCTCACACTGCTGCGGTGCGTAAGCTCAGTGCCGTGGCTGGATATAAAGAAGTATGACGGTAAATCACTCACTACCATCTGATCTCCCCGACAACGTGACTGAACCCATGTCACTGGATCAGGCACCACAGCGCCTGGATGTAACGTCACTGCTGGCCAATATGCCTCGCAAGCCCGGCGTCTATCAGATGCTTGATCAGGCTGATCAGATCCTCTACGTGGGCAAGGCGGCAGATCTGAAGTCCAGGGTCAGTAGCTATTTTCGTAACACTGGCCTGTCGCCGAAGACGCAATCGCTGGTCAAGCGTATTGCCCGTGTGCAGTTCACCGTTACCAACAGTGAAACGGAAGCGCTGTTACTCGAACAGAATCTCATCAAGAAGTATCGACCGCAGTACAACATCCTGCTGCGTGATGATAAGTCCTATCCGTACATCTACCTGTCGACGGTGGAAGATTATCCGGCTATTCGCTTTCACCGCGGACCGCAGCGGCGGAAAGGGCGCTATTTCGGACCTTTTCCCAGCAGCAGTGCCGTACGCGACAGCCTGCAGTTGATGCAGAAGGTGTTCCGGCTGCGTACCTGTGAAGATTCGGTGTTCAACAACCGCTCACGTCCTTGTCTGCAGTATCAGATCAAACGCTGTACTGCGCCCTGTGTGGAATACATCAGTACTGAAGACTACGACCGTGATCTGCAGCATGCCGTCATGTTCCTTGAAGGGCGCAACCGCACTTTGATGGAAGAGCTGCAGCAGGATATGGAAAAGGCCTCGGCGTCATTGGCTTTCGAGCAGGCTGCCAGCTATCGCGATCAGATCATCAGCCTGCAGAAAGTGCAGGAACAGCAATATGTTGATGGCCAGACCGGTGATGCCGATGTGTTTGCGGCCGATGTGCGCCCGGGCGGTGGCTGTGTACATGTGCTTTACGTCAGGCAGGGGCGCATACTGGGCTCGCGTACCTACTACCCGCAGTTAAGCGTGGAGGCCACTGAGCCGGAGTTGCTGTCTGCTTTCCTGCCGCAGTTCTATCTCAGTACCTCGGGCCGGGAATACCCTCGCGAAGTGTTGCTCAGCCATTTGCCTGAAGACGCTGATGTCATTGCTGATGCATTGCAGGAGCAAGTGGGGCGGCGTATTTCTCTGAGTTGCCCGCAGCGTGGTGACAAAACGCAATGGTTGAAGCTGGCACTGACCAATGCGCAGGAGAACCTCGCCGCTTATCTGGCTGGCAAAGACAACATGCTGCAGCGCTTTGTTGCGTTGCAGGAGGCCATGGGGCTGGATGAGTTGCCACAGCGGGTGGAATGTTTTGATATCAGCCACAGTTTTGGCGAAGCAACGGTCGCATCATGCGTGGTATTTAATCCCCAGGGGGCAGCTAAAAGTGCCTATCGGCGTTTCAACATTGAAGGTGTCGAGGCCGGTGATGACTATGCAGCCATGCACCAGGCACTGAGTCGTCGCTATGGGCGCCTTACGAAGGAAGGTGAGCGATTGCCTGATGTGTTGTTGGTCGATGGTGGCAAAGGGCAAATGACCCAGGCACGTGAGGTGCTGGCTGAGCTGGGCATTGAATCCATGCAACTGCTGGGGGTAGCCAAGGGACCAACTCGTAAGCCGGGGCTGGAAACCTTGTGGCTGGAGGGGGAGAATGCGCCGCTGGTACTGGATCGCGCTTCACCGGCGTTGCACCTGATCCAGCAGATTCGCGACGAAGCTCACCGTTTTGCCATCACTGGGCATCGTGCCCGACGTGATAAGGCCAGACGCGTGTCCACACTGGAAGATATTGCCGGGGTGGGGCCAAAGCGGCGGCAAGCGCTTTACCGACATTTTGGCGGCATCCAGGGGGTGCGTCACGCCAGTATTGCAGAACTATGCAAAGTGGATGGGATCAGTCAGCAGCTGGCCCAGGATATCTACGATCACCTGCACCCGGGAGGGGTTGAAACGCAGCATGATTCTTAATCTGCCCAATTTACTGACGGCATTTCGGGTTGTTCTGATCCCGGTGATTGTTGTCGTGTTCTATTTGCCATTCAGCTGGGCTCCGTGGGTCAGCGCCTTGATCTTCATGCTGGCTGGGGCCACTGACTGGTTTGATGGCTACCTTGCCCGTAAGTGGAATCAGGCCACCCCCTTTGGCGCCTTCCTTGACCCAGTAGCGGACAAGCTGATGGTCGCCGTCATTCTGGTGATGCTGGTGGAGTCTTATGCCACGCCCTGGGTCACACTTCCTGCCTGCGTCATTATCGGGCGGGAAATTCTTATCTCGGCCTTGCGAGAGTGGATGGCGGAGTTGGGCAAGCGTGCCAGTGTGGCCGTGTCTTTTATCGGGAAGATCAAGACGACGGCACAAATGGGGGCACTGATTGTGTTGCTGGCATTTCTGCCAGGGTCGTGGGAAAGCTGGGTGGGGATTGCCGGGTTATATATAGCAACACTACTTACCCTGTGGTCGATGCTGATCTATATGAAGGCTGCCTGGCCAATGTTGATGGGTAAGGCTTAAAACGGATGCCGCCTGTGTGATGCTTATCGCACAGGCTTGGGACTGGCTTCGGTAAGTCGTTATCACACAAGAAAATTTTCTGAGAAATGAGTGTTGACAGTGAGGGGCAGATCTCTATAATACGCCCCCGAAGCGCAACAAACTGCTTCATGCGGGAATAGCTCAGTTGGTAGAGCACGACCTTGCCAAGGTCGGGGTCGCGAGTTCGAGTCTCGTTTCCCGCTCCAACTTCTAACGAGGTTGATCTTCAGGAATAGGCCAAGAAATTGGTCATGCTATCCGAGGCTGGATGGCAGAGTGGTCATGCAGCGGACTGCAACTCCGTGAACGCCGGTTCGATTCCGACTCCAGCCTCCAATTCTTCATCGATGGTAAAGCTTGTAACGCATAACATTGCGTATGATATGCAAGCATCCTTGCCTGGATGGTGAAATAGGTAGACACAAGAGACTTAAAATCTCTCGACCTTTAGGTCGTACCGGTTCGATTCCGGTTCCAGGCACCATATCTCATCATCGATACTATCTTCTATATCTCTCGTTCTAATGCTGATAAGTGATTTTTTTTGGTTTTTGATCGGCGCGAGAGTGAACCAGTTCCCTCAGTATTTGTTTGCCTACCTTGGTAGGCTTTCTTTTTTTCTCTGATTTTTTCCGCAATTCCCAAATCTGAGTTAAAACCTTTCCGCCATTTTTCTTTGCAATTGCGAAGGGGGGGGTTAGTTTCTGTTTATTGTCGCTCAAGGCCTGATTCTCTTATTCATTTTGCTGCCTTAAACGACAAAACCCTCACAAGGAGGGTTTTTTGCGAGTCTCTGTTTACACACTGACGGCTATGGTCAGGAGACCACCTACACAGACCGCGACCAGAACAAGCAAAAACAATAATTTATTGGCAATCGCCTGTTCATGCTGTGCCTCTTCTGCCGTAAAAGCCGGCAGTGTATTTCCTATACGCATGGGCCACTCCTTCGAAAATGACATCCGGGCAGGCCGGAGCGAATTGTGCCCGAACAGCTGGGTCAGAAGGAGAGTAGTCGAATTTGTAGATTGTATGCAAATGCGACATAGGTCGCATGAGGCGGGTTCAATTGGCAGCAGGCCTCCGCGAGCCAGCCTTTCCTTCCTCTAATAACTGGCATCCAGCGAGAGTGTTCTGCGGCGCTGGCGTAAGAACATAGCCAGCTGACGGCGGCTGACTTCGATGGCTCCCAAACGTAATGCCGCTGCCTTCTTTGCGATAGGAATATCGTAGTGGCTGTGGTGAGTCCCTGGCTTCTGGTGCCAGCAGCGCTCCATTCCCAATGACGTGGCCATGGCATGCAGCTCCTCTTCAGAGTCGGCGACCATATGGCACATCAGCGTATCGCGAAAGGGAATATTGGCACTGTCTACATAAACACTCATGACTACCAGCCCATACTCGGGTCGTGGGGATGCACATCTATAACGTTGCCTGTAGCAAGCTGCAACTTACCGCGTTGGTTCAGTTGTCATAAATATTTTTTACAGCCTTAACAATACTGCAAAAGAACTATGGCGACTGGCTGGGTGGATTGTGAAACGGTGACTATACTCTTTGGCGCTGTTGTCTCTGGATAGGGAAGCGTGCTTCCCAGATGTGCCAGGAGTGTCGTTCCAGTTCGATATTGGTATGCATGAGTGGAGTGTGTGGAGGTCGCAGTGTGCCTTGCCGAAATGACATCAAGCAGATCCAGAAAATACGCTCTGGCTACACCTCTGAGTGGGCGAAGCGCCATAGATCGTGAGATTGCTGTGCATCGTATCTGTGCCGCAGAGTTGAAAATGGCTGGCAACTTCAGTAAGGCGATTGAGAGTGCTGCCAGGGCATTTGAGCTCATCAAGCTGTCCACCACCAACTACAGCCCTGCGGTGTTATTTGAATATCCGCTGGCACTCACACGGGCAGGCAACGTGCAGGAAGCGCTGCAGGCCGCCCAGATTATTGTGGATAACGCTGCCAGTGACTTCTTCAAGCAAGGTCATTACCACTCTGATTTAACCTATGCCACCTTGCTGCATCACTTCCTTATTCAGGCGAATGACAAGCTTGCTGCATTAGCTGAGCAACTGCAGCAGCCTGCGATAGTCCAGCAGGCAAGATCTGCTGCCGCATTTCACCGACAGGCGTTTAACGATGCCGATCAGCCACGAGCAGAACAGGCTGACGCTGCCATGACATCGGCTGAAGACGAGGTCGATCTGTTGGTGTACTGGGATGCTACGGCTGACTATGCTGCGGCAAAGGCCAGGTCACAATGGACCCGTTTTGTGTGCTGGTCAGCCTGGGGGTTGTCGGCTTTTGCCTTGCTGGTGACCGGGATTGTCCTGGCCGGTGGGTTATGACGTCACAGACCGCAGGTAGTGCGAGAGTGAGAAGGAGGTTCCCATTGTACCTCCTTCGTATACGTCACTGACTCAGAGGATCTCGTCTGGTGAACCTTTGCTCAGCTTCACCGCTTTCTCTGAGCCCTTGCGCAGGCGAATGTTCAGCAGCTCCACCAGCACACTGAAAGCCATGGCGAAATAGATATAGCCCTTGGGAATGTGCATATCCAGGCCTTCGCCGAATAACGCCATCCCCACCAGAATCAGAAAACTGAGAGCCAGCATCTTGATAGTCGGGTTGGCATCGACGAAATCGCCAATCGCCTTGGATGCCAGCATCATCACCACGACTGCAATCATAATGGCAATCACCATGACCGGAACATGATCAGCCAGGCCCACGGCCGTAATCACCGAGTCTAATGAAAAAACGATATCAATAATGGCGATTTGAATGACCACCAGCAGAAAGCCTGCCTGGCTTCTGGAGGGCGAGTCGCCTTCGTCAGCTTCATTCAGCGAGTTGTGAATCTCGTGTGTGCTTTTCCAGATCAGGAACAAGCCGCCGAGGATCAGGATAATATCTCGCCCGGAGATTTCCTGTGCGAGGACGCTGAACAACGGAGTGGTCAGGCTCATTACCCAGCTGAGAGATAGCAGCAGCGCAATACGGGTCAGCATTGCCAGGCCCAGCCCAATGATGCGCCCTTGCTGGCGCTGCTCAGGAGGCAAGCGACCAACCAGAATGGAGAGGAAAATTATGTTGTCGATACCCAGAACAATTTCCAGGGCGACAAGAGTAAACAGTGAGACCCAGGCCTGGGGCTCCATAATCCATTCAAACATCGGGCAGGCTCTGCAATGAAAACCTCGCCATGCTACCCGAGCGGACCGGCGTCGGGTAGCTTCACTGCGTTACTTGTCTGTCGCCTTGTTGGGGAGCTACAGCTGATCTAACGCCTGTTGCAAGTCTGCAATCAGATCATCGGCATGTTCCAGCCCCACCGATATGCGAATCAGGCCATCGCTGATGCCGGCGGCATGACGCTCCTCTGCGGTGTAGGGCGAGTGTGTCATGCTGGCGGGATGCTGAATCAGCGACTCTGCATCACCCAGGCTGACTGCGATATGGAACAGGTGAGTGTGGTTGATAAAGCGTTCACCCTCTGCCAAACCGCCACGCAGCTCGAAAGCAATAACGCCGCCCGCAGCGCGCATCTGTGTGCCGATAAAACGATGGCCAGAATGACTGGCTAAGCCGGGATAGTGCACTTTTTCCACTTTAGGCTGCTGTTCGAGAAACTCTGCCACCTGCTGGGCATTCTGGCAGTGTCGTTCCATACGCACAGGCAGGGTTTTCAGGCCTCGAGTGATCAGCCAGGCATCGTGTGGGCTCATGGTGCCGCCAATGTCCTTCAGTGCTGTCAGCTTGATGTGACGGATCATCTCTGCCGAGCCGCAGATAATACCGGCGACCACATCGCCATGGCCGTTGAGGTACTTGGTAGCGCTATGCACGATCAGATCAAAACCAAATTGTGCTGGTTGCTGCAGCAGAGGGGTGAGGAACGTATTGTCGCAGATGGCCAGCAGATTGTGGCTGCGTGCAAAGTGGCCGACAAAGGCCAGATCAACCACGACCAGATTGGGGTTGATGGGGCTTTCCAGAAAAATGGCTTTGGTGTTGCGGCGTAGTGCTCCCTCAATCGCCTGATGGTTGGTCATGTCAATGAAACTGACTTCAATGCCGAAGCGCGTCAGCATATGGCTGATGAGGGCAAAGCTGCAGCCGTAGAGCGCATCGGAAGCAATCAGGTGATCTCCTGCAGACAGATTGGCCAGCAGGCAGGCGGACACGGCAGCCATCCCTGTTGCAGTAGCTGCCGCGTCTTCAGTGCCTTCCAGCGCTGCCACACGTTGTTCCAGCTGCCGCGTCGTGGGGTTGCCCAGGCGACTGTAAATGTAGCCATCCTCCTCCCCGGCAAAACGCGCCGCACCCTGAGCAGCGGAATCAAAGATAAAAGTCGAGGTTTGATACAGAGGGGTGGCAAGAGAGCCAAACTGCTCGTCATTGATGCGACCAGCGTGGATGGCCAGCGTCTCTGGATGCAGGTGGGGTAGGTGTGCGGTGCTGTGGTGCTTGGACATGATGTGCCTATTGTTTTTGTTGTAACCAGAGTGCTTTCAGCAAGGGTCGTACCTCTTTTTAAAAATTATTTAAAATCAAATAGTTATGAGTTTTTTTGGGGAAAGGTAAGTGAGGTTGTATTAGAGGTGAGACAGCAAAGGTGCTGAAACAGATGAAATTGGCTGGATGTGGGTGAAAAACGTGTTTCTGATTTGATACATGTATTAAATATGTGACACTCTTGGCCAGCAGTCTCAATGGCCAGAGTTAAAAAAACAATGAAACTCGACATTCAAGCCGAAGATCGCCTGGGCATGGCGTTGGAAATTCTCAGGGTGCTGGCGCAAAACCAGTGCAATATTCAGGCGCTGGAAGTGATTCCCTGTCACGCCTTTGTTTCCTGCGATGCGCAACCGGACCAATGGCTCCAGCTGCAGCAGCAGATGCTGGTGCTGCCCGGTGTGCAGGCGGTCCGTCAGATCGATCTGTTGCCCAGTGAGCGACGTCGTCAGCATCTGGACATGCTGCTGTCGCGCTTGCCTGATCCGATCATTGATCTGGATAGTGAAGGTGACATTCTGCATTTGAACGCAGCGGCGGCCGATGCGTTTGGAGCCGCCAGAGAGCAGCTGGAGCAGATACCTGTCAGCCGGGTCATCGGCAATGCCGGTATGGGTCTGGACCTGGAAGCACTGCTGCGGCAGGACGGCGCAACCGTGGAAGTGCTCCCTGAAGGCGGTACTTATCTGCTGGATATCCAGCCGGTGATCAGCCACGGGCAGCTGAACGGTGCCGTCATGGTCCTTCGCAGCCCGCAACGTATCGGCCAGCAACTGTCATCGGTTAAGGCGACGCACGGTGAGGGCATCGATACTATCATTGGCATTTCACCTGCCATGCTGGCGTTGCAGCGACAGACGCTGAAGTTTGCTGCACTGGATCTGCCTGTCATGATTCTGGGAGAGACGGGCACGGGAAAAGAGCTGCTTGCCCGCGCCCTGCATGAGGCCGGTCCGCGCGCCAGTGCGCCATTTCTTGCCATCAACTGCGCAACCCTGGCGGAAAACCTGCTGGAAAGCGAACTGTTCGGCTACGCGGCGGGGGCCTTTTCCGGAGCGCAGAGGGGAGGGAAGCCGGGGTTGTTCGAGCTGGCCGACAAGGGCACGATTTTTCTTGATGAAATCGGGGAAATGTCCCCCTATCTGCAGGCCAAGTTACTGCGCTTTCTGCAGGATCTGCGTTTTCGTCGCATCGGTGGAACCAGCGAACTCAGGGTGGATGTGCGCATTCTCTGCGCTACCCATCGTGATCTTGAGGCTATGGCGGATTCCTGCGAGTTTCGTGCTGATCTGTTTTATCGCCTCAATGTGCTCAATTTACATTTGCCCCCCTTGCGACAACGGCGGGAAGACATTCCTCTGCTGGCCGATTACTTTCTGCGTCGCGCCGCAGAGCAGCTGAACTGTAGCAAGCCAACTCTGAGCCGTGAGGCACTGCGACAACTGTGCGAAGCGCCCTGGCCCGGTAACATTCGTCAGCTGCAGAACGTGATATTTCGCTCGGCGGCGTTGCTGGAGCAACAGGATCAGCCTGCCAGTCAGGTGGAAATAGATATTGCCCAGCTGGCCATGGGTGGCCTGGAAGGGCGTCGCCTGACACATGGCGATGAGCCACCTGCGGATTCCGAGGTGTATGCAGCTATGCCGCCCCTGCCGGACGTTTCGAGTAAAGGTGGGGCTGGTGCGGAGCGTGAACTGGAGGCTGTGCAGGGGCTGGATCAGGCATTGGAGGCCTACGAGGCTAGGCTACTGGCCAACCTGTGGCCTTTGTACCCTTCAACGCGGCGTCTGGCACAACGGCTGCAGACTTCCCATGCCAAGATTGCCCGCAAGCTGAAGCGTTACGATATTCGTTGACGCTTCAGCTTGGGTGACCGTCAGAACGCTGAGCGAATCCAGCGGCAGACGTGACGAGTCAGCATCGACTCGTTCAGGGTGTAGAGGTGGAAGAAGTTGACACCTTCCGTATGCAAACGAGTGATCTGGTGACTGAGAATGTTCATGGCCAGCAGACGATGATCGATGTCTTCAGCTTCCACGCCTTCAAACATCTTGTGCAGAAACTCCGGGACTGAGGTCTGGCAGCGTGCGGCGAAGGCGGTCATTTTCTTGAAGTTCAGTACGGGCAGCAGGCCTGGCACGACTTCAGCCTTGATGCCGGCAGCAGCAACCCGGTCGCGATAACGCAGGAAGACCTCAGGGTCGAAGAAGAACTGGGTGATGATGCGGTTGGCACCGGCATCGGACTTCTTCTTCAGATACTCCAGCTCCTTGTCCATCGAGCTGGAGTCAGGGTGGCCCTCAGGGTAGCCGGCTACCGAAATGTCGAAATCCGCTACTTCCTTCAGCGCGGCTACCAGCTCATCGGCATAGGCAAAGCCGTCAGTACGCGGGGTGTAACGCTCCTGACCGGGCATGTCACCACGCAGGGCGACAATGTGACGGATATTGCTCTGCCAGTAGTCCCTGGCCAGTTGCAGCAGCTCCTCACGGCTACCGCTGACGCAGGTCATGTGCGCGGCGACCGGGCAATGCGCCTGTTGCGCCATCACCAGTGCCACCTCTTTGGTGGTGTCGCCAGGGGCGTTGCCACCCGCGCCACAGGTCACGGAGATAAATTCAGGCTTGAAGGGGGCCAGCTCCTGGCTGGCTTTCCACAGCGAAAGAGTTGTTGCAGCAGTTTTGGGAGGAAATACTTCCAGACTGAAATTTGGCTTACTCATGGTTGACGGGCTCCCAAAATAAATCGGCACAGGTTTGGGGATATTCTTCAGGTCTGCCGGGTAGAGTACTCCGACGTTCCCTTTATTGTGTAGGGCATCTTAGAACAAAGGTATCAGGTCAGTAAATTTCATTATTCTCAGGAGTTCTATGAAGGGCATTAAAGTTGCCCCTGAACAGACTGAATGATCAGGCATTTTTTACGCTAATTTTACGCGACAGAATTGGCGTGTAGCCCTACTGTGAGTGGGAGTTCTGGCAGACCTGGCGAGCCTTTCCGGCTGTGGTGGATGCCTGTAGTGAATATTTCCATGCCTGCCTGAGACCTATGCTGCGACGCGCTCGTTTTTACACCGTTCTTCACCTCTGCGGATTTCTCATCATTATTTACAGCCTGTCGATGCTGGTACCTGCCCTGATGGGGCTGCTGTACGGTGAGAGTGATCTGTATGCGTTCCTCAAGACCTTTGCTGGTGCCTTTAGTTGTGGCCTGTTGCTGTGGGGGCTGACGTCGCGCTATCGCGGTGATCTGAAGACCCGTGATGGCTTTCTGGTCGTGGTGTTGTTCTGGTGTGTGTTTTCCAGCGTCAGCGCCTTGCCGTTCTGGTTTGATCAGCGCCTGCAGCTCTCCGTGACCGATGCCTTGTTTGAAGGGATTTCCGGGATTACCACGACGGGCGCATCCATCCTCGACAACATCGATGACCAGCCCAAATCCATTCTGTATTACCGCGCGCAGCTCAACTTTCTCGGCGGGCTTGGCATTATCGTGCTGGCCATTGCCATTCTGCCCATGCTGGGGATTGGCGGCGCCAAGCTGTATCAGGGCGAACTACCGGGCCCCTTGAAGGAGGAGCGCCTGACTCCGCGACTGGCCGACACCGCCAAACATCTGTGGATGATTTACTCCGGCCTGGCTCTGGCCGGAACCCTGGCTTTCCGGCTGGCAGGCATGGACTGGTTTGATGCGCTCTGCCATAGCCTGTCGACGGTTTCACTGGGAGGCTTCTCGACCCATGGCGACAGTCTGGGCTATTACCACAGCGATGCCATTGAGTGTGTGGCCGGGGTGCTGTCCATTCTCGCTGCGGTC
Organism: Pokkaliibacter sp. MBI-7; assembly: GCF_029846635.1. Taxonomy (NCBI): domain Bacteria; kingdom Pseudomonadati; phylum Pseudomonadota; class Gammaproteobacteria; order Oceanospirillales; family Balneatrichaceae; genus Pokkaliibacter; species Pokkaliibacter sp. MBI-7. The sequence continues at coordinate 1,957,969 of NZ_JARVTG010000002.1, read as the reverse complement.
AACTTCGCACTTTATTTTGTGGTGTTACGGCGGCGCAGCCTGCTGCCTGTCCTGCGTGATGCAGAGTTCCGCTTTTTTGCCCTGATCGTCACCTTAGTAGTGGGTTACACCTGTTTTTCGCTCTACCACTCCGGCCTGTTCAACGGGCGCGAAGCACTGGTACATGGTTTCTTTCAGGCTGTTTCGGTAATGACTGACAACGGGCTCGGCAGTGCCGGCTTTCCCGACTGGTCACAGGACACGGTGCTCCTGCTGTTTGGCGCCAGCTTTTTTGGTGGCTGTGTGGGGTCGACCTGTGGTGGCATCAAGGCGCTGCGTTTTCTGATTCTGCGCAGGCAAAGCAGCCATGAAATCCGCCAGCTTATCCATCCCGGTGCCGTCTATGTTGCCAAGGTCGGCGGGCGTGCCATCTCCGAGCGGGTGATCAAGTCGGTCTGGGGGCTGTTTTTCCTCTATATCTTTTTCACCTGCCTGTTTACCTGGGCACTGGTGGTGGCTGGCAATGACGTGATGACTGCCTTTGGCACGGTGGCGGCCTGCATCAACAATATGGGGATTGGTTACGGTGCCACCGCAGCCGGTTTTGGTGGCCTCAATGACGTGAGCAAGTGGCTGATGTGCGCCGCCATGCTTTTTGGCCGGCTGGAGATATTCCCGCTGATCGTCGTCTTCTCCCGCACATTCTGGCGCTACTGACGAGGGTGGAGCGGTATGTCTGAAGGGGCAGAGCATCTTCAGCAGGGGGTAAGAGTCGTCTATTTTTTGTACAAAATGACGCTGCCATTCAGTACCTCGTCTGCAAAAAATCAGGTAGAATGCGCGCCTCTCCAAAACCGTGATAGAAGAGCTTCCATACCAACATGAGTGCTACAAATCCCAAGGTCGGATTCATTAGTCTCGGCTGTCCCAAGGCCCTCGTCGATTCTGAGCGGATCCTGACCCAGCTGAGAACCGAAGGCTACGAAGTTGTGCCGACGTATCAGGACGCCGACCTGGTGGTAGTCAACACCTGTGGCTTTATCGATGCAGCCAAGGCTGAGTCCCTTGATGCTATCGGCGAGGCCATCAAAGAGAATGGCAAGGTCATCGTCACCGGTTGCATGGGTGGCAAGGAAGAAGATATCCGCAAAGTACATCCGTCTGTACTGAGCGTGAGCGGTCCGCAGCAGTATGAGCAGGTGGTTAACGCCGTGCATGAATACCTGCCCCCCAAACAGGATCACAACCCCTTTATCGATCTGGTGCCACCACAGGGCATCAAACTGACACCACGTCATTATTCCTATCTGAAGATTTCCGAAGGCTGCAACCATCGCTGCACTTTCTGCATCATTCCATCACTGCGCGGTGATCTGGTCAGCCGTCCGGTGGGTGATGTGCTGGATGAAGCGGAGCGTCTGGTCAAGGCGGGCGTCAAGGAGCTGCTGGTGGTGTCTCAGGACACATCTGCTTACGGTGTTGATCTGAAGTACCGTACCGGTTTCTGGCAGGGCCGTCCGGTCAAGACCCGCATGACTGAGCTCTGCGAAGCGCTGGGCAGCATGGGCGTATGGGTACGCCTGCATTATGTCTATCCCTATCCCTCCGTGGATTCTGTCATTCCGCTCATGGCAGAAGGCAAGATCCTGCCTTATCTGGATATTCCCTTCCAGCATGCCAGCCCGCGTGTACTGAAGGCGATGAAGCGCCCGGCAGCGGCAGAGAAAACGCTGGAGCGTATCCAGGCCTGGCGCAGTATCTGCCCGGATATCACCCTGCGCAGCACCTTTATCGTTGGCTTTCCCGGCGAGACCGAAGCCGAGTTTCAGGAGCTGCTCGACTTCCTTGACGAAGCACAGCTGGACCGTGTTGGCGCCTTTGCCTACTCACCCGTAGAGGGTGCGGTGGCCAATGACATCGCACCGCTGATTCCTGAAGAAGTGCAACAGGAACGTCTGGCACGCTTTATGGAAAAGCAGGCTGAAATCAGCACCCGCAAGCTGGCCGCAAAAATCGGTCGTGAAGTGGATGTATTGATTGATGAAGTCGTGGAAGAAGGCGCTGTGGGTCGTACCAAGGCTGATGCTCCTGACATCGACGGTCAGATCTTCCTTGATGGCGCCACACATCTGCAGCCCGGCCAGTTCGTTAAGGCAGTGGTCGAAGATGCCGATGAGCACGATCTGTGGGGCTCCCTGCGTTAAGAGCGTCAGTTACGATCCGGCTACACGGGATCGTGAGCACGAGCTGAATACCTTCGTAAGTCATAGTGAAAAGGGCGACCATGGGTTTGCCCTTTTTTGTATTTAAAGCAATAGACTTTGTCGTTTTAGGCATCATTACTGCACTGGTCATCCCGGACAGATGGTTTACCATGGTTCTACTTATTATCTGTTTGGTTAAAAAATGATCCACAGCTGAGCCCCGAAGGGGCAGAGTGAGGCAGTGTACGTTATGACGAATCCCAGTCACCCCCATGTACTTGACCGGCTGCTGATGGAAAGCGGCGGTGTCGAAGCCATGGTTGCGCGTGACTCGCCGGGGCATCGCATCCTCACCGAGCAGGAGCGTGAAGTGTCGTTACAGGCCACGCTGGCCAGCAGGCCTGCAGGCGATGTGTGGCTCTTTGCCTACGGCTCACTGATCTGGAATCCGACGATCCACCATGCTGAAAAACGCGTGGGTACCATTCATGACTGGCATCGCTCCTTTTGCCTGTCAGTAACGGCAGGGCGTGGTTCACCATCTCAGCCGGGACTGGTGCTGGCGCTTGATCATGGTGGCAGCTGTACTGGTGTGGCCTATCGACTGGAGCCGCAACTGGCCGAGCCGGAGCTGCGCATGCTCTGGCGGCGGGAAATGGTATCGGGAGCCTATATTCCCCGCTGGTTGCCTGTTGCTGATGTGGCGGGTAACTGCTTTGGCCACGCACTGGCGTTCACCATTGATCATGCAGGTCAGCAATATGCCGGTGATCTGTGTGAGAGTGAGATCGTGCGTCGGCTGTCGCTGGCTGCGGGGGCGCTGGGCTCAGCCGCAGACTATCTGTTCCACACCTGCGAAGGGCTTCGGCAAAGCGGTATCAATGACGGAGAGCTGGAGCAGCTGGCCTGTCAGGTGCGCCGTTGTCAGCAGGGGCAGTAATAGCGTTTGTGGAAAAACCAAAGGGGGCCATGGCCCCCTTTGGTTTTTGGCTGTCTGAGCAGGCTTGATGCGGTTCAGACGGGATGCGCAGTCACAGCATTTCCCGCAGACGTGCTCTTACCAGATCAATCGCTACCCGATTGCGCGCACCCCCCGGAACGATGAGATGGGCATGTTCCTTGGAGGGGTTGATGTACTTCATGAACATCGGCCGTACGGTGGCCTGATATTGCTCCAGAACGGAATCCAGCGTTCGTCCACGCTCATTCACATCCCGTTGCAGGCGGCGCAGCAGGCAGACGTCCAGCGGGGTATCCATATAGATACGAGTGTGCATCAGGTTACGCAGGCGGGCATCGGTGAAGATCAGGATACCTTCAAGGATGATGATCTTGCAGGCAGGCAGCGGCTGCACTTCGGCGGCGCGGGTATGCAGCTTGTAGTCGTAGACCGGCACGTTGACCGGCTCGCCCTGCAGCGCCTGCTGCAGTTGGGTCAGAAGCAAATCGTGATCAAAGGCATCGGGGTGGTCGTAGTTGGTCTTGACCCGCTCCTCCATGGCCAGATGAGTCTGGTCTTTGTAGTAACTGTCTTCACGAAGAATGGTGATCTGTGCCGAGCCGAACTCATGCAGCAGTGCATCTGAAAAAGAACTCTTGCCTGATCCCGAGGCGCCCGCAATTCCAATAATGACCGTGTTGCTAGTAGGCATAGTGAAGCAGCTGAATGAAGGAGGATAAATACAGGGTAGACCGGAAATGCCGATCTGCCACACACCTGAACTGACGTTGCCGCTTCCGCGACTGGCTGCACAAGGGCAGCATGCATCAGTCTGAACAAAAAGGTGGGCGGCAACCAACTGAAGGGGGTGTCGGCTGCCGCCGCGGGTTATCGTTTGTGCTATTCCTGATCAATCGCGCCCATGGCGGTGATATTGAAGCCTGCATCCACATAGGTGATTTCACCGGTGATGCCCGAGGCAAGATCGGAACAGAGGAAGGCGGCCACGTTACCCACTTCGGAAGTGGTCACGTTACGACGCAGGGGAGTGCGCTTCTCGTTGTAATCAAGCATCTTGCGGAAGCTCTTAATACCGGATGCCGCCAGTGTGCGGATTGGACCAGCAGAGATACCGTTAACGCGGATGCCTTCAGGGCCAAGGCTGGTTGCCAGATAGCGCACATTGGCTTCGAGGCTGGCCTTGGCCAGACCCATGACATTGTAGTTGGGCATGGTGCGAACCGCGCCCAGATAACTCAGTGTCAGCAGGGCACCATTACGGCCTTGCAGCAGTGGGCGGGCTTCCCGTGCCAGAGCGGTGAAACTGTAGGAGCTTACATCGTGAGCGATGCGGAAGGCATCGCGACTGGTGGCATCGGTAAAGTCGCCATCCAGTGCTTCACCGGGGGCGAACGCCACGGCGTGGACAACGCCATCAAGATAATCCCAGTGCTGACGCAGCAGGGTAAAGGCTTCGGCAATCTGCTCATCACTGGCGACATCCAGCGGGAACACCAGATTCGATCCCCACTGTTCGGCAAAGCCAATCACCCGCTCTTTAAGCTTGTCGTTCTGATAGGTGAAAGCCAGTTCTGCACCTTGCTGGTGCATGGCTTCAGCAATGCCATAGGCGATTGACATCTTGCTGGCGACACCAACGATCAGGAAGCGTTTACCTTGCAGAAAACCCATGTTGCTACCTTAGTCACGAAGAACGCAAAAGGCCGGGTTTGACGTCGGTATCTCTCCTGAACCACAGAGAATGCTGATGTCTGCTACCGCTCTACCCACAGCCGCCAAGGCCCGCATGGCGCGGGCAGAATTGGCGAAGTATAGCGGAAGTTGCCGATATTGGCGACCGTAGCGTCAGACTAAGGTTGTAGGGAGAGGCTTCGGCTAATCATCAAAGGACCCGCATTTAACATGGAGGAAAGGCGTTGGTGCCACTAAAGTTTCCTGTTTATATGTCCTGTGTGTACGCAATTGCAGCACATGGACTGCGTTGTTAGCAGGAGGATAAATGGCAAAGAATGAGCACGACCAGCGCTACTGGCTGATAGAGCTACTGGCCTACTGGGAAGGGCGCGTCAACGTTAGCTATCTGGAGCGCGAATTTCATCTGTCGCGCCAGCAGGCCAGTAAAGTACTCGGTAGTTACCGGGAGCAGCTGCCTGACAATCTCGACTATTCCTATACGCACAAAGCCTATCTCCCCTCTGTCACCTTTACTTCTCGCTTTATCAGCGGTGAGGCTGACGAGTACCTGCAATGGCTGCAGGGTATTCCACGTCATCACCTGCAGGTGGCGCCGCAATATATTGCCGCAGACACTCAGGCCCATCGTGCATGCGCTGACCTTTGGCCTCGCGGCCGACATCGACTATGCCTCCGTCACCAATACCACCGAGGAGCGCATTATTGCCCCCCACGCGCTGGTGCTGGCCGCAGGGCGCTGGCATGCGCGGGCATGGTGCCTGGCACGGCAGGAATATCGGGACTTTGTGCTGGCCCGTACCCGTTCGGCCAGTGTCGACGATAGCCGAGAGATTCCCTCGCCACAGCATGATCATGCCTGGCACACCTGGGTAGAGCTGGTTTTTGCGCCAGACAGCCGGTTGGCACCAGAGCGGCAGCGGGCACTAGAGCAGGAATACGGCATGAGCGACGGCAGGCTGATCATCCGCGAACGTGCCGCTCTGGCCAATTACCTGATCAAACAGATGGGGGTCAATATCAAGTTCCTCGATGCCCTGCCTGAGGCTCAGCAACTGGTGCTTGTCAATAAACGCGACATTGAGCAGTGGCTGTATTGAACGGCTTGAGGGCGCGAAGACGCAGGTAATGTCAATTTAGTTGACCTGTATTAATTCACATATCGGTGAATAGCCCAGGATGTGGAATGGTGGACGTGGACAGGGCAGAGGACGTGACACATGAGCATCGATATTGCGTTGATTTTCCGCTACTGGGGCAAGGCCCGAAAGCCGGATGAACAGGGAACAGAACCATACCACTTGCTGCCTTATCACAGTCTGGATGTAGCCGCCTGCGGCTGGGTGTTGTTGTCTGACGAGTTCCCCTGGTGCCAGCGCTGGGCGGCGCAGCTGGGTATCCCGGCTGAGCAGTTACGCCGTATTTTTGTCTTCTTTCTCTGCTTGCATGATCTCGGAAAGTTTGCCCGGGCTTTTCAGGGGCTACGCCCCGATATTCTTCGTGCGCTTGCCAATGCAGAGGCCAGTTACTCTTACGCTAACGTGCGTCATGACTCACTGGGCTATCAGCTGTGGCGTGACCGCGATAATGGCATTCAGGCGCTGTTGGCGGAGCTGCTTGATGTGCCGGTGGAGCACGTCCGCGTCAGCAATCAGCTCGATAGCTGGTTTGAAATTGTCACGGGCCACCATGGCCAGCCGCCACAGCGAACAGCACTACATCTGCCGAATTACTTTCATCAGGATGATCGGGAGGCTGCATCCGTCTTTGTAAGACAAATGTGGCAACACTGGTTATTACCTGAAGATACGGCGTTGCTGCTGGATAAAGCGGTAGGGAAGACACTTAAAGCCTGCTCATGGCAGTTGGCCGGATTAGCCGTGCTGGCGGACTGGCAGGGCTCTAACCGGGCGTTTTTTCACTACTACACCACGCCCATGGCGCTCGACCAGTACTGGCATGACGTCGCACTGCCCGCCGCCACTCAGGCGATTGCTCATGCGGGTATCACGCCTGCACAGCCAGAGCCTTTTGTCGGCATCGAGCAGCTCTTCCCCTTTATCCAGACCCCTACACCGTTGCAGCACCATGCCATTCAGGTACCGATTCCCGATGAACCGCAGTTATTTATTCTGGAAGACGTGACAGGGGCGGGTAAAACCGAAGCCGCAATGGTGCTGGTGCATCGGCTGATCAGTGCCGGGCTGGCCGATGGGCTTTATGTCGGCCTGCCGACTATGGCCACCGCTAATGCCATGTATCGCCGCATGGCTGCATGCTACCAGCGCCTCTACCAGTCAGGACAACAGCCTTCACTGATTCTGGCCCACGGTGCCCGCCATCTATCAGAAGACTTTATGCAGTCCGTAACAGGGCAGCCTAAGGACCTTAGCTACACGCAGGATGAGCAGAGTGCCTCGGCCTATTGCAACAGCTGGCTGGCCGATAGCCGTAAAAAGGCACTGCTGGCCGATATCGGTGTCGGCACGATTGATCAGGCCCTGCTCGGCATCAGTCACTGCGCTTACTGGGATTGGGGCGCAAGGTGCTGCTGGTCGATGAAGTACACGCCTACGATAGCTATATGCAAACGTTACTGGCCTGTCTGCTGGAGGCCCACGCCCGTCAGGGGGGCAGCGTTATTTTGCTGTCGGCCACCTTGCCGCAGCAGATGAAAAACAAGCTGGTGGCCAGCTACGCCAAAGGACGAGCCTTACCGGTCCCTGCTCTGACAGCGATGGCCTATCCGCTCGCCACCCATTTCCCCGCAGAGCACGGTCAGCAGGAAGTACCGCTGGCGACCCGTCAGGAGGTGCAGCGTGAAGTGCAGGTGTTGCGTCTGGAAGATGAAGCCGCGGTCTGTGCGTTGATTCTTGCCGCGGTACAGCAGGGCAAGTGTGTTTGCTGGATACGCAACACCGTCGACAGTGCTCGAACGAGTTATCAACAACTGCAGACCCTCGTGCGCCAGTCGTGCGGCAGTGCAGAGCGTGTGCATCTGTTTCATAGCCGCTTTGCCATGACTGACCGCCAGCGCATTGAAAACAGTGTGCTCGACTGGTTTGGCAATCACAGCGATGAGCAGCAACGCAGGGGGCGTGTGCTGATCAGTACTCAGGTGGTGGAGCAATCACTGGACCTCGACTTTGATGTGCTGATTTCAGACCTCGCGCCTATTGATTTGCTGCTGCAGCGGGCAGGGCGACTGCACCGCCATGTGCGGGACAACAAAGGCAACCGGCTTAACACCCAGACCAAGGATCAGCGCGGCCCAGCGCTGCTTTATGTGATGTCACCGTCACCCGAGCAACAGGTGGATGAGCGCTGGCTGCAGTCGCAGTCAGGCACACTGGCCGTTTATCAGGACCTCGGGCAGTTATGGCGCTCAGCCAGCGTGCTGTTTCAACAGGGCGGTTATCGCATGCCGGAGGATGCCCGTTATCTGATCGAAGCGGTGTATTCCCCACAAACAGCCATCGCAACCCCCGAGGCTATCGACAACGCATCGGTTAAGGCGGAAGGCGAGCGCCGCTGTCATGCCAGTATGGGGGACTTTAATCAACTGAAGCTGGAGGCAGGCTATAGCCGCAAAAGCAGTGATGCCTGGGGGGAAGAGGTCAATATTCCCACACGACTGAGTGATCACACCTGCTCAGTCGTGCTGGTCAAGCGGAATGAGGCGGGCCAGTGGCGGCCCTACGCCGATCACCCAGAACACGGCTGGGAGCTCAGTGCGTTACAGATGCGCGACAAGCTCTGGCAGGAGGCGGAGAAGGCAATTCCCGCTGATCTCAAGACTCAAATGGAACAACTACGAGAGGCTTGCCCGGTACTCAGGTGGTATCAGCTGATGCCGCTGGTCGGGGAGCTGGCCACCTGGTACGACGCCGGATGCGGTTGGACTGCTAATAAAGGAGAAACGCGATGAACCTGATCCATGATCCGTGGATACCGGCCCTCCGTCAGGATGGCAGCTATTGTCGAATCGCCCCCTGGCAAATTGCCGAAACCGACAACCCAGTGGTGGAGCTGGCGGCTCCTCGCGCCGATTTTCAGGGTGGGCTGTACCAGTTTCTGATTGGCTTGCTGCAATGTGTCTGCGCACCGGAGGATGGTGAGGCCTGGGCGGAGTGGTATCAGTCGCCACCGGATGCAGCAACGCTGGCACAGCAGTTTAGTGTACTGGCGACGGCCTTTGAGCTGACGAGTGAGGCAGGTAGACCGGCTTTTCTACAGGATCTGACGCTGGAGGACGGTGAGCAGAAAGACATCGCCGGGCTGTTGATCGAAGCGCCCGGTGGTAAAACCCTGAAGGACAATCTCGACTTTTTTATCAAAGGCGGGCGTGTCAATGCGATCTGTCCTGCCTGTGCGGCGCAGGCGCTTTTTACCCTGCACACCAATGCCCCATCGGGTGGGGTGGGCCATCGTGTCGGCCTGCGCGGCGGTGGCCCGTTGACCACCTTACTGCAACCTGTTGGCCAGCACACGCTCTGGCATGCGCTGTGGCTGAACGTGCTGGAGCAGCGTCACGATCTGTACTGTCACGACAATCCGCTGACGGCAGCTATCTTCCCCTGGCTTACGCCTACCCGATTATCTGACAAGGGCGGGCAAAGCACTTTGCCTGGCGATGTTCATCCCTTGCAGATGTACTGGGGAATGCCGCGTCGTATTCGTTTGCAGCCTGCATCGACCGAGGGGCGTTGTGACCTGTGTGGTGATCACAGTGACACACTGGTCAGCCATTATCTGACCCGCAACTACGGCACCAATTATGAAGGGCCCTGGCGCCATCCGCTGACACCTTATCGTCTCGATAAGAAGAACGAAGCGCCCCCGTTGTCTCTCAAAGGGCAAAAAGGTGGGCTGAGTTACCGCCACTGGCTGGGGCTCACCATTGAAGACAAGGATAACGGCGATACGGCGGCCAGCGTGGTGCAGTCACTGGTACAGGACAAGGAAATGTACCTGGACAGCGGCGTACAAATGCAGCTCTGGTGCTTCGGTTATGACATGGACAACATGAAGGCCCGCTGCTGGTACGACCATACCCTGCCGGTATTTGTGTTGCCCGCCGCCCAGATTACGGCGCTGCAGCGTTGGGTCGAAGCCTTGTTGATGCCTGCCAAAGAAGCATCGCCTTTGCTGCGCAAAGCGATCAGGGAAGCATGGTATCGCAGCCCGGAAAACGCCGGTGGTGATGTCAGTTTTATCGATACCGAGTTCTGGCAAACCACCGAAAACCGTTTCTATCAGTCTGTACAGCAGCTGGTCATCGCGGTGCAGTCACAAGAACGCCTGCCTGCAGACGTCGCTACCTCGTGGTGGAAAACACTGCAGCACACACTGGAGCAGTTGTTTGATCAGTACGCCCTGCATACCCGCGTGGAAGATCTCGACTTGCGGCGGGTCATCACCGCCAGAGCCTATCTGCTCGGCAAATTTCACTCACTCAAAACTGTTAAAGCCCTGAAATCGGACAACCAGCGCACTCAGGAGGTCACCCATGGCTGAGCTTTCATCGAATGAGCTTGCATCTAAAGAGCCCTATTACAACCTGCACGGCGCTGAGCCTGCAGGGCTGATGAGGTGGTGGCAATCACTGGATGACAACCGTGGCGTGCGTGCGCGTTTGCGTCGGGTAGACCGTCCCGATGATGCTCTGCTGACGGACAGCTTTTTTCAGTTTCTCAGTATGATGCCGCAGCGCTGGGCGCACCCCTCCCACCTCTATGCCAGTGCGCTGGTGGCCACTGCGCTGGCACAGGTGAGACAGCACAACAGCAGTCAGCGTTTCGCTGCACAGCTGGGTAGTGGTGACAACGATCGCCCGGTGATGAGTGAATTGCGTTTCAAGCAGCTAATCAAAAGCCGTACCCCGGAAGAGTTCTTCCGCCGCCTGCTGCGCGCCATTCGTTTACTGAATAACAGCGTCAATATTCTCTCGCTGACCGAAGGCATTCTGCACTGGTATGAGGAGTACCTGCAGGGGCCTGACCGTGATCCGATCAAACGCCTGAGCGTGAAATGGGCGCAGGACTACTACCTGCCACGTAAAAAACCGACCACAGACACTGCCGCCTGAGGCAAAGGAGTACTGCCATGAACCGTTTTATTCAGATTCACCTGCTGACATCCTACCCACCTGCCAACCTGAACCGTGATGATCAGGGTCGCCCCAAAACCGCGAAAATGGGCGGCGCCGATCGCCTGCGGGTATCGTCCCAGAGCTTGAAGCGCCACTGGCGTACCTCCGAACTGTTTCAGCAGGCGCTGGCCGGGCATCTGGGAACACGCACCAAAATGCTGGGTGAGGGGGCTTATAACAAACTGCTGGCGGGCGGCATCAAAGAAAAGGATGCGTTGGAATGGGCAAAAGCCATTGCCGGCGTCTTTGGTAAAAATAAAAAAGCCGACAAAAAAGAGCCTCTCAATGAGCTGGAAATTGAACAGCTAGTGCATGTCAGCCCTCAGGAGCAGGCGCAGATCAACCAGCTGGTACAGACGCTGATCGAACACCAGCGCGCACCCGAAGAGGGAGAGCTGAACCTGCTACGGGAAGCCAACACGGCGGTCGATATTGCCCTGTTTGGTCGCATGCTGGCCTCCAAACCCGCGTTCAATGTCGAGGCGGCCTGTCAGGTGGCTCATGCCTTGTCAGTGCATCCGGTAGTGATTGAGGACGATTACTTTACCGCTGTCGATGATCTGAATGATGGTCGTGAAGACGCGGGCTCCTCCCATATCGGCGAAACCGGCTTTGCTGCCGGTCTGTTCTACTCCTACCTGTGTATCAACCGCGAACAGCTGATCGACAATCTGGCGGGTGATGTGGCACTGGCTGACCGCGCCATTGCTGCTCTGATCGAAGCGGCTGTCAAAGTGCCGCCGTCAGGCAAACAAAACAGCTTTGCGCATCAGGGGTATGCCAGTTATGTGCTTGCAGAGGTGGGCAATCAGCAACCGCGCTCTCTGTCCGTGGCCTATCTCAAACCAATTGAGGTAGGAGGTAAGGTCGATACCGACTATCTGACACAGGCGGTCGCTGCCATTCGCCATCAGTATCGCGGCTTTGATCAGGCCTATGGTCAATGCGCCGAGCGCCGTTATGAGCTGGTAGTGGGGGATGAGGTCAGCGGTTCGCTGCCTGAGTTGCTGGCTTTTGTGGCGGATACCAGCCACTGACAGGAGGTTGGTATGGACTATCTGGTTTTCCGCCTCTACGGGCCTATGGCCAGTTGGGGCGATATCGCCGTCGGGGAGTCGCGTCACAGCCACAACGGGCCAACCAAGGCCGCGGTGCTGGGTCTGGTGGCTGCGGCGCTCGGCATCAAACGCGAAGAAGAGGCGACCCACTTAGCGCTCAATCAGCACTATATGCTAGCTACGGCGGTGAAGTGCAAAGGGCAGCTGCTGCGGGATTACCACACCGTGCAAGCCCCTGACTCGGTGGGAAAGTTTCGTTACCGGACGCGGCGCGACGAACTGGTCGCAGGGCGTGAGCGGCTGGGCACGGTGTTGTCCAGCCGTGAGTACCGCATGGATGCGCTGGCCTGGGTGGCCTTGCGTATGAGCTCGCCTGACGCCCAGGCGCCGTTTACGCTGGCACATATGGCCGATGCACTGCTGCAGCCCAAATACAGCCTCTACCTTGGGCGCAAATCCTGTCCTCTGGCGGCGCCGCTGCAACCGCAGCTGATACAGGCGGAGGGGTTCCAAGGGGCATTTCAGCAATATCAGCCGGGTTCACTGCTGTTTTCTTCGGAACCTGACCACCAGCAGGCGGCCGCTGCCCGTTATCTCGCCACCGATGCGCTGGTGGAATACAGCTGGGAAGGCGAGTTGGCGGACTTCAGTGTCGAGCCGACGACAGATACCCGTACCCTGATGACTGTTATCCAGCATGACCAGTTGCTGTCACGCCAGCGCTGGCAGTTTGCTCCGCGCAAAGTGCTGCGCTTGTATCTTACGGAGGGCCGCTAAATGTATCTGTCACGAGTGATGCTCAAGCCCGACATCATCAACAATACGCAGTTAAGCCGTGTGCTGGCGGATCGTACCTATGGCGTACATCGCCTGCTGTGGGATCTGTTTGATCAGCCTGAACGCGACTTTCTCTACCGCGAAGAGGTGGCCAGAGAACAAGTCGCCCAGCCCGGTGTTAAGGGAGAGCCGGTGTATTACCTGCTTTCTCCTCAACCGCCTAAGACAGACTCACCACTGTTCGAGGTGCAGAGCAAACCTTTTCGCCCGGATTTCACTGCCGGGCAGCATCTGTCTTTCCGCTTGCGCGCTAACCCGGTCGTCACAAGGGACAGGCAGCGCCATGATCTGGTCATGGACGAACAGCGACGATTCCTCCAGCGTCTGTGTGAGGCGCAGGGGCTGGCCGAGCATGGTGGTAAAGCCGACATGCGCAAGCGTCTGCTGGAAACCCCTCACCCCGGCGCCCTGCATGACTGGCTGAGTAGCTACCTCAGCCAGACCCGCTACTTTGCCGAAAGTGGGCGACGCCATACCCTCCATACGCTGCTGGATCTGGCGATGCAGGAGGCCATTGCCCAGCGCCTGATGCACTGGCTGACGCAGAACCCCTCAAGGCAGGGCATCTTCACGCTGGCAGAACGTGTGATCGAAGACGACTTTACCGATGACGTTCGCACTGTTCCGGCGTTTGAGTGGCAGGCGTATAACGCCCATCCAATACCGGAGAAAGCGCCGTCCGCCGCGCAGCTTGCCCATAGCAAGCACAAGGCGCGCTTCTTATCGGTGGATATGAGTGGCGAGCTGATCGTGACCGACCCCCAGCGTTTTACCGCGCTGTTGCAGCAGGGGATCGGCGCTGCGAAAGGCTTTGGCTGTGGGTTAATGCTGGTCAAGCCCGTGCATTACTGAACGTTGGGAGCGTGTTATGGCCTTTGTCCCGCTCAACCCCATCCCGCTGAAAGACCGGGTGTCGCTGGTGTTTCTGCAGTACGGCCAGATAGACGTGATCGACGGTGCCTTTGTGCTGATCGATGCCACCGGGGTGCGCACCCATATCCCGGTGGGTTCAGTGGCCTGCATCATGCTGGAGCCGGGCACCCGGGTGTCTCACGCTGCCATCAAGCTGGCCGCGACGGTGGGGACGTTACTGGTCTGGGTGGGGGAAGCGGGAGTCCGGTTGTATGCCGCGGGTCAGCCCGGCGGTGCCCGTTCTGACCGCTTGCTGTATCAGGCCAAACTGGCACTGGATGACGAACTGCGGCTCAAGGTGGTGCGCAAAATGTTCGAGCTGCGCTTTGGTGAACCGGCCCCCAGCCGCCGTTCGGTAGAACAGCTCCGCGGCATTGAAGGTGCCCGGGTGCGGGAGACCTACAAACTGTTAGCGCAGCGCTTTGGCGTCGAGTGGAAGGGGCGCAACTACGACCCTAACGACTGGGCGCGGGGCGACATCGTCAACCAGTGCATCAGCGCCGCCACCTCCTGCCTGTATGGCATTACCGAAGCGGCCGTGCTGGCGGCGGGTTATGCCCCCGCCATTGGCTTTGTCCACAGTGGCAAGCCGCTGTCGTTTGTCTACGACATGGCTGACATCATCAAGTTCGACACGGTGGTACCCAAAGCCTTCGAAATTGCCGCTAAGCGCCCACAAAAGCCTGATCAGGAGGTGCGCCTGGCCTGTCGCGATATATTTCGCTCCTCACAGGTGCTGGGCAAGCTGATCCCGCTGATTGAAGAAGTACTGGCCGCCGGAGACATCGAGCCGCCAGCGGCACCGGCGGATGCTCAGCCTCCCGCCATTCCTGAACCCACGCCGTCCGGCGATGCCGGGCACCGGAGCCACCGATGAGCATGCTGGTGGTCGTCACTGAAAACGTACCGCCACGGCTGCGCGGGCGCCTGGCTGTGTGGCTGCTGGAGGTCAGGGCCGGGGTCTATGTCGGCGAGACCTCCCGGCGCATCCGGGAGATGATCTGGGAACAGGTGAATGCGCTGGCCGAGCAGGGCAATGTGGTGATGGCCTGGGCTACCAATACCGAGTCAGGGTTCGACTTTCAAACCTATGGCAGCAACCGGCGGATGCCGGTGGATTGGGACGGGCTGCGTCTGGTGTCTTTTCTACCTGTTTAAAATCAATAGGTTAGCGCTCTTTAACAAGATGGGAAAATGATCAAAAAACTGGTGGAAATTTTGAAGGTGAAAAAGACCTTTAAAAACAATAGTATCCATCAAGTGCGTTCCCCGCGCCCGCGGGGCTAAACCGGTTGAATATAATTGGGAAGGGATCTTATGTGGGCGTTCCCCGCGCCCGCGGGGCTAAACCGGCAAACTTGGTTGCAGCAACTGACAATCTGATCGCGTTCCCCGCGCCCGCGGGGCTAAACCGTTTCATGTCTCGGTCAATGGTGCGGTTATCACGCGTTCCCCGCGCCCGCGGGGCTAAACCGGCCGATAATCTCGGCGACTCCGGCGAATCGTTGCGTTCCCCGCGCCCGCGGGGCTAAACCGGGAATAATGGGTCTGTTGTTTTTCTCTTCAGTGCGTTCCCCGCGCCCGCGGGGCTAAACCGTGAAAAAGGTCTCGAAGAATTAACAAGAGAAGGCGTTCCCCGCGCCCGCGGGGCTAAACCGTAAGCTTCACTCTTGCATCCTCCAAAGGTTGTGCGTTCCCCGCGCCCGCGGGGCTAAACCGGAAGAGATCCATGTTTGTCGTAACCCGGCGCCGCGTTCCCCGCGCCCGCGGGGCTAAACCGCTCATGAACAGGCGCTGCCGATTATCTCGTCAGCGTTCCCCGCGCCCGCGGGGCTAAACCGTAGACGCGATAGACGGTTGATGAATAACATATGCGTTCCCCGCGCCCGCGGGGCTAAACCGCAGTTTCATTCTCATTCTCCATCAGCGTTTGCGCGTTCCCCGCGCCCGCGGGGCTAAACCGTCCTCGTCCCAATCCTCGGGCGACCCATTTACGCGTTCCCCGCGCCCGCGGGGCTAAACCGTGGTAGATATTTGAGTTGTTGCCCTTTGGCCCGCGTTCCCCGCGCCCGCGGGGCTAAACCGTTCGTGTTTTGCATCGTCTTCGGGCATTGCCCGCGTTCCCCGCGCCCGCGGGGCTAAACCGTCAACAGTTTTAGATGATTTCATTTCCAGCCAGCGTTCCCCGCGCCCGCGGGGCTAAACCGTAACAACTGTCCACCTAGTCTGATCAGACTAGGCGTTCCCCGCGCCCGCGGGGCTAAACCGCGAACTCAAGGAGGGTAGTAAAGTTGCGTGGAGCGTTCCCCGCGCCCGCGGGGCTAAACCGTGAGTTCAGCAGTGCCTGAAATATCAGGTAGGTGCGTTCCCCGCGCCCGCGGGGCTAAACCGGCAGGCGGCTCGTAGCGCCTTTTCCAGATACTGCGTTCCCCGCGCCCGCGGGGCTAAACCGCCGAGCGTCAGCGTATTGCTGCTGAAGAGCGCGCGTTCCCCGCGCCCGCGGGGCTAAACCGGCATCCATTTCTTTGCCGTCACGCAGTACTCGGCGTTCCCCGCGCCCGCGGGGCTAAACCGTGTCGAGGCTGGAAGTGGCATTGATGGGTACGGCGTTCCCCGCGCCCGCGGGGCTAAACCGAATATCCAAACGTGTTGTTGCACATGCTGTCAGCGTTCCCCGCGCCCGCGGGGCTAAACCGACTGCATATAATACGTACACAAATACTCAGTAGCGTTCCCCGCGCCCGCGGGGCTAAACCGCGCTTCAGGTGAATATGCCTAAGCTTAATCATGCGTTCCCCGCGCCCGCGGGGCTAAACCGAGATTAATAGGGTTGAGAAATTCGCCATAAAGGCGTTCCCCGCGCCCGCGGGGCTAAACCGGCTGCCAGCATCGTCAATGGGGATGGGTTTTAGCGTTCCCCGCGCCCGCGGGGCTAAACCGTGCAGTGGCGGCTGCATCAGTCGGCGGCGGCTGCGTTCCCCGCGCCCGCGGGGCTAAACCGTTGTCCGATAATGCCAATGATAATGGCGAATGCGCGTTCCCCGCGCCCGCGGGGCTAAACCGCGTTGCCAGCATTCATCAGATGCTGGCCGACCGCGTTCCCCGCGCCCGCGGGGCTAAACCGCCAAACGTACTGATAAGTGTCATTTCATCGACGTGTTCCCCGCACCCGCGGGGTTTACTGGCTCTTGGCTGTCGTGGTTTCCATGCTCTGTTTCGGCACCGGGAACCAGTAACCCACGACGACCAGCAGCAGACCGACGCCGATAAAGGACACTACCCGTGCCAGCGTGCCTGTGCCATGCAGATCAACAAGATAGAGCTTGGCCAGCACCACCACCAGCAGACCGGCACCGGCATACCACACCGGGCGCGAGGCCAGCTTGCGATTGCCGACGATGGCCAGCGCCAGACCACAGAAGCACCAGAGTATCGACAGCCAGGCCTGGGCGGCGGAGCTGGCAAACAGCCCCCACAGGGTATAGGGCACATCCAGCCAGTGGTGCAGGGTACGCAGGCCGATGGCTGACAACTGCGCCAGCCCGATCAGGCCGACCACCAGCCAGCCACCGACACTGAGGCGTTCTAGTTGCAGCTGGCTGCGGGCCAGACAGAGCACCGCGGCCGCCGCCATCAACAGCAGATCAAGAGGGTTCAGCAGCGGGATGGACGGCCAGGGTGGCAGATCACCGGGCAGAATCAGCGTCAGTAGTGAGCCTGCAACCAGCACCAGTGCCGATGCCTGTAGCAGCCAGCCGTATCCACGCTGATGGCGCGCGAAGGGCCAGCCGTGGTAGTAGGTCATTTTCAGCAGAGCGATCATCCAGGGCAGTAGTGCGAGGCACAGACCCCAGTCTGCGCTGCCCAGACGATGGCTGGCCTGCCAGTAGATTTCCTGACTGACGACCGCTGTCCACAGCAGCCCCAGCCAGGCGTGCAGTGCGTCTGCTCCACGCGGTGGCTGATCGGCGAACAGGGGCTGGTCATGCCACCACAGGGCCAGATAAAACGCGCCAAGCCACAGCCAGCTCCAGCCTTGTCCGGCAGCGAAGCCCAGATGCTGATATTCGGCCATCTGGCATACCAGAGTGGCGCTGCCCAACCCCAGCCAGATGGCCGGTGCCGCAGTAAACAGCGACCAGCGGGTGATGCTGTGCAGGATGCTGGTGATCAGCAGTGACAATGTCCAGAACGCCATCCAGCCCGGTTGCCAGCGGTAGTCATAAGGGCTGCCCTCTATGCCATTGTTGAAGATCAGCGGCACTGCCTCACAACCCAAATGCAGCCACCAGCCCAGGCTCCAGACGGCCAGCGCGTAACGCAGCAGTTGCGAGATGGAGTCAATGGCCGGCAGTTGCAGCAGGCGTTTGCCCAGTGCACTCATGGCCTGTGTCTGATGCGGTAACCAGCCCATGCTGAGCAGTGCAGCAGCGACCAGCAGCACATGGCCAGGCAGAGTCGGATCAAGCAGGGAAGTTGGTGACTGATACAGGCTGGCGTCGGCAAAGTAATAGCCGCTGATCAGTTGCACCAGAATGCCCCAGTAGCCCAGTAACGGACGCTGGGTACGATGGCTGATCCACACACAGCCAGCGCCTTCCAGCGCATAGATGGCACCGGTCCAGAAGTCGCTGGCGGCATAGGCGATGGCCAGGGTCGCCAGCATCAGCGTCAGCGCGGCATAGGTATCCTGCAGCAGGGGCAATTGCTGACGCGCGTGCAGCCAGAAGGCCATCAGTGCGTAGACGCTGGCCATGGCCAGCGTGGCCAGTGGCAAACCGTAGTCGAGATCGTTCAGCAGCAGATAATTCAGCCCGGCGCAGACCGTCGGTGTGCCGAACAGCAGTGTGGCATCCAGATAATCACGGAAGCGCGGTGCCCGTCGCAGGCCATAAAGCAGGCTGAGGACGGCATAGTGGAGGAAGTACAGGGCGACAAACACGCCGGTGGACAGCTGGTCGGCCGGGCTGTACCCGTGGGCCATCCACATCCCCAGTAGCGTGAAGCAGAAGACAAAACCAATCAGATTGAGCAGACGCCAGGCCTTGAACCAGGCCATTGCCAGCAGGCCGAGGTTCAGTACTTCGTAGTAGCTGAACAGACCGATATGGTTACCGCTGTCACTGGAGGCCAGCAGGGGGGCCAGATAGCCGCCGAGCGAGCCCAGAACTGCGAGGATCAGGCTGTTCTGACGGACCGCCAGAAAACTGGCAAACAGCACAACGCCAAACATCGCAGCGAAGGTCACACTGGCTGGGAGCAGGCCGTAGAAGCGGTAGGTGGCAAACAGGGTAATGAACAGCAGGCCAAAACCCCCGCCCTGCAGCAGGGTACTGTAGTGGCTGTCACGATGGCGCATGCGCCAGCCCACGCCGATCAGGACTGCACCCAGCAGCATTACACCCAGCAGGCGCAGTTCTATGGGTAGCAGGTTGTTGTCAGCGGCATACTTGATCAGGTAGCTGACGCCGAAGAACAGCACAATGATGCCGGTAAGGACAGGCCAGTTGTCCTGAGTAAAGTGACCTTTGCCCAGCGCCAGCAATTTGTCGAACAGGCTTGACGGGGCCTGAGCCGCGAGCGGCTGCAGTGATTCTGTGCTGACTGCACGCTGAGTCTCAGCCGGTGCCTGTCGCCCCCAGGGGGACGGCTGCGCGCTGGTGTTGTGTGTATCCGCTTGAGCTGTGGACTCCTTGGCCGGTGATTGCGGCGGACGGATGGAATCGCTTATCGGACTGACGGTGCTGGCGGTAGAGGCTGGCTGTTCAGCTGTCGATACGGACGCTTTAGCTGTGGTAGCGGAGGAGGTGGGTTGCTGCTGGCTCTGGCTGCGCTGTGCCAGCTGGTGCTGCACGTCCCATAGCTGCTGCTCCAGGCGGTTGACCTTGCGCATCAGCAGGGGCACGCCAATCAGGCTGAACCCCAGAGCCAGCAGCAGGCCAAGGCCAAGCAGCATCATTAACGACTCCATTCGTTGCTCCTGTGGAGTAAATAGGTAAGGTAAGGAGTTTACTCTGCAGCCAGTGATTCAGCGAATGGGGAGTTGACCGGGTGGGGTAAAGTTCTGGTCAGCAATATCAACAGAATGCGTCGATAGTCATGGCTCAGCAGCGTCAGATAACACAGTGTCAGGTGAAGTAAATGGCTAAGGGCAATAGCAAGACAGGGCAGTCGTGGTCCAATCGGTATCTGGTCATGCGTCATGGGCATAGCGAAGCGAACGGGCAGGGCATCATTGTCAGTACGCCTGAGATCGGTTGCAGCCGCTATGGTCTGACCGGGCGTGGGCGCGAGCAGGTGGCCGCGACGCTTGAGGACTGGTCACTGCCGAAGCCGGATCGTATTTTCAGCTCCGACTTTCTGCGGGCAAAACAGACGGCCGAAGCGGCAGCAGCGTTTTTCTCCGTCCCTCTGGAACTGTCAGCAGCCCTGCGCGAGCGCAGCTTCGGTGAGCTGGAAGGGCTGGGAGATCAGCACTATGCCGACGTGTGGCGACAGGATGAGCAGCATGCAGATCATCAGCATTGGGGGGTAGAAAGCACTACGGCAGTGGCCCAGCGGGTGCTGGGGCTGATTGCTGAGCTGGAGCAGCACTACCAGCAGCAGACGCTGTTGCTGGTAGCCCACGGTGACACCCTGCAGATCAGCTGTACCTGGGCGGCCGGCGTCAGCACCGCCCTGCACCGGCATCAGCCACACCTGCAGACCGCAGAGGCTCGCTGGCTGATGGCGCCGCAGGCTCAGGCTAGCGTTGTAGAGGGCAGTCATCATGGCTGATGTATTGCTCGACCAGTCGCTGTTTGATGCTTTACTGGCACAGGCCGCTGCCTCACCACGGCTACGCAGTCATCTGCTGCTGCATGCCAGTCACGATGAGCCGGTGCAGCGGGTGTGTATTGCTTTGCAGTCCGGCACTTATGTTCGTCCTCATTGCCACCGGCAGGAAGACAAACGGGAACTGTTGCTGATGTTGCAGGGCAGGATGATGGTGGTGACGTTCAGCGAGGATGGCCGCGAGTTGAGCCGGCATAGGCTGGAGACGGGGGGCGCGCTCTGTGCGCTGGAGTTTGATGCTCACACCTGGCACAGCCTGTACCCGCTGGATGGGCCTGCCGTGGTCATGGAGATCAAGCCCGGCCCCTACCGGCCTGAGGTCAAAACCGACTTTGCTCCCTGGGCACCGGCAGAAGGTGATACGGGGGTGGCGGCTTTTCTGCAGCAGATGCAGCGGGCGTCCCCTTCAGCCTGACATGCTCAGCGTGAATCCCTCTTCCATACGGGAAGAGGGAGTTGCGGGGGCGCGTTAGCCCAGTGCTGCCTGCATCAGGGTGCGGGTGTACTGATGCCGGGGGCGGTCAAATACATCGGCAGCCTCTCCGGCTTCCACCACCTTGCCCTGATACATCACCAGCAGCCGGTGACTGAGCGCCCGCACCACACTGAGATCATGGCTGATAAAGACATAACTCAGGCCGTACTTCTGCTGCAGATGACGTAGCAGGTCGATGATCTGTGACTGCACGGTACGATCAAGGGCCGAGGTGGGCTCGTCCAGAATGATCACCTCCGGTTTCAGCACCAGCGCACGAGCGATGCTGATCCGCTGGCGCTGCCCGCCGGAGAACTCATGGGGATAGCGATGGCGGCTGGCCGGGTCGAGACCGACTTCCTGCAGGGCAGTGATCACCGCCTGCTCCTGTTCACTGTCGGAGCCCATGGCATGCACCTGTAAACCTTCAGCGATAATTTCACCGATGGTCATACGGGGGCTGAGGCTGCCATAGGGATCCTGGAACACCATCTGGATACGCCGCCGCAGAGGTTTGAAGGCTTTCTGATTCATCCCCTGCAGGGACTGACCATCAAAACTCAGCTCGCCCTGATACCCCAGCAGTTTGACCAGCGCCAGCCCCAGGGTGGTCTTGCCTGAGCCCGACTCGCCCACCACGCCCAGGGTTTCCCCTGCACGCAGTGATAAGTTGACGCCGTCTACGGCTTTCACATGGCTGCTGACTTTCCTGAAGAACCCCCGCTTGATGGGGAACCAGATCTTCAGGTCATGACCTAGCAGACGCTCGGCGGCGTTGCCTGCCAGTGGCGCAGGCGTGCCTGATGGCTCTGCCGCCAGAAGGGTACGGGTGTAGCTTGCCTGCGGGGCGGCAAACAATTCGGCCGTGGGGCGATATTCCTGCTGCTCACCGTGATACAGCACGCAGACTTCATCAGCGTAGTGACGAACGATATTGAGGTCATGGGTAATCAGCAGTATCGCCATGCCCAGACGTTGCTGCAGTTCTTTCAGCAGGTCGAGAATCTGCTTCTGGATGGTGACGTCCAGCGCGGTCGTCGGCTCGTCGGCAATCAGCAGCTCAGGCTCGTTGGCCAGTGCCATGGCGATCATCACCCGCTGGCGCTGACCGCCGGACAGTTCATGGGGGTAGCGCTGCAGCTGGCTGGGCGGGTCGGGCAGTTTGACCCACTCCAGTAACTCCAGTGTGCGCTTGCGCGCTGCCGCACCGCGCAGACCCACATGCAATTCGAGAATCTCGGTGATCTGCTTTTCGATGGTATGCAGCGGGTTGAGCGAGGTCATCGGCTCCTGAAAAATCATGGCAATGCGGTTGCCGCGGATCTGTCGGATCCCTTGCGCGTCCAGCTCCAGCAGTGACTGCCCATCAAACAGGATACGGCCCTGAGGATGGCTGGCGCTGGGGTAGGGCAGCAGGCGCAGGATCGACTGCGCGGTCACCGACTTACCCGAGCCTGACTCGCCGACCAGTGCCAGAGTCTGGCCTTTTTGCACGCAGAAGCTGACGCCCTTGACCACCGGATGGCCGTTGAAGCTGACCCACAGGTTGTCGACCTGCAGTAGCGGAGAAGTAGTGGTGCTCATCAGTGCTGGTCTCCGTCGCTGGCCTGAGATGTTGCTGCGGGTTTGCTGGCAGCGGGAACGAAGGTACTGCGCGGGTCAAAGGCATCGCGTACGGCCTCACCGATGAAAATCAGCATGGTCAGCATGGCCGACAGCACGACGAAGGCGGAGATACCCAGCCAGGGTGCCTGCAGATTGTTCTTGCCCTGTTCCAGCAGCTCGCCCAGTGAGGGTGAGCCCAGCGGCAGACCGAAACCGAGAAAGTCGAGGGACGTCAGGGTCACCAACGAGCCATTGAAGATAAAGGGCATAAAGGTCAGGGTCGCGACCATGGCATTGGGCAGGATGTGCTTGAACATGATGCGACCATTGCCCATGCCCAGCGTGCGGGCGGCGCGAACATATTCCAGATTACGGCTGCGCAGGAATTCGGCCCTGACCACATCCACCAGACTCATCCAGCTGAACAGCAGCATTATGCCCAGCAGCCACCAGAAGTTGGGCTGCACGATATTGCTGAGAATGATCAGCAGGAACAGCACCGGCAGGCCCGACCAGATCTCGATAAAGCGCTGGAAGAACAGGTCCACCTTGCCACCGTAGTAGCCCTGCACCGCGCCCGCCACAATGCCGATGACGGAAGAAGCAATCGTCAGCGTCAGGGCAAACAGCATCGATACGCGGAAACCGTAGATGACCCTTGCCAGCACATCACGGCCCTGATCATCGGTACCCAGCAGGTTGGTGGCAGTGGGCGCCGACGGGGCGGGGGTCGGCAGGTCAAAATTGATGGTGTCGTAGCTGAAGCGGATGGGCGGCCACAGCATCCAGCCATGTTCATTGATCTGCCTGGCGACAAAGGGGTCTTTGTAGTCGGCATACATATCGAACTCGCCGCCAAAGGTCAGTTCAGAATAGTCATGCAGCTGCGGGAAGTACCACTGATCGTTATAGCGCACCAGTAGCGGGCGCTCATTGGCGATCAGCTCGGCCCCGAGGCTAAGCACAAACAGGATCAGCATCAGCCAGAATGACCAGTAGCCACGACGATGGTTTCTGAATATCGCCAGACGACGCTGGTTGATGGGGCTCAAGCGACGTCGCTTGGGTGGATTGCCGGCGGTGACGGTGCCGGCGGCTGCAGAAGTCGGCATGTCGGTACTCATTGTTCGCGGCTCTCGAAATCAATACGGGGATCAACCAGAACATAGGTGATGTCGCTGATCAGTTTCAGCAGCAGGCCAATCAGGGTGAAGATGAACAGGGTGCCGAACACCACCGGATAGTCGCGGTTCATTACCGATTCAAAGCCCAAGAGGCCGAGGCCATCGAGGGAGAAAATCACTTCCACCAGCATGGAGCCGGTGAAGAAGATGCCGATCAGCGAGGCGGGCAGGCTGGCGATGATCAGCAGCATGGCGTTGCGGAACACGTGTCCGTAGAGAATGCGCTGCTCACCCAGACCCTTGGCCCGTGCCGTCATCACGTATTGCTTGTGAATTTCATCGAGAAAGCTGTTTTTGGTCAGCATGGTCATGGTGGCAAAGCTGGAAATGACCGAGGCCAGCACCGGCAGCGTGATATGCCAGAGATAGTCGATGACCTTGCCACCCCAGCTCAGCTGATCGAAGTTGGCGGAGGTCAGCCCTCGCAGCGGGAACCAGCTGAAGTAGGTGCCTCCGGCGAAGACGACGATCAGCAGAATGGCAAACAGGAAGTTGGGAATGGCATAGCCGACGGTAATGGCGGTACTGGTCCAGACATCGAAGCGGCTACCGTGATGCACAGCCTTGCGGATGCCCAGTGGCACGGATACCAGATAGGTGATCAGGGTCGTCCACAGGCCGATGGTGATGGAGACCGGCAGTTTCTCCTTGATCAGTTCCAGCACCGTCTTGTCGGAATAGAAGCTGGTGCCGAAGTTGAAGCTTAGGTAGTTCTTGACCATCAGCCAGAAGCGTTCCGCTGGTGGTTTGTCGAACCCGTACTGCGCTTCTATGCGCTTCACCAGCTCCGGATCAAGGCCACGTGCCGCCCGCGAGTCGTGATGCTGGCTACTCATGGTGGAGCCACCTTCACCGCTGATACGTGCCGTCGCACTGACGTTCAGCCCCTGCAGGTTGGCTATGGCCCGTTCAACCGGGCCGCCGGGAGCGGATTGAATGATGATGAAGTTCAGCAGCAGGATGCCAAACAGGGTAGGGATGATCAGCAGCAGGCGGCGGGCAATATAGGCGGCCATTACGGATTTCCTTGGCTAGAGGCGGCATGTTCAGCTGATTTGGCCCACCAGGTATCGATTCCGGGGCTGTACAACGGCAAGGTACCGGGGCGGCCGAACTTGTCCCACACGGCAATATGGGTGTCGGGGATGGTGAACTGTGGTACCAGATAGAAGTTCCACAGCAGCACCCGGTCCAGTGCTTTGCAGGCTGCCACAAACATCTCTTTGCTCGGGGCGTTGATGATCTTCTCTACCAGCGTATCCACTGCCGGGTTGCTGATGCCCGCCAGGTTGGAGCTGTCAGGCACATTGGCATTGGCGGAATTGAAGTAGTCACGCAGTTCGTTGCCGGGGGAGTTGGACATCGGAACCACTGCCACGGTCATGTCGAAGTCGAAGTTGCGCAGGCGGTTGATGAACTGGGTGATATCGACCCGGCGTATTTCCACATCAATACCGAGGCGGCGCAGATTACGAATATAAGGCAACACCGTGCGCTCCATGCCGGGGTCAGAATAGATCAGTAATTCAAAACGCATCTGTTCGCCGGTTTTGTCGTTGAGCAGGCGATTGCCGTGAATCTCCCAGCCACCTTCACGAAGAATGCGCAACGCCTGACGTAGCTGCGGGCGGATATTGCCGCTGCCATCGGTCTGCGGCGGGTTGTACTGCTCGCTGAACACCCGCGCCGGCACCTCCTCTTTCAGCGGTTCCAGCAGGCTCAGTTCATCGGCACTGGGTGTGCCGGTGGATTCCATTTCCGAGTTCATGAAATAGCTGCGCGTGCGGGTCAGGCCACCGTAAGACAGGTTCTTGTTGGCCCACTCAAAGTCATAGGCATAGGCCAGCGCCTCACGCACCTTGATATTCTGGAACAGCTCGCGGCGGGTGTTGTAGATGTAGCCCTGCATGCCGGACGGGTTGTGATCAGGGATTGACAATTTGAGAATCCGCCCGTCATGCACGGCGGGAATATCGTAGCGGGTCACCCAGCGTGAGGCGGAGTTTTCCTGCCGCAGATCGAACTCACCGGCTTTGAAAGCTTCCAGCGCCACATCACCATCACGGTAATAGTCGTAGCTCAGGTGGTCGAAGTTATCGATGCCTTTGCGGCTCGGTAAGTCTTTGGCCCAGTAGTTGTCCAGGCGTTTGTAGACGATGGTGCGGCCGGGAATGATCTTCTCCACGGTGTAGGCACCGGAGCCGACCGGAACGGTCAGATTGGCGGCGGCGAAGTCTTTGTGCTGCCAGTAATGGGCGGGGAAGATCGGCAACTGGCCGAGAATCAGCGGCAGCTCGCGATTGTTGCCATCCCTGAAGGTGAAGCGGATGGTCAGCGGGTCTTTGATTTCCACACCGGTGACGTCGTGATAATACACCGCGTAGAGCGGGCTGCCCTTGTTAATCAGGGTTTCAAAGGAGAATTTGACGTCAGCCGCGGTGATCGGCTGGCCGTCCTGAAAGCGGGCCTTGGGGTTGATGCCGAACTCTACCCAGGTGCGCTCAGGAGGCACGGTAATAGTCTGGGCGATCAAGCCATAGATGCTGGAGGTTTCATCCTGCGAGTGCACCATCAGGGTGTCGTAGAGCAGCGTGGAGGCTGCCGCTGGTGTGCCTTTGGAAATAAAGGAATTGAGACTGTCAAAGGTGCCCATGGCGGAGCGCTTCAGTGTGCCGCCCTTGGGGGCATCAGGGTTGGCGTAAGCAAAGTGACTGAAGTTGGCCGGGTACCTGGGGGCTCCGTACATGGCCCAGGCATGTTGCGCTGTTGCCTGCGACTGCGCAACGGACACCTCGCTGGTGGCAGGGCTGGCTGCAGCAGTGTTATCCGCAGCCTGTGCCAGCTGAAGGCAGGACAGCAATATCATGCAGAGCGAGGTAAGGCTGCGAACAAAGGCTGTTCGACGAGAAGGAATGCGGTGAGGCCGGGAAGGTGCCTGATCAAGACCTGAAAGCCGGAGCATGGAACATCCTGTCGCTAAAGTTCGGCATCAACCTTACCGGGTTTTATTTCGGCCAACCAGACCCCGTCATGGATAGAAGCACTCTGAGCGTTGCAGTGTGTTGCCTGGCTACCTTGAAGTTGTGGGTAGTCGAAATGCCTGTCAGGCACAAAAAGCAGAGGCAGGTTTCACCCGGCGGGGACGGGGCGTCGTGTGCAGGATTAACGAAAGCAAACAGAGGATGCAGACCCCTGTTTGCCTTCATGTACGAGGAGCAGGTCAGGTATCGCTGGCACCTGCAGAAGCCACTTCACTGGTGTAGACCGTCAGGCTCTGCCCGGCGCGAATACTGTGGTTTTTCAGGCCATTCCAGGTCTGCAGGGATTTGACACTGACATTGAAGTGGTCGGCAATGGTGGACAGAGAGTCACCATTCCTGACTTTGTAGTTGATCTTGCTTGAGGCCACCTGCTGCTGGGCGCTGCCTTTTTGTAAGGATTTCAGGCTCAGCGTCTGGCCGATTTTTAGCGGTGTCCTGGGATTAAGTTTGTTCAGGGAGACCAGTTCCTTGACGCTCATTCCACTTTTCTGGGCGATAGTAGAAAGGCTGTCACCCGAGCGTACCTTGTAAGAGCGGTTCTTGGCCGGTGCTGGCGCCGAGGATCCCTTGCTGGTGTTGATCTGGGCGATGGTGCGCTGCACCTTGCTGGTCTGGGCGATCTGCTGCTGTGAGATGGACTTGTATGTGCCAGGGATCATCAGGCTGGTGCCTACTCGCAGGCGGTTGGAGCGCAGCGAGTTAATGTCCTTGATAGCCTGCGCTGAGGTGCCAAAGCGCTCGGCAATAACCCCCAGATTATCGCCACGGCGAACTTCATAGCGACGCCAGGCGACCTGTTGCTCCGGGGTGATGTTGTTCAGACCGATACGCAGGGTTTCGGCAGCCTCGATCGGCACCAGCAGACGGCCGGGGCCATCCCCTTTGGGTGCGGTAACGCCGGAGGTATAGCCGGGGTTGAGAGCACTCAGCTCTGATTTGCTGACACCGGCCAGGTTGGCAGCGGTATCCAGATCGATCTGGCCGTGGGTTTTGACCACGGTGAAATAAGGAGAATTGCTGATGGGCGCCAGCGCTACGCCAAAGTCTTCCGGATCATCGACAATCGAGGCCAGAGCCAGCAGACGTGGCACGTAGGTCGCGGTTTCATTGCGCAGATTCAGTGACCAGTAGTCGGTGGGCAGACCTTTACCCTGATTGCGGCTGATGGCCTGATCAATGGTGCCTTCACCGGCGTTGTAGGCTGCCAGCGCCAGCAACCAGTCACCGTTATAACGGTCAGCCAGCACCTGCAGGTAGTTCAGTGCAGCCTGGGTCGAGTCAACGATGTCACGTCGAGCGTCATACCAGTCGTTTTTGCGCATGCCCAGATGCTTGGCTGTGCCGGGCACGAACTGCCAGGGGCCAGCAGCCTTGGAAGGGGACACCGCCATAGGGTTGTAGGCACTTTCGATAAAAGGCAGCAGTGCAATTTCGGCGGGCATGTTGCGCGCCAGCACCTGATTCAGTACGTGGTAGTAGTAAGGTGATGCCTGATTACTGACTTTTTCCAGATAGCGTTTGTAACTTTCGTACCATTCCCGTTGACTTAGCACGCGGGGGTTGTCATAAAACCCTTTGAGCTGGAAATTATCCCGGGTTTGTTGCCACAGATCGTCGTCTTCCTGCTGGTTCAGACGGATCTCGGGGTCATCAGCAACCTGACGCTGTTCAATGGAACTGCTGCGGGTAGGACGGACATAGGTTGGAACCCGGATATCGTTGTCACGATAGTGGGGAGCATAACCGGTATCCGCCTGCTTCTGGGGCACCTGATTACAGGCACTCAACAGCAGGGAAACACAGGCAAGGCCCAGCCAGGACGTTACACGCGCGGGTTTCGGGGCGATTACAGAACCAACATTACTGAGCAAAACTGCCTCCAATCTGTTGTTCTGCTCTCCGTCCGGCCATTATTTGCTGCGTACCCAGGCATGAACTACCAGCGTGAATCCACGATAAAAAGGCGTTGTCTGTGCCAGAGAAACGCCTGTTTTGTATCTGAAAACGCTGTCTGCCTGAGCTCAAAAATGCTGTCGGAAAGCATCTCTAGTGAGTCGAAACCGCGAGATTCTAAAAAAGCCTGAAGGGTCCGGTCAAGGAAATTGATCAAGAAACGTTCAGAAACGATTCTTCCAATCCCTTATCACTCTAAACACTTCTGTTGTATTAGTGGTATCGATCTGTTCGAGGTTCCCCGCTGCAGCCTGTACCGCAGGCGCCTCTGTCCGCATAAAAGGATTGATCCTGCGCTCTTCTGCCAGTGTGGAGGGCAGGGTAGGCAACTGCTGCTGACGCTTGTGCTGATCGGCCTTGATGGCCTCCTGAATAGCCTGATTGTGTGGCTCGACCGCAGCGGCAAACGCCAGATTGGATAAGGTGTACTCGTGAGTGCAGTAAACCAGTGTTTCGGCGGGCAGTTCATTAAGACGGTTGAGGGATTGCAGCATCTGCTCCGGGGTGCCTTCAAACAGGCGACCACAGCCTGCCCGAAACAAGGTGTCACCACAGAATACAAATGGCGTCTGGTCAGTGGCGCTGGCAGCGACAAAATAGCCGATGTGATCAAGGGTATGGCCAGGAATGGTCATGACCTGCACCCGTCGCCCGAACAGCAGGAAGGATTCACCCTCATGCATCGGTTCGGAAATACTGCGGATCACCGAATTGGATGGGCCGTATACCGGAATGCTGGTCAGCGGTGACGCCTCCTGCAGCAGGCGCTCAATGCCGCCGGTGTGATCATGATGATGATGGGTGACCAGAATGGTATCGAGCTGCAGCTGGTGTTCTTTGAGGAAGTTGAGGACGGGGTCCGCATCTCCCGGGTCCACAACGGCAGCCCTGTGGCTATCCTCATCAATCCAGCACCAGATGTAGTTGTCGTTGAAGGCCGGGATGGGCGTTATGCGGGGCATTGTACGTCTCCATACGAGGGTTTCTGCTATGATAGCGCTTTTCTTCCGGGGGTAAGCAAGGCGGTTTACGATCAGTGTTGATGCTGACCGGTAGTGTTGCTCAGGGCGATCATTTACTTTGCCAGCACCGGCTGAGTATGCCCCCAGAATATGAATAAAGTGGTATCGACGATGTCGATGCGTTACTTGCAGTCAACAGGAGGTTGTTTCTTTGAGCGTTGCTTCCGTGAAATTGGCCTCTGTGATTGATGAATCAGCCTACAAGCCGTCACTGAAAAAGTGGCGTAACTGGCTGGACAGCCCGGCAGGGCAACAACTGCTGGCTGCTGAGCAGCAGGCGCTGGATCGCATCATGCCCGGTCTGTTTGGCTATCATCTGCTGTCGCAAAGTGTGGCTGGCAGCCGGCAACTGGCTCAACAAAGTACTATTCGTCATATCATGCACAGTCTGCCCAGTGCTCGCGGCGAACTGCCTTTTGGTGGTCTGGTAATGCGTCCGGATGAGCTGCCCTTTGCCGAGAACTCCCTCGATGTCATCGTCCTTCATCATGTACTGGACTTCGCCCGTCAGCCTCATCAGGTGCTGCGTGAGGCCATTCGTGCATTGATTCCTTCTGGCCATTTGGTGGTCGTTGGGTACAATCCTGCCGGCCTTACCCGCCTGCGGCGCTGGCCTGCGCTGAGCAAGAGCCGTCTCAATGACTGGCTGACACTGCTGTCTTGCCGGGTGGAGCATCGTCAGGGTCATTTTGTGCATCGTTTCAATGGCCCGGTGCTTAATTATTGTCAACATGGGTTGGCGGACTGGTTTGGCGTATTCAGCGTCACCGTCGCCTGCAAAGAGGTCAGCAGCATGATCCCGATTCGCCCCAGCTGGCGAGTCAGACCCCTGCTGCCAATGCCTGTGGCACGACCTTCAATGCGCAATCCCAAAGCTATGCGGAACCCCAAAGGTGACAACTGAATCTCAACGAGTAGTGATTTATACCGATGGCGCCTGTCGTGGTAACCCCGGCCCTGGTGGCTGGGGAGCCGCCATGCGTTACCGTGGCGTGGAGCGTACGCTGTGTGGCGGTGAACCACATACGACCAACAACCGTATGGAGCTGATGGCTGCCATTGAAGCGCTTCGGGCACTGAAACGGCCCTGTCCCGTGGATCTGTTTACCGACTCCCGCTATGTGCAGCAGGGTATTCAGAGCTGGCTGAAAGGCTGGAAAGCCAAGGGCTGGAAGACGGCCAGCAAGGAGCCGGTGAAGAACAAGGACTTGTGGCAGGCACTGGATGAGCAAACCCAGCGGCATGATGTGCGCTGGCACTGGGTCAAGGGCCACGCCGGCCATGAAGGCAATGAGCTGGCAGACCAGCTGGCCAATCAGGGACTGGAGCAGGCGCTGGCTGAAGAACGTGCCAGGTGATCTGATCTATTATTTCTGATGACCTGTTGCGTTGCAGGTCATCATCTTGATGTTCATCCCACCGCAATAATTTCCGCCCAGTCTGTTAGAGGTAGTGAGGCGGTGGAAGCAGGAGCAGAGCGAACCCCATGAGACAGATAATTCTGGATACCGAAACCACCGGTATCGACCCCCTGCAAGGCCATCGTCTGGTGGAAATCGGTTGTGTCGAGCTGGTGGACCGCAAGCACACCAACCGCCACTTTCACGTTTATATCAATCCTGAGCGAGAGGTGGACCCGGAAGCGGTGGCCGTCCACGGTATTACCGACGAATTCCTGATTGATAAGCCCAAGTTTGCTGCCGTTGTCGACGACTTTCTGGCGTTTGTAACCGGTGCCGAGCTGATCATCCACAATGCACCTTTCGACGTGGGCTTCCTCAATCATGAACTGAAGATGTACAACCCGGCGCTGCAGCGTATCGATGAGATTTGTACCATCACCGATACGCTGGCGATGGCACGCAAGATGTACCCGGGGCAGAAGAACAACCTCGATGCGTTGTGCCGTCGTCTGGGCGTCGATAACTCCGGGCGTACCCTGCACGGCGCCTTGCTTGACTCCGAGATTCTGGCTGATGTGTATCTGCTGATGACCGGTGGCCAGACCAGCCTGATGCTGGCGGGTGAGGGGGAAGGTGAGGATGATGCCGGTATTATCCGTCGGGTAGTGCGGAAGGCAGCCATCCCGGTGCTGCAGCCTACCGAGGCAGAAATGGCCAGCCATCGGCAGTTTCTCGGCAAAATGGGTGTGGATGAAAACGCCTGGTAAGCAAGCCGCGTGTTCAGGCCGGCCGGTCAGATAAAGGAAAGCAGCATGAATGGTCAGGACGCAGTAAGCAGTGAAGAGTCAGTGACAACGGCACAAAGCCGTGAAGCGCTGTTCGCCAGAACATCCGACTGGCTGCGCAGCCATCCTCGCCTGTTTGTGATTACCGGGGCCGGTATCAGCACCGCCTCGGGAATTCCCGACTATCGTGACCACGAAGGTAACTGGAAGCGCAACCCTCCCGTTCAGCACGCGGACTTCATGAAGCAGCCAGCCTGTCGTCAGCGCTTTTGGGCGCGCAGTCTGGTGGGCTGGCCGGTGATGTCGCGGGCGCAGCCCAATGCCGCACACAGCGCGCTGGCAGACTGGGAGCAGCGAGGCAGGGTGGAGTTGCTGGTGACACAGAACGTCGATGGCCTGCATCAGAAAGCAGGCAGCCAGCAGGTGGTCGATCTGCACGGGCGTTCCGCTGATATTCGTTGCATGTCCTGTGGCCTGCTGATGCCGCGGGATGAGCATCACCAGCACATGGCGCTGCTCAACCCGGATTATGCGGCCATGCGCGCGGACACCGCGCCGGATGGTGACGCGGATCTGGATGGGATCGATTTCAGTCGCTTCCGGGTGGTCGATTGCCCTGCCTGTAACGGCATTCTTAAGCCCGATGTGGTGTTCTACGGTGATCATGTACCCCGCGAGCGGGTTGATCGCTCTTTTGCTGCACTGGAGGCGGCAGATGGTGTGCTGGTGATCGGTACGTCGCTGATGGTGTTTTCCAGCTTCCGGTTTTGCCGGCGCGCCCATGAGCTGGGCAAGCCGATGATTGCCATCAATATGGGCAAGACCCGAGCTGATGATCTGCTGCATTTCAAACTGCCGCTGGCGGCTGATCTGGCCTTGCCCCAACTGTCTTCAGGTCTGTAACGCGGTTCGTTGAGCCAGTGCTCTGTGGTGTGGCGAACATTGCATGACCGATGTTGCGTGGTGCAGTGCCTGTACCACAGGGGCTGCCGGACGGTTATCTTGTTTCCCTACTTTTCTATCGATACCAAGGAGCGAATGAGCCCATGTCGAGTATTGTCTTTCTTGATGAAGCGAGTCTGGATTTTGGTGATCTCGATATGCGTGGATTGCATCTGCCGGGTCTGAGCTACGTGAAGTATCCCGGCACCCGGCCGGAACAGGTGCTGGAACGCCTGCAGGGGGCCACGGTCGCTATCGTCAACAAGGTGGTACTGACGGCTGACACTATTCAGGCGCTGCCTGACCTCAAGCTGATTCTCGTCTCAGCCACCGGCACCAATAATGTGGAGTTGCAGGCGGCACAGGCGCGCGGCATCCCGGTCTGCAACTGTCAGGGATACGGTACGCCCGCAGTGGCTCAGCATACGCTGATGCTGATGCTGGTACTGGCAACCCGGTTTACCTGGTATCAGGCCGATATCGCTGAAGGGCGCTGGCAGAAAAGCAGCACCTTCTGTCTGGCGGACTACCCGATGGGCGAACTGGCGGGCAAGACGCTGGGGATCATTGGCTATGGTGAGCTGGGGCAGGCGGTAGCCCATCTGGCAAAGGCTTTTGGTATGAAGGTGCTGGTCGCTGCCCGCCCCGGCACCGAAGCAACAGACGGACGCATCGAGCTGGATACGCTGTTACCTCAGGTTGACTTCCTGACCCTGCATTGCCCGTTGACAGACGCCACCCGCAATCTGATTGATGCCCGTCGTCTGGGGTTGATGAAAACCCGCGCCATGCTGGTCAATACGGCCCGTGGTGGCATCGTCAACGAACAGGATCTGCATCAGGCGGTGAAGCACGGCATCATTGCCGCGGCGGCAACTGATGTACTGAGTGTGGAGCCACCCCGAGAAGGCAACATCCTGCTGGATGAACCGCTTGATAACCTGATTGTTACTCCTCACAACGCCTGGGCCACGGTGGAATCGCGGCAGCGTATGGTGACCCAGTTGAAGGAGAATCTGCGTGGCTGGCATCAGGGGCAGCTGGTGCGGCGAGTAGTATGACCTGCATCTGACAGTGTGGTGATCATCGCTGTACTTTCAGACTTTGCGTCAAAAGAAAAAATCCGGCGGGTTTCCCGCCGGATTTTTATTTACGGTTGGTCAGATGAACATCAGACACCTTGCTTGCTGGTGACGCCCTGCAGTGTGATGTTTTCGCGTTTACGCCCCAGCGCCAGCAATACCAGCGTCAGGATGACGGGCACGACCGGGTCAAACGCGGTACCGCCAGAGCCGAACAGCAGATTGAGTACCACCACCATGGTGGCACCTGTGCCCCCGGCGATAGTGGCGGTCACGCTCCAGATGCGCAGCTGTGAGCGGGTGTCACTGATCCCCAGAGTACGGGTGACCACATGGAAGTAGGAGTCGTTGAAGTGGCTGAAGCCCACTGTACCGACCGCACAGGCCAGTGCAACAAACAGCGGGTCGAGTTGCAGCCCTGCAATCAATGGGGCAGTGATGGATGCGGTAGTGATCATACTGACGGTGGCTGAACCCTGAACGGCACGCAGCAGCGCAGAAATGAACAGGGGAATCATGATGCCGGGCAGGCCGGAAGCGACCACGGATGAGGCGATGGCATCGCCCGCACCGGATGCTTTCAGGATGGCACCCATGGCGCCGCCTGCACCGGTAACCAGCAGGATGATGCCCGTCTCAGACACGCCACGATCCATGGCCGTGAAGATTTCTTCACGCGACAGCTTGCCGGTCAGACCGTACACGGCGATCAGCACGCCGATACCGACAGCGATCACAGGATGTCCCACCAGTTGAATCACATCACCTGCCAGCCCGGGCACGTTGGGGAAGAGGGTGCGGATCAGGATCAGGATGATGGGCAGCACAATGGGGCTGAAGGCCAGCAGGTTACCGGGCAGATCCTTGTCATCCATATCATTGATCTGTTCAGCGCTGTCGATGCCTGCTCGTGACAGAATCCAGCTGCCATCTGCGGCAGGCATGCGGAAGAACTGTTCGCCGATTCGACGGGTGTACAGCAGGGTGACCAGCAGCATGGGGATGGAGATCACAATACCCCACAGCATAAAGCTACCGATATCCACATTGAGAATACCGGCCACACCGACCGGGCCTGGCGTGGGCGGTACCATGGCATGGGTAATGAGCAGACCAATGGCCAGCGCAGCGCCCAGTCCGACCGCCGATTTGCCGGTGTTGCGCGATATGGCCCTTACCAGTGACTGCAGCAGGATATAGGCCGAGTCACAGAATACGGGTATGGAGACCACCAGCCCGGTCACACCCAGAGCGATGTCCTCGCGGCCTCTGCCAAAGATCTTGATGAAGGTTTTGGCCATGCGTTTGGCGGCACCGGAAATCTCGAAGCAGGCGCCCATCATGACGCCAAAACCGATAATCAGCCCAATGGATGACAGCGTATTGCCAAAACCGGTGGTCAGTGTTTTGGTCAGATCTGCCGGCGCCATGCCAGCAAACAGGCCCATGATCAGCGTGGCGATGACCATGGCCGGGAAAACGTGAATGCGGGTGCGCAGCACCATAAACAGAAGGGCGATCATGCCCAGCAGTACACCAATCAGAGTGGTATTCATCGTTAGAACCTCGTAAGCAGGCATGAGCAGACCCGAACAGGTCAGCCGTCAGACTGCTGTCATTGTTGTTGTTATGACGTTTGCTCTTTACTTCGGTGGCGACCGATGGCGGGTCAGCTCAGATAAGGTTGAGCCCACCCCAGTCCATCCAGCGTGGTGGAGGCAGGTTTGTATTCACAACCTATCCATCCCTGATAGCCCAGCCGCTCCAGATGCTGGAACAGGTAGGGATAATTCAGTTCGCCCTGATCCGGTTCATTGCGTTGTGGGACAGAAGCGATCTGGATATGGGCGATATAGGGCAGCAGTGACCTGATCAGGTGGCTCAGGTCGCCGTCCATGATCTGCGCGTGGTAGCAGTCAAACTGCAGCCCGACGTTGGCGCGGCCGATCTGGTCTATCAGTGCCGCCGCCTGACGCTGATGGCTGATAAAGTAGCCCGGCATGTCACGCTGATTGAGGGGTTCAGTCAGGACCCTGATGCCGTGAGGTGCAAAAAAGTCAGCAGCATGGCGCAGGTTGGCGATGAAGGTCGCCTCATAATCTGCTCGTTGTGCTCCGGCTGGCACTATTCCCGCCATGGCATGGACCTGTTTGCACTGCAATGCCTGCGCGTATTTCAGTACGGTCGGCAGATGGCTGCGAAATTCTTCCTCACGCTCAGGTATCGCTGCCATACCGCGCTCGCCTGCCGCCCAGTCGCCCGGTGGCATGTTGAACAAGGCCTGGGTCAGGCCATGCCGGTGCAGCTCCTGCGCCAGCAGCCCGGCATCAAACTCGTAGGGGAAAAGAAACTCTACGGCTTTGAAACCCTGTTCAGCGGCCAGCGCGAAGCGTTGCATGAAAGGGACTTCGTTGAACAGCATGGTAAGGTTGGCTGCCAGACGCATCAGACTTTCCTCCGGCTTAATTCAAGGACTTCCTGTTCACTCAGATAACGCACTCGCTGCTGAGACAGCAGCAGTGCCAGCCGCGCGGTTTCTTCCAGCTCTTCCATATTGTCCACGGCGTGGTACAGGTCACGGCCGGTGACGACCGGGCCGTGATTGGCCAGCAGAAAGGCATTGTAATCGCGCGCCTGTTCGCCCAGATCACGGGCGATGCGCTCATCTCCCGGGTGGTAATAAGGGATCAGCGGCAGCTGACCGACACGCATGACGTAATAAGGCGTAAAAGGGCGAATAACATTGCTGCTGTCCAGACCCTCCAGACAGGACAGGGCGGTCAGATAGGTGCAGTGCAGATGCACCACGGCGCGCTTGCCGGGGTCATTCTGGTACAGCGACAAGTGGAAGTTCAGCTCCTTGGTGGGCTTGTCGCCTTGGAGGTGACGGCCTTCCTCGTCCACCAGTGACAGGCGCTCCGCCTGCAGACGGCCGAGGCAGGAATTGGTAGGCGTGGCGATAATGCGGCCATCATCCAGTCGGGCCGACAGGTTGCCGGAGCCGCCGGTGGCATAGCCGCGATTGAACAGGGACAGGCCCAGCTCGACCATGGCCTGACGGGTATCATGCTCGTTCATTGCAGGAACTCCTGAGCGCGGCTGAAGAAACTTTCACTACCGAAATTGCCGGACTTGAGCGCCATTGACAGCGGGCGGTCGGTGGCGCGTACCCAGGGCACGCCCGGCGCTATCTGCGGGCCAATATGGAAGGCGTTGACGGCCAGTGCCTGAGTGACGCTGCTGGAGGTTTCCCCGCCGGCGATGATGAAGTTGCGCACACCCTGCTGGTAAACACCGACTGCCAGCTGGCCAAACAGAGTTTCAATGGCCTGACTGGCGCGTTCTGCACCATAGGCCTGTTGCGTCGCACTGACCTGATCAGGCGTGGCCGTCGCGTACAGCAGCGGTGCAGGCTGACCCTGCTGATAGGCTTGCAGGGCCTGTTCGGTACTCCATTGCTGCAGCTCCAGCAGATAGGCGGGACCATCTTCCAGACAGCGTTGAATATCGATCATGCGATGTGCCGCCAGAGGCAGATAATGATTGACCTGTCGGTTGGTCATCTCAGAGCAGGAGCCGGACAGGATGAGGCTTGGGCTTGGCGCCGGGCGGCCTTCCGCTTCAGCGGCATGATTCTGAGCCGCGTCTTCCGCGGCCATCAGTCTGGCCAGCCCGATAGCGAGCCCTGAGCCGCCGGTAACCAGTGGCTGGTCGATAACGGCTGCGGCGATATCGAGCAGGTGCTGTTCCTGCAGCGTGTCCATGACTGCGTAACGTTTACCCTGTTCCGTCAGCTCCTGCAGGCGTTCGGCAATCACAGCGCTGCCGTGCCTGATAACGTCATAGCTGACCAGTCCGGCCTGACCGCGCGCCTGCGCTTCAATGACCCGGCCCAGATGGCTGTCGGTCATGGGGGTCACCGGGTGATGGCGCATCCCTGACTCACTGAGGAGCTGATCAAATACAAACAGATGACCCTGATAGACCGTCCGTCCATTGACCGGTAGCGACGGGCAAATAATCGCCAGTGGCTGCTGACAGGCATCCAGCAGGGCATCGGTAACAGGGCCAATGTTCCCGGCAGCGGTGCTGTCGAAGGTCGAGCAATACTTGAAGTAGAAACGGTTGCAGCCTGCTTTGTGTAACCATTCGTGGGCCTGCAGCGCTGTATCGACGGCCTGAGTGGCAGGGCAGGAGCGAATCTTGAGGCTGATGACAATGGCCTGAGCGTCAACGGTGACAGGGGCATCAGGAATGCCGCTCAGCTGCACGGTGCTGACGCCATTCTGCACCAGAAAGCCTGCAATATCGGTGGCACCGGTGAAGTCGTCGGCGATGACGCCGAGTCTGATGGGGGAGCGTTGAGAGGTGATCATGCCGCTCACTCCTTGCTGACGCCAGGCAGCTCAATGCCAGCGAAGATCTTGATCACGGCGCTGTCATCTTCTTTACCATAGCCTGCATTGCTGGCGCTGGTGAACATGTTGAGTGCTGTAGAGGCAAGAGGCGTCGGAAACTTCAGGACCTTGGCCGTATCCGCTACCAGATTCAGATCCTTGACGAAGATATCGACTGCTGACAGCGGGGTGTAGTCGCCATCGACGACATGCTTCATGCGGTTCTCAAACATCCAGGAGTTGCCTGCGGCGTTGGT
Organism: Pokkaliibacter sp. MBI-7; assembly: GCF_029846635.1. NCBI lineage: Bacteria > Pseudomonadati > Pseudomonadota > Gammaproteobacteria > Oceanospirillales > Balneatrichaceae > Pokkaliibacter > Pokkaliibacter sp. MBI-7. The sequence continues at coordinate 1,919,195 of NZ_JARVTG010000002.1, read as the reverse complement.
GACCACGTCATACATCAGCTCCAGCGGAATCCCCGCCCGGGCCGCCATGGCCATGGCTTCAGCACCGGCGGCGATATGCACACCTGCCAGTAGCTGGTGAATCACCTTGACGGTCGCCCCCAGACCAATTTGATCACCAATGCGGTAGACCTTGCCAGCAACAGCATCCAGTACGGGTTGTAATCTGGCGAAGGCTTCGTCACTGCCGGAAGCCATGACGGTCATTGCGCCTGCGGCGGCTTTGGCTGCACCGCCCGATACCGGCGCATCCAGCATCAGCAGTTGATACTGATTTAGTTGTTGCTCAATGGCGATGGCATCGGCGGCCGACATGGTGGAGGAGATCATCACTGCTGTGCCGGGACGCAGATGAGGGGCAACGCCCTGTTCACCAAACAGAATGGCATTGACCTGAGCGGCATTGACCACCAGCAGGACCAGACAGTCCAGCTGCGAGGCCAGTTCTATGGCAGAAACGGCTACTGCTTTGGCACCGGCATGATGCAAAGCCTCCAGTGCGCCAGGATTGATGTCAAAACCATAGGTAGGCAGACCGGCGCGAATGCAGGATTGTGCGGCTCCCATACCCATGGAACCGAGACCGATGACGCCGACGGAAGAAGCAGAAGTGGTCATTAGGCTACCTTGTTATCGTTGTAGGTGATCTGTTTGATCCTGTTCCCGCATTGTCTGGATGGGCAGGGCGGTGCGGGTTGGATCAGTAAGGCCTTATGCAAGCTCAACGGGAACGAACTGGGCTGTGATATTTTGTTAAGTTGGCTGAGATTGCCCTGATAAGGCAGGATAATACTGCGTGATTTTAACTAAATGCAACTAATTAATGTGATTAAAAGTTAAATTGTCACGTTGTATGAGCACGGATACATGCTACATCTGTTCTGGATGGCTGAATAAATGGGAAAATAACAATATTTCACAGCCAGAGCGCTCGCCTTGCTGCCGGGGTTCGGTGGTATATTGCCTTCTCGTTGATGTGAAGGTTTGAGAACAGGCATGATACCAGCAGAACGTCAGCGCAAGATCATTGCGCTGCTGACTCAGAAAGAAGTGATCAGCATTGCCGAGCTGACTGAAACGCTGGCGGTGTCTCACATGACCGTGCGCCGGGATATACAAAGTCTGGAGTCGCAGGGGCGGGTGGTATCGGTGTCGGGTGGTGTTCAGCTCAGCAGGCTGATTACCACCGAGCCGTCCCATAAGACCAAAGAGGGTCTGGAGCATCACAAAAAAGTCAGCATCGGCAAAGCCGCCGCAGCGCTGATTAGCCCTGCTGCCCGCATCTATCTTGATGCCGGCACCACGACGCTGGAGATTGCGCGCCATCTTTGCCAGCGCCCTGATGTCATGGTAGTGACCAATGATTTTGCTATCGCAGCGTTGCTGACGGAGTTTGCCGAGTGTGAGCTGTATCACACCGGTGGACTGGTGACGCGGGATAATCAGTCCTGTGTTGGCACCCTGACGGCTCGCACGCTGGAGCAGTTCAATCTGGATATATGCTTCCTCTCAACGGCATCGTGGGACAGTCGTGGTGTGTCCACTCCCAGTGAAAGCAAAGTGCCGGTTAAACAGGCGGCCATGCGGGCTGCACAGAAAAGCATACTGGTCAGTGATTCTTCCAAGTACGGTCAGGTGGGGACGTTCAAGGTATGCGCGCTGTCAGAGCTGGATGCCATTGTGTCGGACAGTGATCTGTCGCTGTCGGCGAGGTCGGTTGTGGAGCAGCAGGGAACAAAGCTGCATGTGGTGGTCACTGAATCGGCAGATTAATGAGGCATCCACCACGAAAACAGAAAAGGCCGGAAATGCCGGCCTTATGGTACTCAGAGGTGGAACTGCTCAGCCATACTGGTGCGCGTTCTCAAGCACGGTCAGTGTATCGATCAGCTCTTCCTTGCCGTCTTCACTGTCGAGAATGTCGATCGGACGAATACCATTGAAGGTGTCCTGGCTATTCAGCATCCACTGAAAGAATCGCTCTTTGTCCCCAAAAATTTGTGCACCCCGATCAATCAGTTCATCCAGGTCGTAGCGATGCAGGCGCTGGGCTACATCTTTGGTTGTGAGGGCAGACATAGGGACTCCTCCTCAAAAGAGTTGTGACTTTTTAAACGCCTTGCAGTTTATCAGCTCTCATCTCGATGTCGTTACTGCTGTCGTGCATTGATATGCATTTTTTTCATAGTCCAGTCGTCGTGCCCAGCAAAGTCTGCCTTGTCACCGGGATCTGAAATACGCTTCTGAGCAAAGGCAGTGACGTCTGTCGCTCTTGTTATGCGGGCGGATCACACAGCTGACAACCCAGTTGCAGCAGGCTTTGACATGCCTGATCACGCAGTGCTGAGGGGACGGCCATGCAAAGGGTGATGTCCACGGCAAAATGCTCCTGTTCCACTTTCGCATCCCACTCAGGCAGGCGGCGCAGTAACTGGGCATGGGTTGAGTAGTCACAACGCAGCCAGAGAGGGAAGCGTGGGGTGAACTGTTGGAGGAGCAGCTCTTTCAATCCGTCCTGAGTGCTCTGGCTGTAGGCTCTGACCAGTCCACCGACGCCCAGTTTGATCCCCCCGAAATAGCGAATAACCACGACGGTGATCTCTCCGATACCTGAATGGCTGAGTACGTTGAGCATCGGCCGACCGGCGCTGCCGGCAGGTTCGCCATCATCACTGCTGCCGTGGCTGGTGTCATCGTAAGGAGCACCAGCAATAAATGCGTAGCAGTGATGATTGGCTTTCGGGTGGGCCTCACGGCATGACTGGATGAAAGCCATGACCGCTTCGCGCCCGGGTGTATGGGCAATACAGGTGATAAATTCACTGCGCTTGATGTCGCTGCTGACCGTCACCGGTGCGGCCGGTATCGAATAGGCTGCCGACATCTCAGTCAGTTTCCTGCTGGTTTTTGTCGGATGCTGAGGCGGCAGGGGTAAACCACAGGCGAATATCCTCCAGCCAGACGGGGCGGTCGGCAATCAGTTCCTGTTGCAGCTCAAGCGTAGTGCTTTGCTGGTGATGGTCGAAGTACAGCTCAACACGCACTTGCCGGTTCAGGTAGTACAGTTTGAGGTGATGTAGATGTAGCTGGCGCTCCTGCAGTCTGGGCCGCAGCCATTGCATCACATCATGCCTGCTGGGGAGGTGCAGCTGACCCTGTTCATCGGCACTGACATCAATGTGAAAGACAATGTCGCGAATGTCGGCACAGGCTTTGCGCGCTCGCTGAGTGGCGCGTAATCCAACGTGATGGGCCTCGGCGGCAGACAACTCATCACTGACGACCAGATGCACATCCACCAGATAATGGCTGCCCATTTTGCGGCTGCGCAAATCATGGACATCCTTAATGCCCGGTTCCTGACTCATGGCCTGCATGATCGCCTCGGTTTCCTCTTCAGGCAGGGCGCGGTCGGTCAGCTCCTGCAAACTGCTCCAGGTCAGCTCCCAGCCAATCCTGGCGACCATGAACGCCACCACCAGCGCGGCAACAGGATCCAGCCAGCTGAGGCCTGCATAGTTCCCAACCAGTGCTACCAGAACTACGATGGAGGACAGCGAGTCGGTGCGATGATGCCAGGCATTGGCGATCAGCAGATCTGAGCGGATCTGCTTTCCCGCTTTCAGGGTGTAGTGATACAGCCATTCCTTGGACAGAATTGAAATCAGGGTAATGGCGAGAGTAAGCCAGCTGGTCTGAGCCGGTGTGCTGTGACCGAACAGGCGGACGATACTGTCGTAGCCCAGTGCCCCGGCAACCGCACCGAGAATCATGCCGAGTAAGACGGTACCCAGGGTCTCGAAGCGCTCGTGACCATAGGGGTGATTGGTATCCGGACCCTGATGCGCAATCTTGCCCAGTACCAGCACCAGAATGTCCGACAGCAGATCAGACAGGGAATGGATACCATCCGCCAGCAGTGCATGGGAACGGAACATCCAGCCGAGCAAAATTTTGGCAATACCCAGTGCCAGATTGATAACGGAGCCAACAATGGTCACGCGTTGCAGGGTCTGATGTTTTTCCTGCGGAGTGGGGTTCATGGATTGGCAATCTCTCTGTGAATGGGTGGTCCGTGACAGCGCTAACTGACTGAGTATTTTGGCGACAGTTTAAGACGAGCCGCGCCACTGCTTGCTTGAACTGACCTGCTAACACAGTTATCCACATTTTCTGTGGGTAACTTGGCAGCCAGTCGTACAGTTGCCGTAGCAGTGTGCGGCTGTGGATAGCTGGGTGCGATTACTCTTTGCCGCCGAACCACTCGATCATCACGGGAATCAGACGGTTCAGTTCCAGTGCGCTGAGGGTGAACAGTGCATCCAGCTCCTGATCCAGGGTATCGGTCTGGTTATTGTCCAGCTCATCCTGCAACCGCTCGCTGGCCTGCAGACGCTTCAGGCTTAAGTCATCACAGAGGGTGAAGCTCAAACTGTCCTGCCAGTGCAGGCTGAGGCGCGTGGCTTGTTTGCCGGCATCAAGGTGTGTCTGTATCTCTTCGCTGTCCAGCGCCTGACGACGCACACGGATGATGCCTCCGTCTTCCTGCGGGTCGCGCAGTTCACACTCATCACCGACAGTGACATCGCCGGGCAACGAGCTGAAGTCGTTCAGCCAGGTGGTCATGACTGCCTGTGGTGCCTGTTTGACGCGTGGTGGAATCACTGGCAGCGAGCCCAGTCCTTCGCGCAACAGATTAAGCAGAGGCTCTGCTTTGGCGTAACTGGCGGTGTCGACGGCCAGCCATCCCTGTGAAGGGGCAATGCACACAAAGAAATGCTGATGGCGGCTGAAGGCACGAGGTAGCAATTCAAGAATGACCTGATCTTTCAGGTCCTGCCGCTCTTTCCGCGTGGGGCGGCGGCCTTGTTCGTCTTCGATCTTTTCCAGCTTCTCCTGCAGGTTTTCGTTGACGACCTGGCTTGGCAGCAACTTTTCCTGACGTTTGGCTTTCAGCAGGTAGAAGCCCTGGCTTTGCAGATTGAACACCTGAGGATCATTCTGCATCGGGCTGACCCAGCCCAGTTGTTCCTGTTCCTGGCTGGAGCAAGGCTGAAACCGATGGGCTTCCAGGGCCTGATGCAACTGCTCATCGTCGAGCTCAAAAGGCTGGCTGAAGGTATAAATGATCAAATTGCGAAATAGCATCAGTCACCCGCTTGGTGGTCATGCCGGTATCCATCAGGCACCGGTGCAGTGAATGGCAATCAGCGATAAGGAATGAGTCTCATCGGCATTTAACTGGATATTTGCCCAGTTGTGCGGACCCTATTGTACTCATGACGCGAGCAGTTGCCAGTCATCTTCCGGCTCTGTTCAGCAGGAAGATGATGGCTGTTCTGTGATTGAACGGTATGCAGGGAGGTGAGGGGGTTCCGAGGTGCTGGGAGATCAGATAGGGCAGGTCACCCCGGTGCCACCCAGTCCACAGTAACCCTGCGGATTCTTGTCCAGATACTGCTGGTGATAGTCTTCTGCATAGAAAAACTCAGGTGCCTGCATGATTTCGGTGGTGATGGCACCAAAGCCTGCATCCTGCAGTTTGCTGGCAAAGGCTTCACGGCTATCCAGTGCCTGTTGCAGCTGCTCGTCCGACAAGGTGTAGATACCGGAGCGGTATTGAGTACCGATATCACCGCCCTGACGCATACCTTGCGTAGGGTTGTGTACTTCCCAGAACACTTTCAGCAGGTTCTGATAGGAAGTCTGCTGTGGATCGAACACCACCAGTACGACTTCGTTGTGGCCCGTCATGCCGGTGCAGACTTCGTCATAGGTGGGGTTAGGTGTCAGGCCTCCCGCGTAACCAACCGCGGTGCTGTATACCCCGGGTTGCTGCCAGAATTTACGTTCAGCCCCCCAGAAGCATCCCAGGCCAAATAGCGCGCACTCCATGCCTTCAGGGAAGGGGGCTTTCAGCGGGTTGCCCAGAACGGTGTGCTTGTCGGCGACAGCCATCGACTGCGCGCGGCCGGGAAGGGCTTCCTCGGCGGTGGGCATTTCCAGTTTCTTCTGACGCATACAAACCTCTACATACTGCTTTTGAATAGGGGCATCCAACCCTTGCCAGCGGCGCACGTGAACTTCGCTGAGCTGGAAGGGCAGATCGTGGGCAGGTTAGTCTGCCGAGAGCCTTATTGTGGGTACGATTCAGTAACTATCAAGGGGGTAAAAGGGGGAGTGGAGGCTGAGAATACCCGGTGGAGGGTTCTGAGGCTGATCTCTCTGTCATTGTTCACTGAATGCCGGCGCCAGTGTGAAGCCTGATCCCATTGCGCGATCAGGCTTAGTCGAGGGTCAGATATAGATTTCGAAGTCGAGTGCGGGGAATTTTTCACCCGGTATAAATGGGCCGCGCAGGACATCCTGGGGTGGTGCCCCGAGGCGTGACTCCAGCCAGATATCTTCCGGGGGTAAATGCTCATTGCGTCCGATATGAAACACGGTGCGCACCACCGCAGGCTGGCGGGTTTTGGCTGCAAGCTTCATCACAAAGCCAATTTTTCCACTTTGCAGTTCAACCAGAGAACCGACCGGGAACACGCCCATGCAGGTGATGAAACGGGTTACCACTTCAGGATCGAAACGCGTGTTCTTGAGCTGCAGAATGGTCTTTAATACCGCAGCCGGAGGGCGGGCTCCCTTGTGAAAGCGATCGACAGTCATTGCATCATAGGTGTTGACCACTGCCGCCATACGACCGTACAGGCTGATTTTTTTGCCTTTCAGTCCATAGGGATAACCGCTGCCGTCGAAATTCTCGTAATTCTGGGTAGCGACCGTCATGGTCAAGGGAGAAACATCGGGTAAATCGCGCAGTAGCGATTCGCAATAGAGCGGGCTCTGGCGAATAACTTTAAATTCATCAGGGGTCAGTTTGTCCGTTTTATCGCGAATACGCTGGGGGATCAGCATCATGCCAATATCATGGAGCAACCCCCCGGTGATCAGTTCGCTGATCATGGAGGATTTCATTCCCAGAAACAGACCGAAATTGCCCAGCAGAATGGCGACGTTAACAGAGTGCTCATAAATGTAGTTTTCGGGGCTGCGCAGGCGACCGACACAGATCAGCGCATCGGCATTGCGATCCAGGGAGCGTTGTATGAGTTGGGAGCAGTTGGCTACTGCGCTGTAATCAACTGGCGCCTGATTTTGCACATTGAGGCTAACGCCGCGTAGCAGATTGACGGCTTTCTGGTGAATGGCACGGGCACTGATCAGCTCGACTTCAAAGTCGCGCGGCTTGCCCTTACCAGGTGGGATGCCATCAGTGGTGGGCTCTGCAACATTGCTCAACGTCGTATCTCCTTGAGCATTACGGTGTTACCGAGATGAATGTCAGGTCGCTATATGTATCACTTTTCGTAACAGTTAGCACCTAGTCTGAGATCTATTAGCGGTCAGCCGCCGAAAAAGTGTAGCGAAACGTTTGCCTGCTTTTGGTGCGGTCTTTCCTGGGGGTGAGCAAAAATGTATCCAAACGGTCAAATTAGTCTTTATCCAGCTCTTAACTGTTTTTGGTCTACCACAAGAACGATTGCAAGAGAGTAGGTGATAAGCATTGTTTGGGAAGAATTTTTATATTTCTTGACCACTTGGCCAAGTTGTTGCATCTGTCCCGGCTGATTTGTCAGAGAGCGGTTCTTGCCAGGCGCTTGCTGCCAGTCGGAAACAGGTATTTTCAGTGCGAGCACTTTGAATGGCTGAATGACGATAAGCTGGCCTATTGTTTTTTAACCAGTCTGACGGTTTTTTTTTACTTAAAAACGGGCGGACATTACTATTGACGCCCTTTCGGCAGCTGAAAGCCATTCAGCTGCTGTTTCGACATTTCGATGCTACTTTTATTAATAACTATTCAAGCTTGAAGGTGAGCTATGAAACGAACTCTGATGGCTGCTGCTGTTGCAATGACCGTTTCTTTCGGGGCGCAGGCAGCTGACGTTAGCCCTGCTGTCGTGTATGACATGGGCGGTAAGTTTGACAAGTCGTTCAACGAGGCGGTTTCCAAGGGTGTCAAACGTTACGCCGACGAAACGGGTGCAGAGGTCAAGGAGTTCGAGCCTGCTAACGACTCCCAGATTGAACAGGGCCTGCGTCGCATGGCCAAGCGTGGTAGTAATCCGGTGATCGCGGTAGGCTTCAATCAGGCCCATGCCCTTGAGAAGGTTGCTACCGAGTTCCCCGATACTCACTTCGCCATTATCGACATGGTGGTCGACAAGCCTAACGTTGAATCCATCGTATTCAAGGAGCACGAAGGTTCCTTCCTGGTGGGTGCGTTGGCAGCCATGGCTAGCAAAACTGGCAAAGTCGGCTTTGTTGGTGGCATGGATATCGGCCTGATTCGTAAGTTCGAATGCGGTTACGAGCAGGGTGCCAAGTTTGTTAACCCCGGCATCGAAGTCTTCCAGAACATGACGGGCTCAACCCCAGCCGCCTGGAATAACCCCGGTAAAGGTGGTGAGCTGGCCAAGAGTCAGTTTGATCGTGGCGCAGATGTGGTATTTGCTGCCGCAGGCGGTACCGGCATCGGTGTCTATCAGGCTGCCAAGGATGAAGGCAAGTATGCCATCGGCGTAGACTCTAACCAGAACTATCTGCATCCCGGCACCATGTTGACCTCCATGGTCAAGAGTGTCGACGTAGCTGCCTACAACACTATTAAGGAAGTGGCTGACGGTAGCTGGAAACCCGGTGTGAAAGTACTGGGTCTGGCGGAAAACGGCGTTTCCTGGGCGTACGATGAGTACAACAAGGAGCTGGTCACTGCCGACATGAAAGCCAAGATGGATTCCATCCAGCAGGACATCATCTCCGGCAAGATCAAAGTTCACGATTACATGTCCAACAACGCCTGCGAGTAATCAGCTAATCTCATGACTGTGCATACCTCACAGCCGGCCGGGTCGAAAGACCCGGCTTCAGCGGCATCATCGCCGCCTGCACTGGAGCTGATCAATATCAGCAAACGCTTTGGTGCCGTGCAGGCCAACAAGAACATCTCCCTCAGCGTACCAGCCGGCACCATTCAAGGTATCGTCGGTGAGAACGGTGCAGGCAAGTCGACCCTGATGAGCATCATCTACGGCTTTTACGAAGCCGATGAAGGGCAAATCAAGGTAGATGGCAAAGTTTGTACCATTCGCTCCTCGCAGGATGCTATCCGTGCGGGTATCGGTATGGTGCATCAGCATTTCATGCTGGTGGATAACTTCAGCGTTATAGAGAACGTCATGCTGGGAGCTGAGGGCGGAGCATTGCTGCGCCAGGGCCGCGAGCACGTGCGCAATGAGCTGTTGCGTCTGGGGCGTGAGTACAATCTCGAAGTGGATCCTGATGCCATTGTTGGCGAGTTGTCTGTGGGTTTGCAGCAGCGGGTAGAAATACTCAAGGCGCTGTATCGCGGTGCGCGCATTCTGATACTGGATGAGCCGACCGGGGTATTGACGCCACAGGAGACTGACGAACTGTTCCGCATTCTGTTCTCGCTGCGTGAACAGGGCGTTACTGTCATCCTGATTACCCATAAACTGCGTGAGATTATCGATGCCACCACGCAGGTTGCCGTCATGCGCGCAGGTGAAATGGTGGCTCATCGCCTGACGGGGCAAACCAGTAAGGAAGAGCTGGCCGAATTGATGGTCGGACGCAAGGTGCTGTTGCAGGTAAACAAGGCAGATGCTCAGGCCGGTCAGGTACTGATGGAAGTGTCGCACCTGTGTGTTAATGATGCGCAGGGCGTTCGTCGGGTCAAGGACGTCAGCTTCCAGTTGCGCGCCGGTGAGGTGGTAGGGATTGCCGGGGTGTCTGGTAACGGCCAGAGCGAACTGCTTGAGGCCATGTCAGGCATTCTTCCGGTCGGTAGCGGTACCATTACCCTGGGTGGCGCCAGTATCTCTGCCGAGTCACCCAAGGATCCTGCTCAACTGCGGGAACTGGGATTGGCCCATGTGCCTGAGGATCGTCATCGAATGGGCGTGGTAACGGCCTTCTCTGCCAAGGAGTCGGCAATACTCGGTCACCATCATTACCCTGAATTCAATGGCAAAGTGCTGATGAATCAGGAGGCGATTCTTAGCTCATACAAGGAAAAGGCGGAGACTTATGATATTCGTCCGCGTGATCCTCATCTCAAGTCCGCCAACTTCTCCGGTGGTAATCAGCAAAAAATCGTTCTGGCGCGAGAAATGGAGCACGATCCGGCAGTGCTGCTGATCGGTCAGCCGACGCGGGGTGTGGATATTGGAGCCATCGAGTTCATTCACCAGCGCATCATAGCGATGCGTGACGCTGGCAAGGCCATTCTGCTGGTATCGGTGGAGCTGGAAGAGATCATGTCGGTCAGCGATCGCATTCTGGTGATGTGCGATGGCCAAATTACTGGTGAAGTTAACGCTTCTGAGGCCAATGAGCGGACACTGGGTCTGTTGATGGCTAACGCTCAGCAAGAAGGGGTGAGCGCATGAGTCAACCCGCTGGTGCATTGCCTGGTTGGGCGAACAAGGCGTTATTGCCTGCACTGAATATTATTTCTGCGTTTCTGGTAACTGGCATTGTGTTCCTGATGATCGGTGAAAGCCCGATTGAAGCGGCCAAGATCATGCTTTATGGCGCATTTGGCTATCAGGAAGGGTTCGGTTACACCCTGTATTACACTACCAACTTCATATTCACTGGCCTGGCTGTAGCCGTAGCTTTTCATGCCGGTCTGTTCAATATCGGTGGGGAGGGGCAGGCCTATATAGGCGGGTTAGGGGCTGGATTGGCCTGTCTGGCATTGGATGCCTATCTGCCTGCCTGGATTCTGATCCCGCTGGCAGTGATTGCCAGTGCGCTCTTCGGGGCGGCCTGGGCCTTTTTGCCCGGCTATCTGCAGGCCAGGCGCGGTAGTCATGTGGTCATCACCACGATCATGTTTAACTTTCTGGCATCGTCACTGATGGTGTATCTGCTGTCCCATGTGCTGAAAGACCCGGGTCAGATGTCATCTTCCAGCCGGGAGTTCGCAGAAGTCGCCTGGCTACCCTTTATCCACAATATGCTTGCGGGAATGGGAATCAGCTTCGATGAGTCACCATTGAACGTCTCTTTTTTCCTGGCGCTGGTTTGCTGTGTGCTGGTCTGGTTGCTGATCTGGCGTACGCGCTGGGGTTACGAGCTGCGTACGGTGGGCAGCAATAGCACCGCGGCGGTGTATGCCGGCATCAAGCCTGCCAAGGTCATCATCTGGGTCATGTGCTTGTCAGGTGCTCTGGCCGGGCTGGTTGGGGTCAACGAGATTCTGGGTGTGCAGCACCGTCTGTTACTGGACTTCAGTGCTGGTTATGGATTCGTCGGTATCGCCGTGGCATTGATGGGGCGCAATCATCCTGTCGGAATCGTTCTGGCCAGCTTGCTATTTGGTGCGCTCTATCAGGGGGGCGCCGAGCTTGCGTTTGATATGCCCAATATCACCCGTGACATGGTGGTGATGATTCAGGGGCTGATCATTCTGTTTTGCGGTGCGCTGGAGTTTATGTATCGGCCTTTGCTGGTGCGTTTGTTGTCCAGTAAGGCTGCATAAGGAGAAGCACTCATGGATTTTTATGTGATTGCGGTGCTGACCCTTGATGCGACCGTCAGGGTCTCAGCGCCATTGATTCTGGCTGCGTTGGCCGGGTTGTTCTCAGAGCGCTCCGGTGTGGTGGATATCAGTCTGGAAGGCAAGATGCTGGCAGGTGCTTTTACTGCTGCCTGCGTTGCTTACCTGGCTAACTCTGCCTGGATGGGGCTGGCGGCAGCCATAGTCGTCTCCTGGTCGCTGGCCATGTTGCATGGCTTTGCCTGTATCACCCATCGGGGTAATCAGGTAGTGAGTGGGGTGGCTATCAATATTCTGGTTGCTGGCCTGTCCATTGTGCTGGGGCTGGTGTGGTTCCATCAGGGCGGGCAGACTCCCAATCTGCCAAATACAGCACGATTCACGGAAATCGTGTTGCCCGGAGCTGAAGCTGTCAAAAATGTGCCTGTGCTGGGTGAGTTGTACTACGAGCTGATCAGTGGGCACAACATTCTGGTATACATCGCGTTCGCAGCCGTGCCTGTAGTCTGGTGGATTGTCTATCGTAGTCGTTTTGGCTTGCGTCTGCGGGCTGTGGGTGAAAACCCCAAGGCTGTCGATACCGCGGGTATTTCCGTTGCCTGGCTGCGTTACCGGGCGCTGATGCTCAATGGCGTGCTGTGTGGAATGGCGGGCGCCTATATATCCACGGCTCAGAATGCGCAGTTTGTCCGTGATATGACGGCTGGTCAGGGCTATATGGCATTGGCAGCACTGATCTTCGGTAAGTGGCGCCCTGTGCCCGTAATGTTTGCTTGCCTGCTGTTTGGCTTCCTTGATGCTGTGGCGGTTCGCCTGCAAGGGGTTGAAGTGCCTGGCATTGGCGTGGTGCCAGTACAGCTGATCGAGTCACTGCCTTATATCCTGACGGTGGTACTGCTAGCTGGCTTTATCGGCAAGGCCATCGCTCCTAAGGCAATTGGCGAGCCTTATACCAAAGAGCGTTAATGCTATGTGCAGGTGATGTCAGTCATTGACATCACCTGCACATTCTCAACGATGAAAAACGGCGCAACCTTCAGAAAGGGGCGCCGTTTTTGTTTGTGCGGGGGCAGGTAACAGTGCGATTACGCCGGTGTGTGCTGCCCACCTGAATAGCGTGGGGGGAGCAGCTGTTGCCAGAGATGGCTGAAGGCTGCATGCCATCCTTGCCAGGTGCGTCTCTCAGGCAGTTGATATGAAGCGCGCAGCAAGTGAGCAATGGCCTGGCCCGGGCATTTCAACGCCAGATAAAGGTGACTGTAGGCTTGTGCCAGTCTTGCTTTGGCGCGACGTTTCATCAGCATGGGCAGTCTGGCTAATTGCACGGCATAGCGCTCATGAATTGCTTCACAGGCACGAATATAAGGTAGCGTGCTGTCCGTACCTGACTGCTGCCAGCTGACCCAGGGGTAGGGAGTGGCACTGACTATCCCTTGCAGGCTGAGTCTCAGGCAGGCGTCCCAAAGCTGTGCTTCGGTGGGAAGGTTCTCGCTGATGCCACCACTACGCCTCAATATTTCAACAGCGTACAGAACGGCTGACCCACAGCATACAGGTTCTCCGAGCAGGCTCTGGAAAGCACTGCCTTTCAGTGAAATCGGACGCCAGGGCGAATGGTTAAAGAAGCGACGGAAGCCGGGCCAGTGTTCAAACAGTGTGGGTTGGGGAGTATGGCCAGCACCTTTAAGCTCAACGTTGCTGAATACCATGACGGGAGAGTCTCTGTGACTGTCGGTCGTCATGGCCTCCAGAGTATGGGGCTGCCACATGAAATTTTCTTGCCAGAAGATGATCCACTGGCAATGGGTTTCTTCTATGGCTTTGTTGCGTGCCTGGGCTAATCGATTGTCTTCAACTTCAACGATGGTGATTGGCCAGGGCCATTTTTTACTGCTCAGCAGATTGCGAGCGCGTTCAGAGCCCTGTTGACTGGTTTGAATCCAGCACTCTCTGGCTAGAGTGGATTGATCGGCAAGCATCTTCAGACGGGTTTCCAGGTGCTCACCGCCGCCGCTGGAGTCTTCCAGCACTACGCATATTGAAGATTGGTGGGTGGCCATAGAGCGTTATCCTGTGTTGCGTTGCCTGCAGTAACCGCTATTCAGCAGAGTCACCGGCCTTGAGTTATTGTTGTACACGTCTTGCATCAAGTTGAGTGGAAGGTTGGTCAGCTTTGCTCCTGGCTTGTTACCTGTAAAACTGCCTTTTTGCCAATATCCACGTACATGTGTGCTGGCATCAGCTAGGTGTTCAGATGGCTATGTATAGACTTAAAAGTAGGCGTAGCGTAAGAAAAAGCCAATCTGTTAACCAGTAACAGTAGGTAACCTTTTGCCAGCTCAGGTGTCTTTTTATACATCGACAATCTGTTCCATCTGAGTCGTGTTTCTCAAGGTTAGTGGCAATCCATCCGGAAAACAGTTCCGCTTTAGTGGATAGTCATGCAATCGTGAAATTATGGCGCAAGTATTGAGTGATGGATGTGCTGTGCTGGTTTGGGGCGAGTATACTTTGCGCGGCTAGTGGCTTTCACATTAATAAGGTTAATCATAGTGACTGAGATCAAGGTGTTTGATCCAACGCCCTTGTTGGAGTTAGCGGAAGATACGTCAAACGCGACGATGAAGGCGTTCGTACAGGGATATTTGCACGACCTGCCCGGAAAGGTAGAGAGGTTGATGCAGGCCGTGAGTGCTGGTGATACTGCGCAGACGACGCTTGTAGCACATGATCTGAAAGGTAGTTCTGCTGGTATCGGGGCTCAGCAGCTGGCCAAGATGGCCATGCAGATGGAAACCAGCGCGCGAAGTGGTCAGTTAATGGCTGTTAACGTGGTCATGAAACGGCTGCCGCCGGTGCTGGAGCTGACTACCGCTGCTGTGAGCGAATGGCTGGCGAGCGTCTCGTAATGACATCATGGTTGACCAAGGGCGTGCCATCATCTGATGGCACGCCCTTTTTGCTGACCGCATACGATGAGTTTTTGTTATCTACGAAGCACTGCTATTCATTTCTTCTATCAGCTGCAGTAAAGCTTGTACGGCAACAGCATGATCTTCAGTGTCAGGTAAACCGCTTACACACACTGCGCCAATAAGGCCTCCCTCTTTGAGTCGCAGAGGCACGCCGCCGCCATGGCCACTGTATTCTGTAACATCAATATGCACCTGCTCCTCGAAAACTCTGCCCTTCGATTCATGAAAACGCCGCAGATACAGTGTGCTGTGACCAAAGCGCAGTACGCTTTGACGTTTCCTGCGAATCCACTCCAGGTTGTCCAGCTGGCTGCCCTGTAGCGCACTGAAGAACAGTTGCTGACCGAACGCGTGTATATCGATGGCAACAGCTGCATTGATATGACTGGCGTGGTCGCGAATCAGGGTGCCCAGGCGCCAGGCTGACTCGTTGTTGAAGTAAGGGAGCAGTAATTGTTGTTCCTGTTCTAGCAGTTCATCTGCGGTCTTCATGCCAATTCCAGTGTGCTCTGTTGTGTTTGACTGAGTTCTGCCAGCTCTATGAGGCGTATAACTTGCGCGGCATTGGTTGCGGAAACCGGATTAGGACCATGGCCGTGTATGTGTTTGGCCAGCTTGCTGTAGTAAATGCCATAGTCACCAGGTTGTGTCGAAACATGTTCAGCTTTGCCATTGCCATCAAACAGCACTCCCCAGTGATGTTCGTCTTCCTTGTTCCAGCCTGGTTCGGCAGGTTGTATGCCTGCTGTCAGGCGTTCTTCCTGAGGATCCAGTCCATATTTGATGTAGCTGCCAGCATCTCCCTGAATCAGAAAGCGTAACGCTGGTTTCGCGGCCATGTAGGGACTGGCATTGAGAATGACTTCTCGTTGGGGGTAGTGGAGCTGCAGATGGACATAGTCACATGTAGTTGCGCCGGTCCGTAATGGGAGGGCGCGTGCTGTCAGGCTGTGGGGCATACCAAATAAGGCCAGTGCCTGGTCGATCAGGTGTGGTGCAAGATCCCATAAGTAGCCAGTGCCTTCTCCTGGTTGTTCACGCCAGCGCTGGCGTACTTCAGGGCGAAAACGATCGAAACGACTTTCAAAGACGTGTACGTTGCCGAGACGGCCTGACTCCATGAGTTGGCGAGCTGTCAGGAAGTCGCCATCCCAGCGGCGATTGTGAAAGGCGCTGATACAACAGTGCTGCTGATCAGCATACTCTGCCAGCTCGAATGCCTGCTCTGAGTATGTCGTAAAGGGTTTTTCCACTACGACATGCTTGTAATGTTTCAGTGCCATGTGTGCCAGGTTGAAATGGCTGCTATTGGGGCTGGTGATTACAATGAGATCGATATCATCATCGGCGCAGAGGTCGGACGGCGCTTCAACAACTTTGATACCGGGTAGCGCTTCGTTGATCTCAGCTGTTCGGCTGCTGCAGATAGCTTGCAGGCGGTACTCAGGCAGAGTTCGGAGAAAGGGGATATGAAATACTTTGGCTGACAAGCCGTAGCCAATGATACCAACACGAATAGGCCCGTTGCCTGTGCGGGATGGTTGAGAGGTTGATACGCTCATGGTGAACCTTGGTGAGAGAACCACGCTAAGGCTACGCCAGTCGGCATCTTAGTCAAGTTGAGTATGTATTTGATAGTAACGAAGGATGGTCGGAGTGGAGGGATTCGAACCCCCGACATTCTGCTCCCAAAGCAGACGCGCTACCAGGCTGCGCTACACTCCGACAGGTACAAGACTTTAGTCTTGCTGGAGTAAAAGGTATCAAGTTTAACATCAGTGGTCGGAGTGGAGGGATTCGAACCCCCGACATTCTGCTCCCAAAGCAGACGCGCTACCAGGCTGCGCTACACTCCGATATGTCAAACTGACTGTGTAGAGTGGAAAATGCATGAGTTGGTCGGAGTGGAGGGATTCGAACCCCCGACATTCTGCTCCCAAAGCAGACGCGCTACCAGGCTGCGCTACACTCCGAATGGCTCCTCGAGCTGGACTCGAACCAGCGACCAACGGATTAACAGTCCGCTGCTCTACCGACTGAGCTATCGAGGAACGACTTGCTCAACTGCGGGGCGCATATTAATGAGATGGTTAGATCAGGTCAAGCGGGAGTGATATTTTTTTTGCGTTATCAATGGCTTGTATTGAGTGGGGAAATGTTATAAGCATTCTTGACCTGTCTGTAGCAAGTCAGTAACATATGCGCTCCTTCAAAATTGCGCACTGCAAAGCTGATTGTCCGTTTTCGTCCCATTGGTCTAGTGGTCTTGTACACCGCCCTTTCATGGCGGTAACAGGGCTTCGAACTCCCTATGGGACGCCATTGTCAGGTTTGTGCTAGGGATTAGGCATGGTGAAAGCAGGTTATACGTCTTGCTTACGCTTGATTGAAGTAGTAGTGATACACCCCTTCTTGTCGGGTGGTCTTGGCCACCCTTTCTTTTAAGCTTTCGCTACCCTTATTTTTAGAAAAACTAACGGTCATCGTTTGTTTTTTAGTATCTGTTCATACACAAAACCTGACAGTACTACCCTGGTTTCTTCATCCAAATAGGCAAATTCGGCGCCATGATGGAATATGGTCTGGCCTCCTTCATCCTCCTCCAGTGTTCTGTTCCGGATAATCAGTGGGATGCGAACGATTTGCTCCACATTGGCCACGCTTAATCGGGCCGTCATATAGAGTGACTCACCAATATCTACCAACGGTTCGCTCGAGCTGATCTTGGCCCCCGTTGTGCTGATGTCGGTACAGAGTGCAGGCTTGGGCCATCTACCTGGCGTGCTGTCTTCAACCATTTCATCCAGCGATACGATCAGGCGCACACTGATGCGACTGGCCTTACGATATTCCAGTACTTCAATATCCTTGGGGTAGCTCAGATGCAGATAATTGAATGGTGTCATGCAGGCTTTGATGACAACGGTGCTGAAGCCGCAAACACGGTTTTCTGCCAATAGCTTTACGCGTATTGGCTTGCCTTCCTTCAGCAGGATGGGGCGCCCTTGTGCAAGAGGGGCGGTAACCAGCATGCTTTTTCCCGCTACATAACCCATTAAACGCACTACATATCGTGTAGTGGGTGAAAGCGTTTCCAGATAGAGCGGATCGCCAATGCGTAATGCTAAATCGTCAAGGGAGTGAGGGGTACTGTCTTGATCCACCGTCATCGATTATTCCGTTATCGAAAAGCCTAGAGCATGCAATAGTTTTGTCGTTTCTGCAGCATCAGGCTGTGGCTGCTGAGATGACGTCAGCTTGTTATAGGTGGCAGTCGTTTGCTTGTCCACTCTAACCTGTAGTTGACGTAGTTCACGTGAGAGCGGGTAAGTCTTTCGCAGCGTATCGAAGGCAGATGCCAGCTCGTCAGCCACTGCAGCGCTCAATGTTCGACGAAAACGCTGGTCCTCCCGGCTCAAATCGAGTGCCAGAGGGATCAGGTTAAAGCATTCCGGCAATGAAATGGAGGCTGTGCAGGATACTGCCCGGATGGTGGGCTCCGGCACCAGCTGGTCAAAAGAGACTGTGGGTTGAATGCCAGCGAATTTGCACAGCGCCTGGTAGATCATCCAGCTGCCTCGTAATCGTCCATCAAGGCTGTATCCCGCAATATGCGGAGTGCTGATGCGAGTGTACGGAATTAGGTCCAGTAACGGGCGTGGCTCGTTTTCCCATACATCCAGAACCAGTTCCAGATCGTTTTGTCGTTGCATCCGCTCTAGAAGTGCCTGATTGTTGATGACGTCTCCACGACCTGCATTCAGCAGTAATGTGCCGGGGCGTATGGCGCTGATCTGAGGCTCATTCAGAAGATGATAGGTTGGGAAGTCGCCTGATCTTACCAGTGGCGTGTGGCAGCAGATTATATCAGCACTGAGGGCTGTATTCAGGTCGACAAAGTGCGGATCATCAGTTGGATGTTGTTGCTGACGTGGTGGGTCGTTTACCAGAACGTGCAGACCGAGGCCTCGCAAGCGTTGGACAACCTTGCTGCCAACATTGCCGGCACCGATAACGGCGGCGGTCTTGTTGGTAAACCAGTTGCTGCCGTCCTGATGAGACAGATGAGCCAGGGCGGCAATAACATAATCGGCAACGGAGTCAGCGTTACATCCGGGGGCATTGGTATGGGTGATATGATTGTTGTCCAGCCAGGGTATGTCCAGGTGATCGGTTCCGATAGTGGCGCTGCCGACAAACTTAACGGGTGTTCCTTCCAGCAGTGCCTGATTCACTCTGGTAATCGAGCGTACCAGAAGAATATCGGCCTGCAGCAAGTCTTGCCTGGTAATAGTTCTGCCGGGGAGCGCAGTCAGGCTGCCGATGTCGTTGAAAAGGGTGGTAAGACCCGGCATATTTTCATCGGCAACAATACGTAGTCGCCCCGCCGTAGGTGCTGTCATATGGCTCTCTTTACTTTTGAATGTGAATGAGGCCCAATGGCGCCCCTTTTTTTCATGCGCGCTATTGTAAGGATTCCAGGCTTGCGTTTTAAGTGGTGTTCGTCAGTGGAGATGATCTGTATCGAGATCAAGCAAGATCTTGTAGGGGATTGGTATCTCTGGACGCAGGCTTATACGCTCTCTGGCAATTTATTGACGGTAAAACGGAGTCGTTTGCCGTTGAAGTTCGAGCATGCCTGGGAGCAGTTGCAATGTCGCTGCTTGGCACTCAAAGCCCGGGGCTTTCGCCGTTTGGCGAGTGATGAGATGCAAATCGAGCTCCCCTTTTATGCACGTGAGTGAGTCATACCCAGAATGAAAAAATGGGAGCCTTGCGCTCCCATTTTATCGTTCATGCGACTGTGCTTGTGGTTTAAGTCAGCTGTCTCAAAGCATTGATACGATCATCAAGAGGAGGGTGGCTTGCCATCAGGGCGACCAGTCCACCTTTCATGCCGCCTCGAATGCCAAAAGCTGTCAGCTGGTCAGGCATGCTGGATGGTAGCTCGTACTCTTGTTTCAGTCTCTGTAAAGCGCTGATCATGGCATCTTTATTGGCCAGTCTGGCACCTGCTTCATCGGCGCGATATTCCCGCAATCTGGAGAACCAGGCGACAATAATTGACGCCAGTATGCCAAATATGATCTCCATCACAAATGACACCAGATAGTAGGCGATGCCGTAGCCAGAGTTTTGCTCATTATTATTACTATTCAGGAAACGATCTACGGTATGGCCAATAATGCGCGCGAAGAACATGACAAAGGTGTTCACCACTCCCTGAATCAGGGTAAGCGTAACCATGTCGCCATTGGCGACGTGCCCAATTTCGTGAGCCAGTACCGCTTTGACTTCCTCTGATCGGAAGCGGCTCAATAGCCCTTCGCTGACAGCAACGAGAGCATCATTGCGATTCCATCCCGTTGCGAACGCATTCGCTTCCTGTGCAGGAAAAATCCCGACTTCGGGCATTTTGATGCCTGCTTTGTTAGATAGTTCGGCCACTGTGTCCAATAGCCACTTTTCATGAGCTGTTCTGGGTGACTCGATGATCTTGGTGCCAGTCGAAAATTTAGCCATTGTCTTCGACATGAACAAGGAGATCAGAGAGCCAGCAAAGCCAAAAATGGCACAGATGATCAGCAGGTTTTGAAGGTCCAGGTCCACCCCGTTGGCCTTCAGCGTTGATCCCACGCCGAGCAAGCTCATTACGATACCCGCCACGACCATGACCGCCAGGTTGGTCGCGAGAAATAGCAGGATTCGCATAGTTGAATTAAACCTCCATTTGTCAGGATGAGCTCTAAGATAGATTGGCGGGATAAGGATTCAAGCAAATTATGGTTGTTGAGTTTATCAAAGTGTTACCCTGCACCCTGCGCGGTTATTGCTTCCAGCGGCTTGGTTACCTGGCTTTTGTTAGCTCAGATGTTCATGCAGCAGCGGTTTGCGCTTTCGTGCGTGCATGAAGTTTGGCATGCTGCGCGGCACGCGATGGGAGGTCAGGCGGAGAAACGTATATGAATAGCCAGGTCTGGCAGACATTAGGCGGTGCTTTAGGGCAGTTGGATGAGACGCAGGCCAACTTTGTAAGCTGTGAGCTGGAAGAGGGTGGGTTGTATCTTAACTGGCTGCCTCCGGTGGCCGAGCTCTACTGTGAAGGTCTTCCATTGAGCGAGGAGGATGTGTTGCACCTGTGGGGCAGCTTGCACGTTAAAGGTATTCAGTGCCTGAGTGTGTGCATGGATGGCAAGCCAATGAGGTTATTGGGCGAGTCACCGAAGGTATGGGGTTGCCAGGGGGGGGCTCAGGCTTGGGCTGGGAAACGCTATTTCAGTTGGAGTGGTGAAGGTCTGATCGATGGTTGGCAGTTGGATGACTCACTGTTGCTCAGTGCCCTGATGCCATACTTACCTGGACGTACCTGGTTGAATCTGGAGCCGCTGGATAGTCTGTTTTCTTCGGCAGCGCTCAGTGCCGGGGCACTGCACGTGGTCAATGTCACCGGCGAGCGCTGGGTGCAGGATCACCTGAGAGATGTGCACCGTTTCCTTGGGTATCGTGCCGATCGGCTGGGGCTGGTAGACCAGCCCATGGCTTCTTGCTGGAGCCGGTTGCCGAAACAGCTGGATATAGATGGTGCGGTAGTGCGTTGCCATGAAATGCATGGTGATGTGCAGAGGCAAGCGGCTTTGGCTTTGCGTCGGCTTGAACCTGTGCTGGTGCCTGAAGGCATTCTGGCATTATGGGGAGCGGATGAAAGTCTGCCTTTGCCAAATCTCAAACGTTTACTGAAGCGGGAAGGTCCCGATTTTGTTTACGTAGATCATGTTCAGCAACAGGGCGACTTTGTACTGGTGTTGCGTTATGAGCCATAACTGAGGGCGATGGTATAACTCCAAGCCAGCAGCTGACTGATCAATGAGCCGCTGCTGGCTTGAGGATTGATGGATTACTGCTGTTCGTATTTGCTCAGGAAGCGTTTGATGCGGCCGATGGCTTCTTCCAGCATGTCTTTGTGGGGGAGGAATACAATGCGGAAGTGTTGGGTGTCGCTCATATTGAACCCGGTGCCCTGTACGATCAGCACTTTTTCCTGGCGCAACAGATCCAGTGCAAATTTCTCGTCATTGCGGATGGGGTAAACGTTCGGATCCAGGCGTGGGAACAGGTAAAGAGCTCCCTTTGGTTTGACGCAGCTCACGCCAGGAATTTCATTGAGTAACTTCCAGGCCATATCACGCTGTTCAAGCAGGCGTCCACCCTCAGTGATCAGATCATTGATGCTTTGGTATCCGCCCAGTGCAGTCTGAATAGCATGCTGGGCTGGTACGTTGGCACACAATCGCATTGATGCCAGCATGTCCAGACCTTCGATATAGTCCTTGGCCTTGTGTTTGGGGCCGCTCAGAATCATCCAGCCAGAGCGGAATCCTGCCGCGCGATAGGTCTTCGACAGGCCGTTGAAGGTCAGACACAGAACGTCATCAGACAGTGAGGCTAAAGGCGTGTGCTCTTCGCCATCATAAAGAATGCGGTCATAGATTTCGTCTGCGAACAGCAGCAGATTGTGCTTGCGCGCCAGCTCGGTAATACCTTCCAGGGTCTCTTTTGGATAGAGTGCGCCGGTTGGGTTGTTTGGGTTGATGACTACGATGCCGCGAGTGCGGGGAGTGATCTTGCGCTCCATGTCTTCCAGATCAGGAGTCCAGTCGTTGTTCTCATCACAATGGTAGTGAACAGCTACGCCGCCAGAGAGGTTAACTGCTGCTGTCCACAGCGGATAGTCTGGCGCTGGAATCAGCATTTCATCGTGATCGTTCAGCAGGGCTTGCATTGCCATGACGATCAGCTCGCTGACACCGTTACCAAGATAGATGTCTTCTATAGTCACCCCCTGAATGCTGCGTAGCTGAGCGCTATGCATGACGGCCTTACGCGCCGCAAACAGCCCCTTCGAGTCGCTGTAACCTTGGGCATTCGGAAGGTTGTGGATGACATCAGTGATGATTTCTTGCGGCGCATCGAAGCCAAAGGGGGCGGGGTTGCCAATATTCAGCTTGATGATGCGTTGGCCTTCATCTTCCAGGCGCTTGGCTTCCTGCATGACTGGCCCGCGGATGTCGTAACAAACATTGAGTAATTTCTGCGACTTGCGGATGACGGACATGGTAACGCTGTCTCTTGGTGTCAAAGGGTGGCTCTTGAGGGAGTGGGGCAACAGCCTTATAAGAAGAGGGTGTCAGACTGGTGAGGCAGGCTAGGCATGTCTCTGAGATAAGGCGACGACTCATCATACGCAGCCGCAAGGTCGTTGCAAGTGAATAAGCCGACAAGAGGAAAGAGGTAGTCGATGGAAAAAAAATCGCAGCGTTCTGAAAGCGAATGGCAGGAATCGTTGACTCCTGAGCAGTTTGCCGTCTGTCGGCAATGCGGTACTGAGCCGCCTTTCAGTGGTAAGTACTACTACCACAACGCGGTGGGGTGGTATCACTGTGTGTGCTGCGATAATCCATTGTTCTCATCCGATCATAAATATGAATCGGGTTCTGGCTGGCCAAGCTTCTGGGAAGTGGCTTCAAGCGATTCAGTCAGCAGTCTGCGTGACAATTCACACGGGATGATTCGCACGGAAGTGCGTTGTAATCATTGTGACGCTCATTTGGGGCATGTATTTGAGGATGGTCCGCCACCTACCGGATTGCGCTACTGTATAAACTCTATAGCGATGAAGTTTGTACCCTCTGACTGAATAGAGAAGGTCATTTAAATAATGACCCGATGATAAGCGGTCTGGTAATCATCAAGTAATAAAAAAGAGGCATGCAGCCTGGGCTGCATGCCTCTTTTTTGTCAGGCGCTCAGCGCTGCAGGGCCTGCCGAACCTTCGGATCGCTTAGTGCGCGGTTCAGTGTGTCAGCAAAGAGCTCATTGATTATTCGGGTATTGGTCTGTTCGTCAGGAATGCGGGCGAACTCATGGTGTTTTTCCGTCTCGAACTGGCCTGTATAGGTGAAGGAGCCTTGTTCAATCACAACTTTGATGCTGTTGGAAAGGTCAACTGTCTGAATGACACCCTTGACAGAAGCCTGATAGGTAAGTCGATCCAGAATCACACGCATGTGTACATTGGCACTGTTGTAGTCCTGAACCTGGAAGCCCATTCTGCTCAATGCCTGCCCGAGACTATTGGCGAGAGTCTGGCTGACATCATTCCGTAATGTGATATTGCTGGTGCGTGCATAGATGCCACCGCGAGTACCTAGTACTGGGTTCGCTCGCTGATCCTGGATACTGACGCTGATACTTTGTCCTCTGGCCTGATAGGTGCCAGGCTGGAGTTGAGGGGTTAGCGTGATGGCTTGTGGACTTAGCGCACACCCGCTCAGCAGTAGGCTTAATACTGCGACTGCTAATAAACCGCGCATGGAGTGAATCCTCGAAAGTGTTGGCTTATCTATAATAAGTGTTGCTTGCTTGTGTGGCAGAGAGATTAAGTTGACAAGGGCAACCATGTTGTAAAACAACGCTGCTATTTAAACGATGCGAGTTCCATAGCGTCAAGGTGAGCCCTCTGTCGCAGCCGTAAAAGAAGCAGCAATTCGCAGATTGCATTGGGGCCAGTGGCTGTCGTCTGCATAGCGATGAAAAAGCGATTTAAGTGTTTGACAAGTATTGGGAAATGCGTAAAATGCGGCCCCACATCACGACGCACTGGTCGCTGATGGAAATTGTGGAGCGGTAGTTCAGTCGGTTAGAATGCCGGCCTGTCACGCCGGAGGTCGCGGGTTCGAGCCCCGTCCGCTCCGCCACTCTTCCAGAGAGTCTAAATTTGGAAACATCCTTAGTGGGTGCATAGCTCAGTTGGTAGAGCAACGCCCTTACAAGGCGTGGGTCAGGAGTTCGAGTCTCTTTGCACCCACCACTAAGGGAGCCTGGTGACACAGGCTTGTTAGTGAAGGTTTAGTGTGGAGCGGTAGTTCAGTCGGTTAGAATGCCGGCCTGTCACGCCGGAGGTCGCGGGTTCGAGCCCCGTCCGCTCCGCCACTCTTCCAGAGAGTTTAAATTTGGAAACATCCTTAGTGGGTGCATAGCTCAGTTGGTAGAGCAACGCCCTTACAAGGCGTGGGTCAGGAGTTCGAGTCTCTTTGCACCCACCACTAAGGAAGCTTGGTGACACAGGCTTGTTAGTGAAGGTTAGTGTGGAGCGGTAGTTCAGTCGGTTAGAATGCCGGCCTGTCACGCCGGAGGTCGCGGGTTCGAGCCCCGTCCGCTCCGCCACTCTTCCAGAGAGTATAAATTTGGAAACATCCTTAGTGGGTGCATAGCTCAGTTGGTAGAGCAACGCCCTTACAAGGCGTGGGTCAGGAGTTCGAGTCTCTTTGCACCCACCACTAAGGAAGCTTGGTGACACAGGCTTGTTAGTGAAGGTTAGTGTGGAGCGGTAGTTCAGTCGGTTAGAATGCCGGCCTGTCACGCCGGAGGTCGCGGGTTCGAGTCCCGTCCGCTCCGCCATTTAAAACCCAGATGTGAGTCTGGTGCGAAGTGGGTGCATAGCTCAGTTGGTAGAGCAACGCCCTTACAAGGCGTGGGTCAGGAGTTCGAGTCTCTTTGCACCCACCACTTCGGTTCATTTAATCCTCATCTTTTTTCTGCATTAACTCAGACTTAAATTTAATTATCTCCATGCTTTGTAAAATCTTAATTACTTGCCATTTTTATTAGTCCGCGATCTGGAAAGTGCCAGAACATCCAGCACTTGCCATTGCTTTATCTTCTGCCTATTTAAGCCAGGAGCTGAATATCTCCTCAGGTACTAAACTGCCACCTGTTGTCCAGAGTATGTGCGTAGCTTTGGATAGATTGATGTGCTGGCGCTGCAGGTACGTCTGTCCTTCTATGGTATTCAACAACCGCTCTGGCCCCAATAACGCCGCGGCAGCGGAAGGCTCTATCTTAATTCCCGTCTGTTTGTATAGCTGACGAAGCCGATCAAGCATTTCCTCATCACTGGCCGTTATCACTCCAGAGAGTCTTTGTTGCATCACAGAGCATACAAAACCTGACGCTGTAGGGACTGCCAGGCCATCTGCGATCGTCTGGTTGTTCAATCCCCAATCGTAAACACTGACTTCGTCCCTGACAGAGTCTTCATTTGCTAGTGCAGATGAGGCGAGATTAGCGAGTACGCAGGGTGATGCGCAGGGCTCGACAAAAAAGATGTGCACATGTGGTGCAAATAGCTGCCGTAGTCCGAAGGCAATACCTCCTGGCGCACCCCCAACCCCGCAGGGTATGTAAACCAGCAAGGGGTGCTCGGCACTGACTTCAATATTCTGCATTGCCAGCTTTTGCTGAACACAGGTAGCGGCAGTGCTGTAGCCTACAAACAGGGCTTTGGAGCGCTCATCGTCAACGAAGTAGGCTTTTTCATCTAGTTCGGCCTGTTGTCTGCCTGCTTCCACCGCTTTGGCATAATCGCCTGAATGTTCAACGACCTTGACGCCATGTTGGCGAAGGCGCTGTTTTTTCCACTCTTTGGCTTCCACTGACATATGTACTTCTGCCTGAAACCCCAGTGCGGCAGACATCAGGCCAATGGCCATGCCAAGGTTGCCAGTGCTGCCGACTCCAATACGATACTGGCTGAACAAGGCTCTGGCCTCATCACTGCCCAGAGCTGTGGATGGGGACAGTTCTGTTAGCAGTCCATGTTGTCTGGCGAGTGACTCAGCGAACAGCAGTACTTCATAAAAGCCTCCGCGTGCTTTGACAGAGCCAGCTATCGGAAACTGGTGATCCTCCTGAATCAAGTAGCGTCCAGTGTCCGGATGAGCGCCCAGAGGCTGGTATTGATCAGGCAGCTCAATGAGTGGTGCATCCAGAATACCTGCCGTGCTTTGCAGCTCTGGAAAGCGCTCTTTTATAAAACTTTCCAGCCACTGCCAGCGTGCAATAGCTTCGAGGCGCAGGCCGGACAGTTCCTTGGTGACACTATCGGTGCTGTCAACGTCATGAAAGTGTGGGTTTGTCCAGAGAACAGGAATATTTTTTTGTAGTTGCCGGATTAGGTTTTCTGTTTGCATAATGCTGCCTTGGTGGGCCAAATTGCATTAAATATACAGCATTCAAAACTGCCAATAAGTGCATGCCCTTAACTCTAGAATTAGAAATCCTAATATAAATGCCAATCCTAAATAGCCTTTGCTGGAACGGCCTGCGGGTGTTTGAAGCCGCAGCCCGGCTGCAAAGTTTCACCAAAGCCGCCGATGAGCTTTGTGTTACCCAAGGCGCTGTCAGTCAGCAGGTGCGTCAGCTTGAGCAGCAGTTAGGGGTATCGCTATTCATTCGTCAGGGGCGTGGCGTCATGCTTAGCCCCGAAGGCCGCCGCCTTGCAGCGTTGACATCACGTGTGGTAGCAGAAATTTCTGACGAGGTTCGCCGGATTCGCCGTCCCGAAACGGACCGCCAGCTGGTCGTCAGTTGCTGCCCTTCTTTTGCCATGCAGTGGTTGCTGCCGCGTCTCGGTCGTTTTTCTGCTGCGTACCCCGACATTGAGGTCTCTCTGCGGGCGGAGTTTCATGCTCTTTCTCCTCGGGAGTTATTAGCAGAAGGTATCGATCTGGCTATTCGCTATGACCCCTGGGGATATCCGATTGGTTTTGACGAGGTGTTGCTGGAAGAATATCTGCTGCCAGTCGTGGCAGCGGACAAGTTGGCGGAGGGGGGGCAGCCCACACCGGAAAAATATCTTAAGGATCAGGTATGGCTGCTGGATGGCGTGGGCTGGGCTGGTGCCGATGTTCACGATGAATGGCGGGCGTGGTTAAAAGCCAAGACCTTGCCCGAAGTGAAGCCACGTCAGGAACAGATATTCAACCTGGCGCAGCTGGCGCAGCAAGCCGCGGCACAGGGAAGGGGAGTGGCAATGGGTCGGATGGCGCTGGTTGCTGATGCTCTGAACTCTGGGCAGCTCAAGGCACTGTGGGCACCCGCTGTGCCGTCTCCTGCGCGCTATGTCCTGCTTACTCATGCAGAGCGTCGTCGTCAGGCGGGCGTGGTGCAGTTCTGTCAATGGCTTAAACGTGAGATTGAAGAGTTCAAGCGTAGCTGTCAGCGACACTTGGCTGATTGGTTGCCGGAATAATCCGGCGACCAAAAGGGACATGTACTTCGAGCCAGGTACCGGCTCCGGTTCGCGACTGCAACTCCATCGTTCCGCCAAGACTTTCTGCGCGTTCGCGCATACCCAGCAAGCCATAGCGCTGATGCGCCTTTTCCGGCGGTACGCCGATGCCGTTGTCGTATATCTTCAGGCTGACCCAGTCCGCATCCTCAGTGACACTCAACGTTAATTCCACATTGTCGGCACAGGCGTGTTTGGCGACATTGGTCAGGGCTTCCTGACTGATGCGATACAGTGCAATGGCGGTTTTGTCGTCCAGCTCCTCCACTTCTTCGGGGTCGGGAACGTCAAGCAGGAATTGCACCCCTTTTTGCTGCAGGGTGTCGAGTATGGGGATGTTGACCAGTGCATCTATCAGCCCCAGCTCATCCAGTGGCAAGGGGCGCAAAGTTCTGATCAGGTTATATACCGTGTCATACATGAGCTTGGATGTGTCATAAATGGATTCAGCACACTGGCGTGCCAGATCATCGTCCTGAATCCGATGCTTGAGCAAGTAGGCATCGGAGCTGACTGCGGTAAGGCATTGCCCCAATTCATCATGTAATTCTCGTGCCAGGGTTTTGCGCTCCTGTTCCTGCAGCATCATTAGTTGCTGGCTGAGGGTTTTGGCGCGATGGCGTGCTTCTTCCAGATCCCTGTTCAGGGCCAGTAAGTCCCTTTCCCGGCTTTGCAGGGTGTAGATAAGCTGGGAAAGCAACTTGCCCAGCAGATCAAATTCGCTGATAGGGTGATTGAATTCGGTATCTGCCGAGTGTGGGCTTTGCGCCAGACTCACCAGCCGGTGCAGTGGACCGACACTGAGTTTCGACGCCAGGATGGCGATCAGTGCCGAGAGCAGCAGTATGGTGAGAATGGCAGCCAGCAATACTTCGTTGAGGTTGGCACGAAAGGCATTGAGAGGGGCGCTGGATAAGCAAATAGCCAGATTCAAACCCAGATCATCGCCATTGATACGTAGTGGCAGGTTGAGTATCAGCGTGTCATGGCGCTGGACGAGCGGATGACTCACAGGATCACTCTGACCGAGCAGTGTTCTGGTACTGCTATCCATCTGCCCTGAGGTGATCAGCAGGCGCTGGTTATACAGCAGTGCTATACCCTGTGCATCCGTGGTCAAGGAAGCATTCAGTGCCTTTATCAGGGCAAAACTATCATTGATCACCACTCCGGCAATGACCTGTCCCAGTATTTCTCCCGTTCTGGTGTTGATCAGTGGTTTCGCCATCAGCATCGCCGTCCAGTGTGTTTGCGGGTGGCTGATCAGGCGCCACTGGTTGCTGGGCAAGGCTTTCAGCTGACTGGCTATCGCATCAGTGTCGTAAAGCGGAGAGGACAGATCGATCGTGCCTGTCCTGGATCTGATAAGCAGAAGATCAAAGGCGGAGCGATATTTGTCGTAATAGATTTGGTCCAGGCGCTGCTGATTCAATTGCTGTGACTGTTGCAGCACCTCTGTTTCCTGGCTGAACTCCAATAGCCTTTTATCCAGCTCCTGAATGTACTGATTGAACAGATACTGGCTCAGGCTACTGTGCTGAGAGTAGGTGCGTTGCGTTTCCGCTTCAGCCAGCTTCAGCCCGCTCTGATAGCTGAGGCCATAAATCAATGCGGTGCCCGCGCCTGATAGGAGCAGCAATGCAGAGAGCCAGAACGCAAACAGTGAGTAGCGTTTCATTGCTGGATGCCTGAGTAGCGGAAAGCATGCTGGCGCAATGACTGCAGCTCGGTGGCAGGAGTATGGCTGGTCACCAGTACCATCTTGCCGGAGAACACCTGAGGCACGGGCTGATGCTGCAGGTCGAGGTGTATGGCCTCGGCGATGGCAATGCCGCTGTCGTCATTCATACGCATGACAGTGGCTTCTATCAGCCCCTGTTTCAGCATCTCCAGCTCCTTGTCACCACCGCCCCAGCCATTCAATAACACCGTGCCGTGTTGAGTGCTGTGGTGAGCTAGTGCATCGCTGATACCCACGGCCAGATCGGTCGCTGCGGCAAATATCATCGATGGCTGCGGTGATTGTGCCAGAATGCGTTCGGTCGTCTGATAGGCAGAGCTGCGTGTGCCCTCTGTGTAAAAAGCAGAGAGAAGCTGCCATTCACCCTTTTGCTCCATCTGATTGATGAAGGTGTCCCCCCGAGTCTGGCTGACATATCCGGGCAACCAGTAGACGACGGAAAACCGGCTGTGTTTGGGCAGGATGGTCAGGTAGTGATCAGCCAGCAGCTGTGTACCCAGTTCATGGTCAAAGCCGACATACATCAGCGGCTTCGGGGCATCCCATTCTTTCAATGGTGTCGTGATGTTCTGCAGGATCAGCTTCGTTTTTCCGTCAATCAGTACCCGATCCAGCATTTTTTTGTCTGGCATGGAGTCGAGCGTGGTAATCAGATAGTCCGGGTGCTGATTCAGCGCCAGCGCTAATTTGGCCTCCTGCTGTCTTGGTGGCTCATCAGGGCGGAGATTGAATACGTGCAGGGTAAAGGGAATCTGTAACTCGTTGAGGCGCCGGCTGATCACGTCCGCATTGGTTTTCCAGTAGCCTGAAACCTGATTGCCCGGCTGCACGATCATGATCTTTACGGGGTGGGAAGGCGGAGAGGTCAGTGCGACTGCCGGTACGCTGACCGTCTGTGCCAGGGCGTCACTCAGGACTTTTTGCTCTGGGTGAGCAGCAAAATAGTCACTAAGGTGCCAGTAGGGATAGTTCCAGGTCTCGGCAGCCTGTACGTTGAGCTGCCATAGCCATCCCAGCGTACTTATGAAACAAAACAGCAGTGTACGCATTGGTGAATCCAGGTGGAGGGATCGCAACGGTCCCGAGTTCGTCGGCATTCTTGAATAAAAGGCATTGTAGAACCACTATGTGAAGGGCTCAATCTGCCGGAGCCTCTTCGCTGGCATCGATCAGGAGCAATGCAGAGCGCTTGGCGTGAAATGAAAATTTTGCTACATCAATTCATTCGCTGCAGTATTTCGGTGGTATCTCGTTATTCGCAGATCCTGTGAACAGCATTCAAGAAGGTAAGTCTATGCATGAGAAGGACCCACTCGGTGAGTTGCCGAGCCTTGGCCCTGCGGAAGAGCGTAAGCACAGAGCGGCGAATGTGGCTGCCGGCAATCAGCGAGCGACTGGCAAGTCAGGAGGAGGCTGGGGAGTCAGCCTGTTATTGCTGGTCGCTGTGGGCGGACTGGGGTATTGGTCTTATACCCAGCAACAGCAGCTATCAGCCCAGTTAACCGATACTCAGGCCCGGTTACAGCAAGCCGGTCAGCGCCTTGGGCAGCTGGAGGGGCTGCTCAGTGCCAGCCAGATGACCACATCAGAGTCCGGGCAGAAGCTGCAGTCTACCCTGAGCCAGGTCAAGCTGGGGCAGGAGTACATTACCGAGCAACAGCAGCAATTGCTCAATCAGTATCAGCAGTGGCAAAAGTCTCTGGAAAGCCAGGTACAGGATCTGGTCACACAGGTACAGTCCATCACCAATCATCAGGGTGATCAGGATCGCAGTCTCGACGCCCAGAGTGAGCGTATATCTGCGCAATCCAGCCAGTTCGATGCGCTATCGCAACGCCTTGACCTGCTGGACAAAGGACGGGGCGAGGTGCTGGATCGTCTGACCACGGTAGAAAGCACGGTGGCTGATGTACAGAGTAAGCTGGGTACCCAGTTGGCACTGCTGGATAAACAGCTGCAGGACATGCAGACCAGGGTTGATCATAACAGCACTGCTACAGGCCAGCTGAGTTCTACGCAAGTCGCTGAGCTGAATGAACTGAAACAGGCACAGGATAATCTCAGCGCCAGTATTGCCTCACTCAAGTCGGACCTGGTCAGCCAGGGTAAACAGCTTGCCAGTCAGCAACAGGCACTGAAGGGGGCTCAACGCAGTACTTCTTCGCAGGATAGTGATATCCGCCTGTCTGCGATGGAGGAACGTATCAGTCAGACTGAGGATGCTATCCGGTCTATTGACAGCTTCCGTCAGCAAATCAACCAGCGCCTGGTGCGTATCGAGGATCTGGTCAAGCGTCGTTAAGAATCTGTCCACGCCCTGCGGAGGTCGAGGTATCACGTGCAGCCGACTGAGTCATTGCGATTGTTCTGGGGGATCAAGGTGCCTGAGCCTATGGCAGGGCGCCTGCTGGCGTTGTGCCCTGAGTCGTTGCGCTCAGTACATCCCGCTGCTGATGTGCATCTCACTCTGGTGTTTCTTGGTGATGTGGCAGTTGAGCTGATTGCACCGATGGTGGAGCAGGTGAGCCTGAGTTTGAAAAGCACCGCACTTGAGCAGGCTGTGACGCTACAGCCTGGCGAGCTGAGACCCTGGGCTGTGGGTCGTCATCGGACGCTGCTTGGAGCCTTTCCCGTGTTGACTCCAGAGCTTGCGATGCTCAGGCAGTCGGTCATGGACGGGATCGCTGCTGTTGGTCTGCTCGGCGTAGATGATAAGCGGGACTTCGTACCGCATGTCACATTAGGCTGGCTAAATGGTGGTGCTGAGGCGAATGCCGATAGTCTGGCGCTTGATGAAGGATTCTCCTGGTCCACCGATACGGTTGAGCTCTATGTCAGCAGTGGACATCAACGAAATACTGATCCATGTCGGTATAAGGTGCTAAAGTCCATCCCCTTTGTAAGGTCATAGCGTAAAATGGCGGCCTTTTTGAGAGCGACATCGGGCGCTCTCATCTCCCTATCACCATTAACGCCGCCACGCCATGTCCGACTCTGCACTGACTTCGATCCGCACGCCTGAACTCCTTTCTCCCGCTGGTACTCTGAAAAGTATGCACTACGCCTATGCCTACGGCGCTGATGCGGTCTACGCCGGACAGCCACGCTACAGTCTGCGCGTACGTAACAACGATTTTGATCTGAACCATCTGCAGCAGGGGATTCAGTTCGCCCATGCTCATGGCAAGCAGTTTTATGTGGCCAGCAACATTGCGCCGCACAATGCCAAGCTGAAAACCTATCTGCGGGATATGGAGCCCGTGGTCGCCATGGCGCCGGATGCGCTGATCATGTCTGACCCGGGCTTGATCATGATGGTGCGCGAGCGCTGGCCGGAGCAGACCATCCATTTGTCCGTGCAGGCCAATACACTGAACTGGGCAGCGGTAAAGTTCTGGCAGCAGCAGGGCATCAAACGCATCATCCTGTCGCGTGAGTTGTCACTCGATGAAATTGCAGAAATACGCCATCAGGTGCCGGAAATGGAGCTGGAGGTTTTTGTCCACGGTGCGCTCTGCATCGCCTATTCAGGACGTTGCCTGCTTTCTGGATACATTAACCATCGTGATCCGAATCAGGGTACCTGCACTAATGCCTGTCGCTGGAAATATGACGCCCATCAGGCGGTTGAGGATGACAAGGGTGATCTGATTCCGGTGCAGCAGTGTGATCCCCTTGGTATTGAAGAGGTGGCTCCGGTGCTGCTGCAGGAAGCAACACGCCCGGGCGAATATATGCCTGCTTACGAGGATGAACACGGCACCTACATCATGAATTCCAAAGATCTGCGTGCTGTTCAGCATGTGCCGACCTTTGTGCGCCATGGTCTGCACTCTCTGAAGATCGAGGGACGTACCAAGTCGCATTACTATGTTGCTCGTACCGCTCAGGTATACCGCAAGGCTATTGATGATGCGGTGGCGGGACGCCCCTTTGATATGGCGCTGATGGATGAGCTGGAAAATCTGGCCAACCGTGGTTATACCGAAGGTTTCTATCGACGCCACGTGCACGATGAGTATCAAAATTATCAGACCGGCAATTCTGTGGGAGTGCACCAGCAATTTGTCGCTGAAGTGCTGGCGTGGGATGTCGCTCAGGGCTGGGTTGAGTTTGACGTGAAGAATCGTTTTGCAGTTGGCGATACCGTTGAGCTGATGACGCCGGCAGGCAACCGCCGTTTCCTGCTTGATAATCTCAATAACCTCAACGGGCAGCAGATTGAGGTGGCTCCCGGGTCCGGTCATCGCGTGCGCGTTCACATGCCAGTATCGACCGATCTGCAATACGCCCTGTTGATGCGTGATCTGCCCCTTTAACTGGCTGCATTGCTGTTCAGTGTTCTGTTCATCCGCAGCAGGGATAGCGGTGCTGCGGATGCCGTCGGTACTGAAACGAATCGTAAAATCCTGACCAATCGCGCTGTAGTGTCACTGTGGCGGGGCTGCTAGACTCTGCGCCAATCTTTTTGGACGAACAAAGGCCATATCATGCTCAAGCTGACCGTTTCCCGCCGCAGGCAGAGAGTTTCTCTGGTGACTACCGGCCTGATACTGGCTGGCAGTGCGCTGCTCACAGGTTGCAGCAAGCCGCCCGAGATACAGAAGATTGAAGGCTATGCACAGGGCACGACCTACCATGTCAGCTGGTGGAGTGATAAGGCGGTAGCCAACGATGAAGTGCAGCGCGACTTCAATACCACGCTGGCACAGATCGACGAGGAGTTGTCCACCTATCGCGATGACTCCTATATTTCCCACTTTAACCACAGCAGCTCCACGGACTGGCAACCCGCCTCCGTAGACTTTATTGAACTGGTCAACATCGCTAAGGACATCAGCCAGAAAACTCAGGGGTGCTATGACCCGACGATTGGCCCGTTGTTTGATCTGTGGGGCTTCAAGAAGGATGTTCTGAACGTTCCTGCTGCCGAGCAGATTGCTGCTGTCAAAGCAGAAATGGGCATGGACAAGATTGAGGTTGATGAGGCAGGCAAGCGTGTACGCAAGACGTTGCCACAGCTGCAGGTCAACTTTTCCTCAATGGGGGAGGGCTACACCATCGGCAAGCTCTCGGCGGTGCTTGAGTCCAAAGGGGTCAGCAACTACCTGGTGGAGTTTGGTGGCGATATGAAGATTCGTGGCCATAAGCCCGATGGGAAAAAGTGGCGTGTGGCTATCGAGCGGCCGGTGCCCGGCGAAGGCGGACGTACGGTACATCGGATTGTCACTATCGACGATGAGAGCGGTGTGACGCTTGATACCTCGGGTACCTACCGTCACCACTTCGACGCTGCCGGCAAGATGTATTCTCATATTCTCGATCCGCGCTCCGGCACGCCGGTTACTCATGATCTGGTCTCTGCCTCGGTGTTTGGTACAGATCCGCGTGTCAGTGATGCCTGGGCGACCGCCATGCTGTGCATGGGGCAGGAAGAGGGCATGCAAGTGGCCAAACGTGAGAACCTGCAGGTGTTCTTTATCCAGCTCAAACAGAGCAATCTGATTGACTCAAAAAGCGATGCGTTGGCAGCGAGCAAAGGCCTGACATTCGAACAGCCCTGAGTTCCACAGGACAGAGAGATGCCAGCGCGGCAGACGGTCACTGACATCGGCAGTCTGCCACTGAAAAGCAGGGCGATGGCTATTGTGTCCAATAGCCTGTCTCAATCGGGCCCGTTTGCAGGATTCATCGTTGTCAGGGCCATCAGCTGATTGGGAAAAGCAAGGCTTGGTGTATACTCTCAGCCTCTCTCCAGACGTCACAGACCTGCCGATCTGCGACGTCATAAGCAAAACTAGAGGACACCCCGAGCATGACCGTGATTCGCCAGGACGACCTCATCGCCAGTGTCGCTGACGCCCTGCAGTTTATTTCCTATTACCACCCGACCGATTTCATTCAGGCCATGCATAAGGCCTATGAGCGTGAGCAGAACAAAGCTGCCAAAGACTCAATTGCACAAATTCTGATCAACTCCCGTATGTGTGCCGAAGGCCATCGCCCGATCTGTCAGGATACCGGTATCGTTACCGTATTCATCAGGATTGGTATGGATGTACGCTGGGATGGTGCCACCATGGGTGTGGACGACATGATCAATGAAGGTGTTCGCCGCGCCTACATGAATCCTGACAACGTGTTGCGCGCCTCTATCCTGGCTGATCCCGCCGGTGCACGGAAGAACACCAAGGACAACACACCTGCCGTTATTCACATGCAGGTTGTCCCCGGTAACACCGTAGAAGTGGAAGTGGCTGCCAAAGGTGGTGGTTCCGAAAACAAGTCCAAGCTGGCCATGCTGAACCCGTCAGACTCCATCGTTGACTGGATTCTGAAAACCGTACCGACCATGGGTGCTGGCTGGTGTCCTCCCGGCATGCTGGGGATCGGTATCGGCGGTACCGCCGAGAAGGCAACCCTGCTGGCCAAAGAAGCGCTGATGGAGCCCATTGATATCCACGATCTGATCGAGCGTGGTCCTCAGAACCGAGTTGAAGAGCTGCGTCTGGAGCTGTTTGAGAAGGTGAATCAGTTGGGTATCGGTGCTCAGGGTCTGGGTGGTCTGACGACCGTGCTGGATATCAAGATCAAAGACTACCCCACCCATGCCGCTTCACTGCCTGTGGCAATGATCCCTAACTGCGCGGCTACCCGTCACGCTCATTTCGTGCTGGACGGTTCTGGTCCTGCACTGCAGACGCCACCAAGCCTTGAAGACTGGCCGGAAATCACCTGGGAAGTGGGTGATAACGTGCGTCGTGTGAACCTGGATTCCATCAAGCCTGAAGATGTACAGGACTGGCAGCCGGGTGAAACCATTCTGTTGTCCGGCAAGATGCTCACCGGCCGTGATGCAGCACACAAGCGCATCGTAGACATGATCAACAAGGGCGAAGAGCTGCCGGTTGATCTGAAGAACCGCTTTATCTACTACGTTGGCCCTGTCGACCCTGTGGGTGATGAAGTAGTCGGACCTGCTGGTCCAACAACGGCAACCCGTATGGACAAGTTCACCCGTCTGGTGCTGGAGAAGACGGGCCTGCTGGGTATGATCGGTAAGTCCGAGCGTGGTCCTGTCGCCATTGAAGCTATCAAGGACAACAAAGCTGTCTATCTGATGGCAGTAGGCGGTGCGGCGTATCTGGTCTCCAAGGCTATTGTTGGTTCCAAAACGCTGGCGTTCCCTGAGCTGGGGATGGAAGCAATCTATGAGTTTGAAGTAAAAGATATGCCTGTCACCGTGGCGGTGGACGTGAACGGTACTTCCGTTCATAACACTGGCCCGGAAGAGTGGAAGCGTCGTATCGAAGAGCAGGCTATCAAGATCATCTGATCTGCTGGTAACAGGCCTCCCTTGCGGGTGGTCTGTTCTCCTTTGATGCTGCCAAACACAGTTGCCAAAGGGGCATAGCCTGAACAGTAAAAAGGGGCTGCAGTTGATTCTGCAGCCCCTTTTTTATCTTCCCTTGCACCTGTTAAAGCGTTTGAGGAAAGGTACTGACTGTCAGTTTTTGCGCAGGATGGCCACAAACAACCCGTCACAGCCGTGCTGGCTTGGCAGCAGCTGCAGCCAGGGGCTGGTTGTCTTCAGTTTGATACCCAGTTGCTGCAGACGGGACTGCACAGGTACCAGACTGAACTCGGGATGAGCATCAATAAACGCTTGTACTTGTTGTTGGTTTTCACTGGCCAGCAGACTGCAGGTGGCATAAACCATTTCACCACCGCTTTTCACTAACTGGCTGGCCGCTGCCAGAATGCGTTGCTGGGTCGCCTGCAGGCGTTCCAGGCTCTCTGGTGTCAATCGCCATTTGAGATCTGGATTGCGGCGCAGGGTGCCTGTTCCAGAACAGGGAGCATCGATCAGCAACAGATCTGCTTTTGCCTGCCAGCGAGACAGGTAAGGATCCTGTTCATCTTTCAGCAGCACAGTTTGCACATTGTCCAGACCTGCACGCTTGAGTCGAGGACGCAGATTGTTGAGGCGGCGTTCGTTCACATCCATGGCAACCAGTCGGCCACGTGACTGCATCTGGCTACCCAGCACCAGCGTTTTGCCACCGGCGCCCGCGCAGAAATCAATCACTGTCTGGCCACTCTGAGCGTTGGCGAGCAAGGCGACGACCTGACTGCCTTCGTCCTGCACTTCCAGCGTGCCGTTCTCGAACAGCGCATTGCGGTTGATTGGCAGATGCTTGTTCAGACGGATTCCCCATGGTGACCAGGGGGTCGGTGCTGCCAGAATATGTTGCAGCTCAAGCTGTTTGAGCACGGCTTCACGGCTGACGCCTTTGGCCGCATTGACACGCAGATCCATCTCGGCCGCACGGGTAGAGGCTTTGATCAGGTTTTCGGCACCATCGTCATATTGCTCTTCCACCTGCATCTCCAGCCAGGCTGGCAGGCTGCCTGCGGGAATAACCGTGTCCTTGAACTCTTCGTCGACCTGATGGCGATGCAGGCCTTCGCTGATCTGCTGATGACGCAGCAGGTAATGGACCCACAGCGTTTTCAGGAGGGCAGGGTGGCGCTGTAACAGGTCGATGCCCTGGCCTTCGCGCAAAAAGCCGTAGATGTGCTCAATGCACCAGTTACGGCTATGAGCGTCACTTTGCTCCTTATGGAAGTGCTGGCTCAATGCCGCGTCGGCAGGCACCTGATGGTGGAGTATCTGGCTCAGTACCCGCAGGCCTTGTTGCAGCTGGCGAGCAGCAGGTGAGACAGCGGAGGGGCGGGAACGACGCGGACGTGATTTCATCATGTATTTAGTATCAGGGCACGGTATTGAGGATTGTGAGTCAGCCAACGCTGAATACGGCCCAACAGTATGCCATAAAGCGGCAGCGTAAAGACCAGACTCATCAGTAGTTTAAAGCTGTAGTCGACCCAGGCGATTTCGACCCAGTGACTGGCCATGAATTCATCACTGGAGTGATAGAAGGCCAGGGAGAAGAAGCTGATGGTATCAAGCAGGTTACCGATGACGGTTGAGGCCAGAGGGGCTGCCCACCAGATGGGAAGCTTGCGCAGACGATTGAAGACCTGAATATCAAGCAGCTGCCCCAGCAGATAGGCCATAAAGCTGGCCATGGCGATGCGGGCAACAAAGCTGTTGAAGGTAAAGAGACTATCCAGCGGCTGTACCTGCCCCTGATAGAACGCTACTGAAATCAGGTATGACAGCAACAGTGCGGGAAACATCACCAGGAAGATGACCCTTCGTGCCCGCTCGGCGCCCAGAATACGTACCGTCAGGTCGGTGGCAACAAAAATCAGAGGGAAAGTAAAAGCACCCCAAGTCGTATGAAAACCGAACAGGCTCACCGGTAGCTGAACCAGATAGTTGGACGCAGCGATCACTGTGATGTGAAACAGGGTCAGCCAGGCCAGAGTACGGCTGGCAATACGTGCAATAGCAGGTGTCGCCACATTGGGCGTGGAAGAGGTCATGCTTGTCTCCTTTTTGGTGCCGGGGTGAGGGAACCCGGAGGCGCCTAATATAAAGAACTCGGTCGCAATTGACCAGTGCAGTAGTAAACCGCCCGGTCAATATTTTATCGGGTAACACCGTTGTGCCCGCTTCTGATACGTTCTGGTTTCTGCCCGGGTAAAGGTTACAGATTGACAAAGTATTGAATAGAAATAACTATCAATCGCGGTTTTAGTGCCTGACTGATGTCAGGCTGGCAAAGGTTGGGTATGCAGATGCAATGGCGCTGGGTGGTTCTGGCTGGTGTGTGGTTTTCTATGGCGCATGGTGTAAGTCAGGCGGATGCGCTGTCGTCTGCTACACAACCGTCCTCATCTGCATCGCCTCAACGTTCAGCCGCCGAACAGCTGGAACTGGAAAAGTTCGGCCGGATGCTGTTCTTTGATCCCAGCCTGTCCCTTACCCGTGGCATGGCCTGCTCTGGTTGCCACAACCCGGCGCAGGCCTTTATTGACCATGTTGATAATGGTACCCATCGCGCGGTGTCACTAGGCGATGACAAACATTCTCTGGGGGATCGTAATGCCCCGACCGTGACTTATGCCAGCTTCAGCCCTCCTTTCCACAAGGATGAACAGGGGCGTTATGTAGGCGGGCAGTTCTGGGATGGACGTGCTGCCACCCTGGCTGAGCAGGCGGGCGGTCCTCCCCTCAACCCGATTGAAATGGCCATGCCTGACAAGGCCAGTGTCTGGCAACGGCTGCTGGAGAACCCCATCTACGTCCGCAAACTGGAAAGCCTCTTTGGCAAGCAGGCCGCATCCGATG
Source organism: Pokkaliibacter sp. MBI-7 (assembly GCF_029846635.1). Classification (NCBI taxonomy): domain Bacteria; kingdom Pseudomonadati; phylum Pseudomonadota; class Gammaproteobacteria; order Oceanospirillales; family Balneatrichaceae; genus Pokkaliibacter; species Pokkaliibacter sp. MBI-7. Next base: position 1,879,484 of record NZ_JARVTG010000002.1, on the reverse strand, counting down.
CGAAGGTCGGCTATAACGCCATGACGCAAAGCATCGAAGCTTTTGAGCAGAGCGCCTTTATGGCGCCATTTGACTCTAAATACGACCGTTATCTGCGTGGTGAATATCAGATGACCGCGCAGGAAGAGCTGGGCCGTACTTTGTTTTTCTCCCAGCAGTTCACCAACTGCAATCAGTGTCATCAGCTGCGCAGCTCGGCGCTGGCAGAGCAGGAGACCTTCAGCAACTACCAGTACCACAACATTGGTGTGCCTAAAAATGAGCGAGTCCGTGCGATGAATGGTCTGGGAGATCAGTTTGTCGATCAGGGTCTGCTCGATAATCCTCAGGTTGATGATCCGGCGCAACGTGGCAAGTTCAAAGTGCCAACCTTGCGTAATGTCGCGGTGACGGGCCCCTATATGCATAACGGGGTTTTTCAGGATTTGCGCACGGTGATCCTGTTCTACAACAAATACAACAGCAAAAGTGCCAGGAGTCAGATCAACCCTGAAACCGGTCTGTCCTGGGGCCCACCTGAAGTAACGGAGAATCTCTCACTCAAAGAGCTGGAAAGTGGACCTGCGCTGGATAACCGTCGGGTGGATGCGCTGGTTGCCTTCCTGAAAACCTTGACTGACAAACGCTACGAGGCATTGCTGGAGCAGCAGGAAAGCACGCAGAAAAAGATCGTCGGCCAATAGCTGTTAACGTACTCCTTCTCGCATGGAGGCAGTGCACTCTAACCCAAGTCAGACAGGGCCAACCCTACAAGCTTTATAAGGTGAACCTACGCTCTTGCCATATGATTGTCCCAGCGCTGACGGCGGGCAAAGCGGTCTGGCATCGGTTGCCAGTCGCCATCTATCGGGCTGTAACTGATGACGCCGCCCGAGCCTGAACTGATGATAAAACTGCCAGCTACACTGTCCTGAGTGATCCCGCAGGTATCGGAATAAGTGATGCCTGGTCCCCAGCGGCCTGCTGAGTTTTCCGCCAGCGGCAGCGCATTGAAAAAGTAGGCCCGGCTTCCCTGTGGCGCCGTCAGTGCCAGCCACCGACCTTCGCTGTCCCAGCAGACGCTACCTATATAGTTGTGATGAAACTCCGGCCCTTCGGGTAGGTGAACAAGCTGCAAGTGATCGTCATGGGGACGCAGTAATGCCAGTAATGGCACCACTTTGCTGGCGCTGTCGGGTAAGGTAACGCCACCGGCATACTGTAATGCACAGGCAATCACGCCTGATGAGCTGACTGACAGATGGCGAATACTGAGGCGCTGCAGTGCTGAGGGCAGGTTCAGCTGGCGGCTGACCTGGCCGGTCTGAATATCAATAAAACTGAGGTTGGGATGCATGGTGTCGAGGTTGAGCATATCGCGGCCTGTGTCAGGGTGGGTAATTACCCCTCCATTGGCAACCAGTAGCTGGCCGTCAGGATGCATGATCACCTCATGAGGGCCTTCGCCACCGGACAGCCATTCATCAGTGCGTCGCAGCTGCTGACCATCCCACTGCCAGACGCCAATCACTCCCCGCTGATGTTCGTAGTCATTTTCACTGGTGAACAGGCGCTGGCCATCAGGGCTAAAGGCGGCATGACCATAAAAGCGTCTTTGTGCAGGATTGTTCAGAGTCTGCAGATGCCTGCCCTCCGGCAGGCTCACTATGGATAAGAAGGTGCCCGCACGACGGGCGATGACGGCGCACACGCTGCCTGAGGGATGGATGGCGATACCGTGAGCACGCCCGGGCAGGGGAACCGCAAAGCGCTGGCTGCCCAGCTCATCAAAGCCACCAAAAAAATGTTGGCCATGCTGATCATCAAAGGCTGACAGAATCAGGCCTTGGCCATCCGTGGTATCCGCCAGCACTTTTGCGGGGCCGGACAACGTGGCTGTCAGTGCCAGCTGCAGTAACTGGCGGCGGGAAATACAATAGTCAGGCATCGTTTTTTCTCCGGTGGCCAGTCAGTCGCCATCTCGGCTGTTGAAGCCAAGAATGATACCCAGCGTGCCACTGACATCAGTGGATAACAGACTTTGCATGGTGTCGATATTGGCCTGCAGCATCATCAGTTTGCCGCGCTGTTCAGGATCGCTGATGGCGTGCTCCAGCGTGAAGTCCATGGCCTTAAGCAGATGATCAGTGGTAAAGATCAGCCCGCGCAGGGTTTCTGCAAGCTCATCATTTTCTCTGCTGATCAGTTTGAGTAATCCGGGCTGATCACTGTTGCCTTGCAACAGGCTGGAGATAAAAGCCCAGTTGGCGCGGATGTTGGCAAGCGAACTGGCACTGCGGTAAGACTCGGCACGGCTGACGCGGGCTTTGCTCAGTTCACTGCCCATGGGCATGGCAATTTTTTGCTGGCTGATGATCTGGGCGATTTCATCCATGCTTTTCAGCAGCAGGCGAATGCCCTTTAAAGGGTCGCTGTCGGTTTGCCATTGCTGCACATAGGTGGGCCACTCTGCTGCCAGCTGCTGACTGATACGCGCCGTATTGGCAGAGATCGCGCTGAGTAACTGACAGCTATAGCTTTTGGGCTGCGGAGGCGGCGAGTCAAAGAGCAGGCGTTCTGTGGCACTCAGACCACTGACAGCAATACTGGCCTGGTTGAAGGCAGCCGGATCCAGTACTGCAGGGTCAGCATTGTTGATCAGGGTATTGAGCTGGCGTGAGCTGATATTCTTTTTGTCCGGCCAGAAGTACATGGAGGGATTGCGGTTGTGCTTTTCCGCAGGCCCCCAGTTGATGGCCTGCACCCGCATCCAGGCATTCAGACTGTCTCGATAGCTTTGTTGCACCGCTTCAAGGGAGCTGCCTGTCGTCTGGCAGTAAGCTTCTGTGTCATGGCTCAAGCGGTCAGTGGTTTCAGCCAGCTGCTGGTACGCAGGCTGGATAAGCTTGTGGCCGATATCCATGGCCAGTTGTCGCTCCAGTTCAGGTGCCGGCACTGCCCAGGTGACGTTCGCCATTGACAGCAGGCATAAGCCCGTCAGGGCTTGGCGAGGTCTTTTCAGGATAGGCGTCAGGCCTGAATGAAGGGCTGATAGAAGTGACGTCATCAGAGCGATTCCAGAAAGGTCAGTAACTGTTGTCTTTGTGTCGGCGTCATACGCTGAGCCACATGGTTTCTGGCGACTTCGGCTTCACCACCGTGCCAGAGAATGGCTTCCAGCACGGTGCGAGCACGGCCATCATGCAGGTAGCCTGCCTTGGGGTTGATGCGGCGGGTGTGGCCCAGCCCCCATAGCGGTGCTGTGCGCCACTCATGACCTGCTGCGCGATATTCCTCGTGCTCATCGGCCAGTCCTGGCCCCATATCGTGCAATAGCAGGTCGCTGTAAGGCCAGATGGTTTGCTGGGCAAGGGCTGGCGTTGTGTCAGTCGAGGTGGTGTACGTCGGGGTATGGCATTGGGCGCATCCTGCCTGATTGAATTGTTGCTTGCCTGCCAGTACTTCTTCATTGCGCGCATCCTGCCGTGCCGGGACGCCAAGGTGTCTGGCATAGAACAGGAGCAAATCCGTCATGGTTGAAGCGGCTTCGAGGTTTTCCTGTGCGGGGGTATTGCCGTTGTGTGCTGTCAGACACGCTGGCTGGGCTACAGTGCAGTCGCCATAAGCGCTGGAGAATAGCGGGTTGCCAATGCCTATATCATTGGCTAAGGCACTGTTGTTCTGATCTGTCAGGGTGGCATTGCCTGCTTTCCAACCAAAGCGGCCAAGCATCAGACGTTGTTCTGCTCTGCTCCATACCCACTGGGCTCGCCCTGATATTCCGTCGTTATTGTTATCTTCAGGATCTTCTCGGGCCAGGATCTGCTCCGCAGGGATGGCTTCCAGCAATCCCAGACCGAGCATCGGCGGTGCTACCCTTGGTGACAGACGCAACTGCGGATGCATGGGGCCATAACCCAGTGTATCGATCCGGTAGACAGGCTTGAGCAATACCACCTGCTCATTGCCTGCCAGGGTGACGGTAATTTCCTCATGCTGAATGCGCACCTTGCCCTCGGCAGGTACGTTCTGCACGCTGAAGTTCTGTAGCTGGCTACCGTAGACAGGGTCAGGAATACTGGCCAGATGGCCGGAGTACATCTGCTGTTGTTGGGACTGTGTGGGGGGAATGCTCAGGCGCAGGAACAGGGCCGTGGGCTGCTCGTTTGCTACGGGTGGATGGCCACGGCCATCTCGCACATGACAGCTCTGGCAGGAGCGGGCATTGAACAAAGGTCCCAAGCCATCACTGGCCGTAGTCGACGAGGGGGCCGCAACCCACAGTTTGCGGAACAACGCATCGCCGAGGCGAAAATCGAGTCGCTGCGCCAGGGTGAGTGTTGTCACAGGGTGGGAAAAACTATCGCGACTCAGTGCGCTAAGGTGGCTGGCAGTGCCACCGGGCATTTCTTCGCCCTGCTGGTAAAGCGGATGGTCAGGCAGCGGAGCATCCACAGGGGCGGCACGTACTGAGCTGAGTTGTACTGCAATACACAGTAAAGCAATACTGGCCCTACCAATGTTCTGAATCAGCACAGAAACCCCGAACAGCGGGGGGAGAAAGGAAAAGCTCATGTCGTTGGCGTCCGGCACACAGCAAGTGGCCCCAGAGGTATCGCTGGGGCCAAGTGATATGGTGGGTTACTGCACGGCGCTGGGGTTATCCAGGCTGTCGGAACCCTCAATGCTGATATCACCGGAGCCAACGATTTTTACTGCTTTCTCCAGAGACTGGGTTTGCGCTACCAGTCCGTCAACGAATGTCTGTACCAGTTTATTACCGCTGTCATTGTTGGCCGCAATCAGCACGTCAAAGGTGTGACCTTTGCCTGCCGCGTCCACCATGGCCTGTGCTGCGTTCTGGGTGGTGTCCAGCTTGCCGCGCAGTTCAGTATCCAGCGCGGGATCAGCTGCTTTGATCAGATCAGACAAGCTGGGGCCCTTGACGGTGTTGCCATCGACGCGTGTGTACTCGCCCAGATAAACGTTCTGAATGCCTTTGGCATCATAGAAATGTGACCAGTGGGTGTTGTCGGAGAAGCAATCATGCTCTTCTTCAGGATCGTGCAGCATCAGACCCAGCTTGGTACGCTCTCCCGCCAGTTCGCCGTAAGACAGGGAACCCATGCCGGTCAGAATGGTTGCCAGACCGTCTTTGTCACCTTTGGCCAGTAGTGCCTTACGTGCATCGCCATCCGCTTTCCAGCTATTGGCCATGTCCTGCAGATCATCAATCAGCAGCTCTGTTGCCGCCTGCAGATACTGCGCACGGCGGTCACAATGGCCTCCGGTGCAGTTCTTGGTGTCAAAGTCGGTGGCAGGGCGGTTTCCTGCACCGGGATTGGTGCCGTTGAGGTCTTGCCCCCACAGCAGGAATTCAATGGCGTGGTAGCCGGTTGCGACGTTAGCTTCTACTTCTTCTGCTTCATGAAGCTTCTGTAGCAGTGCCTTATCGATAGTTGTGGCATCCAGTTCTTCACCGTTGAGTTGCAGTTTCGCATTGGCGATAACGTTGGCCGTGTAGAGTGGATTTTCATCGGAATCGGCACCGTAACTGTCCGTGGCAACATAGTCGATCAGGCCTTCATCCAATGGCCAGGCGTTGACCCTGCCTTCCCAGTCATCCACTAGAGAGTTACCGAAACGGTATACCTCTGTCTGCTGATAGGGTACACGAGCGGCAATCCAGGCATCGCGTGCGGCTTTGAGATGGGTGTCGGTTGGTTCGCCAATTAGTTTGCTGATGCTGACCTGCAGGGCCTGAGCAGTATGGAGGCTGTCTTCGTAACCTGCCTGAGCAATATCTGCGTAGGTTTTTAATACGTCATTGGCCTGTGGGGCTGCGAATCCATGGACAGGCATCAGTGCCGTGATGCCTGCTGCCAGTACAGCAAGGGTTGGCTTAAACATGGGGAACTCTCTTCTTCACTGTCCAAATGTGAGAGTAGAGTCTATTGGCAATGCAAATCGTTATCAATCAATTTGAGTCATGATTCTTGCTGTATTTGCACTTTGTTTATCATATTTGCGCAATCTGACAGGGGCGTCATTTACGCTGCAATGACTGCCTGAGGCGCAGATAGTTGGGCATCGGGCCAATGTCTTCATAGATCGGCTCACCTTCTTCCTCACGAATAACGCGTGGGCCGGGAATATAGGGCATGCTGGCTTCCAGTGCCTGCAGGGCCGAGTGTATCAGGTCGCGGGCAATCTGCTCCCCTGGCAGGCCATAGAGTTTGGCGAGGGCATCAATACGCTCCAGATCATCCTGATAGATGGAAAACGAAAATGGGGTTTGTCTGATATGTTGATCGGCTTGTTCTTGCCACTGTTGCAGTAACTGGCTGAAGTCCTGTTTCGACATGATGTGCTCCTGGCCTGAGTGACGTTGAATAGCTTACATCTCTGGATGTAGGTGCCTGAGCAGGTGAAATCAAGCGCATTCAGCCAATGTGATTTTGCTATATTGGCGGGCAGATATTGATGTCGAGAGGTCAAAGCAATGGCAGTAGTGCGGATATTTGTAGGTACGGTATTTGGGAACGCTCAGCAGGTGGCAGAGCACGCCATGAAGTTGTTTACTCAAGCGGGGCATGATGCGCAGATAGCCATTCCTGAACAGGCTGAGTTCATCGCAGAGGGTGTGGATCTGCTGCTGATCTGTACCTCGACCACAGGGCAAGGGGATATTCCCGATGATCTTGTGCCGCTATTTGTTGGTCTGCGCGATACGTTGCCACAGCTGCCTGGCCGAAAAGCTGCAGTTGTCGGCCTCGGCGATAGCTCCTACGACAATTTCGCTGGCGGTGGTCGTCAATTTATTGCCCTGTTTGAAGAGATGGGGCTACCACTGGCGCAGGCACCGCTGATCATTGATGCCTGTGAAGACAGTGATCCCGTTGCAGCCAGTCGTGACTGGTTGACTGAGTTGGCAGGGAAGCTCTGACCTTATTCGCTTCGCGGCTCGCTGCCATGTAACGGTGGGTGAATCGTCCTGAAGGTAAGGTTGATCCGCGATTGCTGGTGGCGTGCGCTTCTGGGTACGGCATGCTGCCAGTCTCTCTGGCTGTTGCCATGCATGATCAACAGACTGCCGTGTGCCAGTTCCCATGTGTGGGCCATTCTGCTCTCCCCCTTACGACGTAAAGCAAAACGCCGTGGTTCTCCAAGACTGATGCTGGCAATGACTGGAGTTGGCCCCAGTTCTGCTTCGTCATCACTGTGCCAGCCCATAGTGTCCTTACCGTCACGATAGTAATTCAGTAGCACCGAGTTGAATCGCAATGGCGGCAACTCCGCTCCGATATCCAGAGGAGTGTCGGTAAATGCAGCGTTAAGCAGAGCGACGGCGGGATGCCAGGGCAAAGGAGTCTGTACCAGACCCGAGTAGGTGTAGCTAGTGTCCGGGTTTCCCATCCATGCCTGTAATCGCGGGATGGGGTGCCATTGGCCGTATACTCTTACACTTGGCTGACTCCAGAACGTTTCCTGCAGTAGTTGAGACAGTAATTCATCAGCCCACTGAGGTGACAAAAAGTCAGGTATGTAGAGGAATCCTTCTGGCAGTGCAGGGGGGATGCCTGTTTCAAGCAAGGGCAGCTGCAAGTTCGGGGATGACATTGATGTGATTACTAGAGTGCGGAACAGTGTTGGCCGTAATGACCGTGGCTCGTTGCTGCAGTTGCTTGAAAGCATCGTCAGCAAAGACACCATGGATACCCAGGCAGTAGGGACGTCGTTCCAGAGGAATCTGCACCAGTGTTTGCATCATGGTCTGGCCACTGGAAATGATATCGTCGATAACCACTGGGGTATATCCGGGATAGTCATCAAGATTCAGGTCTGAAATGCGCACATCGCGATCACCAAAACGCTCTTTCAGCAATACCAGATGAGGCGCCTGAAGTGCCTCTGCGACGGGGGCTACCCACTGAAGGCTCTCCGCATCAGGGCCAACGATCAAAGGCCGACTGACGTGCTCCCTGATCCAGCGGGCAATGGCCGGAGCGGCTGGAACAACCTGAGTCTGGCAGCGATAGATCTGATCGAGGCTGTCATAGCGATGCAAGTGAGGATCTACGGTTACCAGACGATCAATAAAAGCAGACAGAAGGTCAGCGAATATATCAGCAGTGACAGCTTCACCCGGTTTAAAGCAGTGATCCTGGCGCATATAGCACAAGTACGGTGTCGCCAGAATAACTTCGCTGGCGCCCAGCAACTTGCAAGTACGGGCTACAAATAGCAGGGGGAGGAGTTTTTGCTCTGGCTCGAACAGATTACAGAAGAGGATGACCCGTCGCGCAGTGACATCGGTCAGCAGGCGTAAATAGTGTTCTTGGTCGGGGAACTGCCGCTGGTCAATCTGACCGGTTTCGGCATTCAGCAGCGTTGACAGTTGGTCTGCCTGAGTGCTGTCACTATATAGGTTGAAGAGGACTGGCTGCATAGGGCCTGAGCTCCTTGTACCGAAAAGAGCATGTTGTACCTTGGGCTGGGAGGGACGGCAGCGAACTTGACGTAAAAGACTGATCTGCTTTGGCGTTCAATTAAAAAACATCAAATTCGTTTGTTCGGTGTCCACTTGCGCAGATGGCAACACGATCCTGAGGGTGTCTGAGTTGTTGTTGCTTGCTAAGGCGCGTACTAGACGGCCTCCATAGTGCAGTAACCATACAACAGTTCTGGTTTTATACAACTTTCACTTTGTCACCCGTTTTCTGCAGAGTGCTTACATTGATACTGCACATAGTGGGCGGATCTGCAGCACTGGCAACGCTGAGATAGAGCGAGAGCGGAAAGAGGAATCATGATGAGTACACAACAACAGGACACGAAAGAAGACCAGCCAGCGCTGTGTGATATCAGTTGTGAGGCATGCCGGGCAGATGCACCTCAGGCAACAGCAGAAGAACGTGTTCAGTTTATGACTGAGTTACCTGACTGGCAGATACGAACGGAGCAAGGTATCGATCAGCTGGTACGTAGCTACTCTTTCAAGAACTTCCGTACCGCACTGGCATTTACCAATGCGGTAGGGGAACTGGCAGAAGGAGAGGGGCATCATCCGGCCATTTTGACCGAATGGGGCCGGGTGGAGGTCTGCTGGTGGACGCACAAAATTAAGGGCCTACATCACAATGATTTCATCTGTGCGGCCAAGACAGATGAGGTCTGGAAAGGGCTTCAATAAGGTCAGATATGGCTTCCCCTAGTGTGAGCGACTGTTATCGTCTTGTCCGACGGGAGCTGTAAAAAACATATCTTCTTCGTATTCCAGAGCGGTCAGATCGGGTTCAGCGGGTACTGCATAGGATTCATCTGCCCAGGCACCCAGGTCAATGAGTTTGCAGCGCTCGGAACAGAAAGGGCGAAACGGGTTTTCGTTGCTCCACTCGATGTCTTTTGCGCAGGTAGGGCAGGGGTATTTCATTGTCATTTCCTGAAGACGGCAGCTCCTTCTTTGGGGAAGCAAGCTGACCACCGTATGTTTTAAGCGGTTGGGCTGAAGCGTTTCATGCTAGCAAAGATAGCCGGGAGGAAAAACAGTGCTTCGTGGCTCAATGTATCAAGGGCGAATGCTGGCCATCAGCAACGTATGGACTCTTGCAACCTCAAGTTGCAACTGCTGCAGATCACCCGCGTTATCAATAATGTAGTCGGCATGCTCCAAACGGCGGTGCCGTGGCCACTGTTTTGACATCACCGCTTTAATCTGATCGTGCGTATTGATGTCTCGCTGGCTGGCACGCTGAACCTGCATTGCCTCGGGTACATCCACTACAATGGTCTGCTGTACCAGTTGTGCTTGTCCTGACTCAAATAGCAACGGGCTTACTAGCAGAACATAGGGAGACTGGGCTTGAGCAAGGCGTTCAACGGTGAGCTGGCGAATCAGTGGGTGAAGCAAGCCTTCGAGCCACAGTCGCTCCTGATCATCCGCAAAGATATGCTGGCGCAGCCAGGTTCGGTTGAGTGAACCATCGCTGTTCAGTACTGTCGGGCCAAAATGCTCAGCTATGTGCTGCAAAGCAGGCTGACCGGGCATCACAACTTCTCGCGCGAGCACGTCTGCGTCTACAGTCTCAATACCCCGTTGTTCAAACAGTGTTGCTGTCGCACTTTTTCCACTGCCGATGCCACCTGTAAGACCGATAGGTATGCTAGCAGGTTGAGCAATATTGATAGCCACTTAGATACTTATCCAGACAGGAAGCCAGGGCTGGAGCACAATCATAATCCAGCCGGCGATGACGAGTGCCGGACCAAAGGGGAACTGATCACCAGCCTGAATGCGGCCAGTCAGGCGCAGAAACAGTGCAATCAATAACCCGGTACATGCGGAGATCAGCAGTAGCCAAGGTAAGCACAGAGCGCCACCCCAGGCACCAAGTGCTGCCAGCAGCTTGAAATCGCCGTAGCCGAAGCCTTCCTTGCCGGTGAGGAGCTTGAATATCCAGAACAATATCCAAAGCACCAGATAGCCCCAGACTGCTCCCCAGATCGCCTGCTCGATACTTATGTGTTGGGTTAGTAAGTTAAACAGCAGGCCTACCCATAACAGCGGTAAGGTAATGTCATCAGGTAATAGTTTATGTTCAGCATCAATGAAGAAAAGCACTAGCAGGGCTGAGGAAAATAGCATTAATCCCAGTGATATTTCAGTTGGGCCATAAAGCCAAAACACCAATACCCAGACAAATGCATGAAATGCTTCGACGAGAGGATAGCGAATTGAGATGGCTGTACTGCAAGAAGCACACTTTCCTTTGAGTAAAAAAAATCCCATTAATGGAATATTATGCCACCACTTTATTGGCGCCTTGCAGTTAGGGCATGTAGAAGCTGGTAGTAATAAATTGAAGTTAGGTTTTTCATCCTGAGGTAACTCAAGAAAAGACTGGCATTGTAGTCGCCAGTCGTTATTCAGCATTATTGGTAGTCGATAAATCACGACATTGATGAAGCTGCCAAAGATTGAGCCAAATATAAAAAGGAAAATAATTTGTATGACAAGAGGGAGTTCTATAAATAAAGCTAGCATTGTTGGATGATACCTTAACCAATGACCGATCCCAGTTTGAAAATAGGTAAGTACATGGCAATGATTAAACCACCAACAAGTATTCCTAGAACACACATAATAAATGGTTCTAGGAGTGCTGTAAGAGAATCGACGGCGTTATCAACGGCTGTTTCGTAAAAAATAGCCAACTTATCTAACATTGTCTCTAGGGAGCCAGCATCCTCACCAATTCCAATCATCTGAATAACCATATTTGGAAATATACCCGTCATTATTAATGAGGTTCGAAGGTTTTGGCCGCCTGACACGGAGCGTTTTGCTTGTAGTATGGCACGCTCATAGAAAATATTACCAGAAGCCCCTGCGGCAGAGCTCAATGCATCTACCAAAGGAACCCCAGAAGCATATGTGGTACATAACGTTCTAGCAAATCGAGCTAAGGCTGCTTGATGAAGAATGTTACCAATGACTGGAACTTTGAGACTGGTTAGCTGTAGCTTATGTCTAAAATTTTCACTGGATTGATGTGCTCGTTTCAACAATATTCCCGATATGAACAGTATTCCTGCCACAGCCCACCACCACTGCTGCAGTGCTCGCGAAAGATTGACAACGAATTGAGTAAATACTGGTAGGTCGGCACCAAAGCCTTTAAAAAGGCTTTCAAATTGTGGCACAACCTTAATAAGAAGAATGGCAGTTACTATGATTGCAACAACGATAACTGCTATAGGATAGGTAAGCGCCTTCTTGATTTTTGCTTTTAGTGCTTCTGTCTTTTCCTTGTAGCTAGCCAACCGATCAAGCATATGGTCAATAGTACCAGACTGCTCTCCCACCATAACCAGCTGGCAAAAAAGAGGGTCAAAGTATTTTGGGTGTTTGCGTAATGCGACCGAAAGTAAATTTCCTCCAGCCACACTGTCGCGAATATTTTCTATTAGGTCCTTCATTTTTAGTTTTTCCATTCCTTGAGCAGATATGTCAAAGGATTGGACGAGAGGAACACCCGATTGCATCATGGTCGCCATTTGGCGAGTAAAAAACGTGAGATCCTGAGAGTTAATAGATGCATTTTTCTTAAAGTTGCCAAATTCAAGCTTTTTGGCAACCTTCTTGACTTTGACTTGTTGTTCTGTAAGGAGTTGCTTGGCGTGTTGTGGTGAGTCAGCAATAATTTCGCCTTTTACTTTCTCGTTGTAGCGATCAATGCCACTCCAACTGTAGGTAAATTGTTTTTTTTCTACCACTTTTTTGCGTCTTTGTGTCGCTACCGCCATAGGTTATTCCTTGATTACTCGGTTTAGCTCTTCCAGGCTGGTCATACCCGACAATACTTTCTTGATACCTGACTGGCGAAGATCACTCATTCCTTCTTCTTTGGCAACTGCGGCGATATCTAATGAGTTACCGTTATGCATGATGACTTCCTGAATGCGGGGCGACACTTTTAGCACTTCATAGATACCGACTCGTCCTTTATAACCCTGATGGCAGCGCGTGCAGCCTACAGGTTTAAATATGGTTGCGGTTGATATTTGTTCTTCAGAAAAACCCGCATCTCTGAGAATTTCAGCCGGTATCTCTTCTATAACCTTGCAGCTGGTGCATAAGCGGCGAGCAAGACGCTGAGCGATAATCAGGCTCACTGACGTGGCAATGTTATAAACAGGAACCCCCATATTCTGCATTCGGGTAAGCGTTTCAGGGGCGCTGTTGGTATGAAGCGTTGATAATACTAGGTGGCCTGTTTGTGCGGCCTTGATGGCAATCTCCGCCGTCTCCAGGTCACGAATCTCGCCCACCATCACCACGTCGGGGTCCTGACGCAAAAATGAGCGTAGGGCTTCAGCAAAGTTCAGGCCGACCTTGGTATTGATATGGACCTGGTTGATGCCCTCAATATTGATCTCCACTGGGTCTTCTGCGGTAGAGATATTCCGCTCAGTGGTATTAAGAATATTCAGGCCGGTATAAAGAGAGACAGTTTTACCACTACCGGTGGGGCCTGTAACCAGAATCATCCCCTGAGGCTGGTTTAACGCTTCCAGATACATGGCTTTCTGGTCTGGATCGTATCCTAGCGCGTCTATACCCAACTGAGCACTGGACGGGTCCAAAATACGCAGTACAACCTTTTCACCCCAGAGGGTCGGCAAGGTGTTGACCCTGAAGTCGATTGCCCGAGTACGTGAAATTTTGAGTTTAATTCGACCGTCTTGGGGTAGTCGTCTCTCCGAAATGTCCAGATGCGACATAACCTTCAGTCGAGCAGAGATGCGATTCCCCAGTGATGCTGGCGGGCGGCTGACTTCATGTAAGACGCCATCGGTACGGCAGCGTACCCGATAAATTTTCTCGTAAGGCTCGAAGTGGATATCAGATGAGCCGCGTTTTATGGCATCCAGCAGTATCTTGTTAACGAACTTGACAACAGGGGCGTCGTCAGACGTCATCGCAGTAAGGTCAAGCATATTGAGCTGAGGCAGCTCATCAATAACTTCCAGCTTCTCTAATTGTGAGTCATCAAACCCTGCTAAGGCATCGCTGGCGGAGTCAAACAGGGTTTCGATGGCATGAGCCAGCTTGCCTGCTTCGACAAGGATTGGCTCCACACTCATGTTGCTGGAGAATTTGAACTCACTTATGGCTTGAGCTTGTGTCGGGTCACAGAAGCCAACAAACAACTTTTTGCCTCGGACAAACAACGGCAATCCGTAGTGCTTCTGGATGACTTTGTCTTTCACAAGATCTTTCGGCCAAACATCCCGATCCATCTTGCTTAAATCAATCACAGGTACACTGAAGGCTTGCGATATCACTTCTGCCAGAGCGCGTTCATCGACGCCCAGTTTCTCGACTAGGTAGAGTGGAAGTGGCTGCTGTTGCTGGTTAGCACCCTTTGCGGCCTCTTTCGCTTGTGCTTCTGTAATTAATCCAGCTTTTACCAGTTGGCCAACCAGGCCTACTGGCTGAAAGGGGATCCCCATCATTCCCTGCATGTCACTTGACCTGTACTACATTTCGCTATGTGGGTTTTATAACCTGAGAGCCAAGTATAGCCTAGTGCTCTTCATTATCTTTACCCATCGTTGATCAACAAATCTTTGTCATTTTTTGACTTTTGTGTCATTTGTTTCTTTCTGCGCGTGTGGTGCTGTTGCTTTAGGGTAAGGTCAGTGGCCTGTCGGTAAAGGGGGTGAAAGGTGCTTGAACATGGTGGTTTTTTTGATAAAGATGTCTCGCACAGTCTGGGTTATTGGTTCTACAATGATGCAGATTGAAACATACTATCCGGGAGAATATGGACATGAAAATGGGTAACAAAGCTCAGGCGGGCTTTACATTGATCGAACTGATGATTGTTGTCGCAATCATCGGTATTTTGGCGGCGATTGCGATTCCTCAATATCAAAACTATGTGGCAAAGTCACAGGCATCTCGTGTAATGGATGAGGCTGGCTCTCTGAAAACAGCTGTCGAGTCATGTATTTTGGATGGACGCACAACTATTGGAACAGCGGCAGGTCAATGTGATCCTGGGGCAACGGGTTCAACATTGTTAACTGGTGCGACTCAAGGGACAGCAGTGTTACCTGCAGGTACTGGCGTTCCTCAAGTCGCTATTACAGCTGCAACAGGTGCGGCTACTATCACCGCTACTTTGGGCGGTAGTGCTACGTCTCAACTGTCTGGCGATACTTTGGTATGGTCACGTGATACTACTGGCACGTGGACCTGTACTTCAAGTATAGATGTTCAGTGGCGTCCAACAGGGTGTACCGCCAATAATCCGTAATCGAATGTTCAAAACTCCGCGGTTTCCGCGGAGTTTTTTATCTTATGCTTAACTTTTCTTTGTATAGATCCAGAAAGGGTGAACGTCACTTTTTTCCATTAGATTGGTTTGCGCGTAATGCAAAATGGCTGGTCTTTAATCGAGTTGATGATTGTCCTTGCCATCATTGGTGTATTGGCTGGCTTGGCATTGCCAGCTTATCAAGATTATTCGTCGCGAGCTCAGCTTGCGCGTGCTGTTCATGAAGTGTCAGAGTTGAAGCATTCCGTAGAGGTGCTTGTAAACGATGGTGTTGTGCCTAGCACCTCATCCTCTCTAGGGTTCACTGGTTCGTCCTTGTTTGAGGAGGTGGGCTCAAATGGGGTATCTATAATTGTTGACGGAGATGTTGTAAGTTTGGTCGCAACCATGGGAGCAGGAAGTAATTATGCAATAAGGGGGGTCAAGGTGTTTCTAACTCGTGACTCCAACGGAACTTGGCTCTGCATTTTTGATACTACTGCTAGCCATAACTGGAAGTCAGAGTATCTTCCCAGCTCATGTAGTCTGATGTGAAGCGTTAATAAAGTTAAAAAAAGTGAGAAGTTTTTGGTTATCGACCTCCACTCCCACACTACTCGCTCAGATGGCCACCTCTCTCCTGAAGTTTTGCTTTCGGTTGCGGCAGACCGTGGTGTTTCCGCTTTGGCTATCACCGATCATGACATGCCCTTTTTCCCCTCAATGGTAAAACACTCTACGGTACAGGTGATTGCGGGTACAGAGCTGTCCTGTGTCTGGAGCAAGCAGACTATCCATGTCGTTGGTCTTAATATGACAGTGCCTGAGCCTATATCAGACCACTGTTGTGAGATTCAGCAAGCGCGTGTGCGACGCGCGGAGGAAATTGCCAGACGTCTGGAGAAGTTAGGCATGGCAGGGGCTCTGGCAGGGGCTCGTGAAGAGAGTGGCAGTAATCAGTTAGGTCGTCCGCATTTTGCCCGCTGGATGGTGAAGCAGGGGCATGTGAAGGATATGCGTGCTGCTTTCAAACGTTATCTGGGGGCGGGGAAGATAGGTGACATCAAGTCCGAGTGGCCCTCGCTGGCCAAAGCGGTCGAAGTGATAGTGGAGTCTGGTGGTATTCCCGTGTTGGCGCACCCCAAACAGTATCAAATGACCAATACCAAGTTAAAGGCGCTGATCACTGACTTTGCTGCTGCTGGTGGGAAAGCCTTGGAAGTATGTAATGGCTTTCAGCCGCGAGATCAGGTGGAGTATTTAGCCAGACTGACGCAGGATGCTGATTTGCTTGCGTCGGCAGGAAGTGACTTTCATGGTCCGGAAGCGCCTTACCATTTTCCTGGGGGATATACCGCATTGCCAGGCAATGTGCGCCCTGTATGGAGCCTCTGGGAATAGCTTTGTCTGGTTGTGCTATGCTTTAAGGCACTTGTCGCAGTGGACTTTGTTATGAGCCAGTTTTTTCAGATTCACCCGGAGAACCCACAGGTTCGTCTTATTCGCCAGGCTGTTGAAATCATAAAGGCAGGCGGTGTGGTCGCTTATCCCACTGATTGTGCTTATGCTTTGGGATGCCATATTGGTGATAAGGACGCAGTTGAGCGAATCAGACGTATCCGCCAGCTGGATGAAAAACATAACTTTACTCTCATTTGTCGTGACTTATCCGAATTGGCGACCTACGCGAAAGTGGATAACCATCATTTTCGCTTGTTGAAAGCGCATACCCCAGGGGCTTACACCTTTATTCTTGATGCCACTCGTGAGGTGCCAAAGCGTCTGATTCATCCCAAACGGAAAACAATCGGAATTCGAGTGCCCAACAACCCGATAACACTGGCATTGCTGGCAGAGCTGAATGAACCTTTGATGAGTGTGTCGCTCATTTTGCCTGGCGATGATCAGCCTATGACCGACCCTTACGATATACGTCAGACCCTTGAACATCAGCTGGATCTGGTAATAGATGGCGGGTATGCCGGTATGGAGGCCAGTACCGTAGTGGCTTTGACCGATGAGGGAGTGGAAGTCATCCGCGTAGGTGCAGGAGACCCTTCACCGTTTATGGGCAGTTAAGCACGCTACTGGAGAATACACCTCAGCAAGTGAGGGCTTGCTGAGGTAAATAATGACAAAAACTAAGAACGTATTAGCCGTTGTCGACTCGGCCAGAACGTTTGCCAGCGCGAGCTCCGGGACGCTTCACTTGCTTGCGTTGCTGACGCTCGTAGGCGACCTGCTGCTGAGCTGTTTTCTGTGGCACTCGTTTCACCGGTAGGCCAGCCATTTCATAGACTACATTGGCGTCTTTTTGCCCTAGTTCTTCCCACGATCCCGCCTTCAGGCGGCTGGGCAGGAATATATGACCGTAGCGGACGCGTTTCAGCCGGCTGACTTTTACGCCCTGTGACTCCCACAGGCGGCGAACTTCCCGGTTACGACCTTCCATCAGTACGCAATGGTACCAGCGGTTGATGCCCTGGCCGTCGAAAAATCGCACGTCGGTAAAGCGTGCTGGACCATCCTCAAGCATTACCCCGTCTTTGAGACGTTTAATCATGTCATCGTCGACTTCACCCATGATGCGTACCGCGTATTCGCGATCCAGCTCAGTTGAAGGGTGCATCAACTTGTTCGCCAGTTCCCCGTCGGTAGTGAATAACAACAATCCAGAGGTGTTTAAGTCCAGACGGCCGACGGCGATCCAGCGTTCCCCTTTTACTCGAGGCAAGCGGGTAAATACGGTAGGGCGTCCTTCAGGATCAACGCGGCTAACCAGTTCGCCTTCAGGCTTGTTATAAATCAGAACGCGAGTGCTGCGTTCATCAAGCTGATCCAGACGTACCACCTGGCCGTCGAAGGCAATGACTTCCGCACCGGTAACACGGTCACCTAAGGTGGCAATTTG
Source organism: Pokkaliibacter sp. MBI-7 (assembly GCF_029846635.1). Classification (NCBI taxonomy): domain Bacteria; kingdom Pseudomonadati; phylum Pseudomonadota; class Gammaproteobacteria; order Oceanospirillales; family Balneatrichaceae; genus Pokkaliibacter; species Pokkaliibacter sp. MBI-7. Next base: position 1,861,769 of record NZ_JARVTG010000002.1, on the reverse strand, counting down.
ACCATTGACCGTCACGCGGCCTTCTACAATGGCCTTTTCAAGCTCGCGGCGAGAGCCCAGACCTGCACGGGCTAATACTTTCTGTAGTTTTTCGTCTTGCATGATGTACTCCGATGGTAGCGCCTCACGGCGGGGAAAGGCCTTTGCGCTTGGGCAAGGGCGCGAGAGTATAGTCTAGCCCAGGGACAGGATAAAGAGGTGATGCTGGCTGGTGCCAGCATCAAGGTGTTTTAAGGGTGTGAGCGGTTATTGTCCGCTGGTGATGCCTGTCCATACTCGGGTCATCACACGCTGGAGTTTGGCATCCTTGGTTTTGTATACGTAAAGGTTTTTCTTAACTTCTGCTGGTGGGTAGATGCTTGGGTCATCCAGAATGTCTTTATTTACATACTGGTCTGCCGCTGCATTCGGGTTGGCATACCAGACGTAGTTGGTGACGTCCGCAATCACTTTGGGTTCCATCAAGTAATTCAGGAATTTGTGTGCCAGTTCAGGATGGGCAGAGTCTTTGGGAATGGCGAAGGAGTCGATCCAGAGCTGAGCGCCTTCCTTTGGAATGCTGTAGGCGATCTTGACGCCGTTTTTGGCTTCTTCAGCACGTGAAGCCGCCTGCAGAATGTCACCCGAGTAGCCAATTGCGGCGCAGATATCACCGTTGGCAAGGTCGTTAATGTACTGGGATGAGTGGAAGTAGCGGATATAAGGACGGATAGACTCCAGCAGCGGTTTAGCCGCTTTCTCATAGTCGTCCGCGTTAGTGCTGTTCGGTGGTTTGCCAAGATAGGCAAGTACAGATGGGATGATGTCGGTTGGTGAGTCGAGGAAGGCTACGCCACAATCTGCCAGCTTGCTGATGTATTCGGGTTTGAACAGCAAGTCCCATGAGCCTACAGGTGCATCGTCACCAAGGCGTTTCTTGATGGCGTCGACGTTATAGCCTATGCCTGTGGTACCCCACATATAGGGGACGCCATATTTGTTATCCGGATCAAAGGACGCCATTTCTTTCAGCAGAGACGGGTCGAGATTTTTCCAGTTGGGGAGTTTTGATTTGTCCAGAGGCTGAAATGCCCCAACACTGATCTGACGCGACAGAAATGCACCGGTTGGTACCACCAGATCGTAGCCTGTTTTACCAGAGAGTACCTTGGCTTCCAGCATTTCATTGCTATCAAAAACATCATATACAACCTTGATGCCGGTCTCTTTCTCGAAGTTACTCAGCGTGTCTTCTGCAATATAGTCAGACCAGTTGTAAATATGCAGGGTTTTGGCGTCATCCGCATGAGCTGTGGCTGCGGTTGCAAGTGCCAGAGCGGCAAGTGTCAATCTCGGAAATTTTGTCATCTTGTATCGTATCCAGAGGTTAGAAAACTTAAGCCGATACAGGCTCCATCAAGAGTGCGCTGTACGGCATGCAATGATGCATTGCTGGAGCGTTTCGATAACTCGTGCTTCTTTGATAACTAAGCTTCTATAAAGCTTACCCATGAATCCCAAGCAGAAATCGGGCCATGGTGAGTAGAGGGCTTATATATTCACGCTGGTCTATGTCACTGATAGAAGAGAAAGTGATCAGACCTGATAGAAAGGTAGCAGTGGTTACCTTTGGTGCCAAATACTTTCACCACGATGCATTATCTATCCTTGATGTGCAAATGGGCGGTTATGAGTTCGGATGCTCTCTGCCAAAGGGGCATCCGACTCATGGTGAATAGGGGGTAAAAGGAAGCGTTTTAATTGGTGGGATGACTGTGGGTCTGGATGAACTGTTTGATGCGAGGGCCAACTTCTGAGCGGAAGCGACGGCCATTGAATATTCCATAATGACCGACATCTTTCTGGATGTAGTGAAGCTTTTTATCAGCACTTAATCCCGAGCACAGTTCCTGTGCCGCTTTGGTCTGGCCTTGACCCGTGATGTCATCGAGCTCCCCTTCAATGGTCATCAAGGCCGTTTTCTTGATTGCAGACAGATCAATACGTTCGCCACGATAGTCAATCAATTTACGTGGCATCTGATGCTCAATAAACACCTTGTGCAGCGTTTCCAGATAGAAGTCGGCGGGTAAGTCCATCACGGCGAGATATTCGTTGTAGAACTTGCGGTGTGCCTCGGCGCTGTCACCGTCACCCTGGATCAGGTCGTTAAAGAACTTGAAATGCTTCTGCACATGCAGATCAGGGTTCATCATCATAAAACCAGACAGTTGGATGAAGCCTGGATATACCCGTTGGCCCGCGCCTGCATACATTTCAGGGACGGTACAAATGACTTTATTTTCAAACCACTCTACATCTTTGTTTGAGGCGTAATCGTTTACCTCTGTGGGGCTGATACGAGTATCAACAGGGCCCCCCATCAGGGTGAGTGTCAGGGGTTGATAGCTGGACTGGCTCATGGCCAGCCATCCGCAGGCGACCAGGACGGGGACGCTGGGCTGGCAAACGGCGATGACGTTGACATCCGGCCCCAGGTATTTGATGAACTCGATGACATAGCTGACGTAGTCATCAAAGCTGAAGCCGCCTTCCGACAGGGGGACATCTCTGGCATTGATCCAGTCGGTGATATACACCTCATGATCAGGCAGAAAGTGCTCAACTGTGCCGCGTAGTAGTGTGGAGTAGTGCCCGGACATGGGGGCAACCAGCAGCACCTTGGGATGGTTGAAGTGTCCGAAGCGACGGAAGTGGATCAGATCGCAGAAGGGTTTGGCCAGCGTCACTTCTTCTCTGACCAGAACCGGCTGACCATCTATTTCGGTCCCTACCAGTTCAAACTCTGGCTTTTCATAGTTGTTAGTGCATCGCTCGATAAGTTCCATGCTGGCTAGCATAGTGCGCCCGGCAGGATGCATGGGGAGGGTGCTCCAGGGCAATGACAGTTGTTTGCGAATTGCCTGGGCCCAAAGGTGCAAGGGTTGCAGAGCTTGTTGAGTGTGGGCGTGCATTTCATAAAGCATAGATTGGCTCCGCTGGTATGCATCCCTGAATAAATCTACTGGGCGACCGTGTCCAGATATCAGTTCCACTTATTGACTACGACAGCATGGGAGCCCTTTTGATGGCAAAAGGCTGCAAACCAGCTGAGGCTTCCATTGTGACTTCGTCTTACGCAATTCTGGCCAGTAATGAAGCAGCAGAAGTGCGAGTTATTACATCTCTATACGCTGCTTGTCTTTGACCGGCAACACTACATTAGTGGCGTCCTGAGCTCAGGCGTTACTGAGCGTCAAACAATCCTAGCTAGCCGTCTTTGGAAAATGGCTGTTCTCACTTATCTGGTGTGATCAGTCTTGGTTGTGCGATGCACAAAGAATAAGTGTAGCCGGTCAGGAAGGCAATTGCTGCTCAAAATTGCGCCAGTTTCGCGAATGATCTGGCTTGAAAGTGTCAGTGGGGAGTATCGGTTCGAAACCGCCTGAAGTTCGATTTTGTGTCGTCAAATCGTCATCGATGCTTCTTAAGGTGTTGCTATCTGAGCATAGCAGGAGCCGTTCGCCATGCTGAACATTGAGCAGGTCATCACCAACAAGTATCCCGCATTCCAGCAACGTGCGCCGTTGGTTAGGCACTCGACTCTAAGCCTGCTGCGTGGACTGATCCATGAAAACGAGATTAATCGTTTTCTCGATCAGTATCAGGGGCTTCAGGGTTTCGAGTTTCTTGACAAGGTGCTGGAGTATTTCAACTTCAGTTACCGTATCAGTCATCAGGATCGCAGCAACATACCGGCGACAGGGCGTGTCGTCATCGTTTCCAACCATCCGCTTGGCTCTCTGGATGGCTTGGCATTGCTGCAGATGGTGGGCAGTGTACGTCGTGATGTGCGTATTGTAGCGAATGACTTGCTCGGTCATTTGACCCCACTTCAGTCGCTTTTCTTGCCCATCGACAATATGGCGAACCAGGGCCATAAGCGAAGCATTCAGCGTATAGTTCAGTCGCTGATGCGCGATGAGGCCGTCATTGTATTCCCTGCCGGAGAAGTCTCCAGAGCAAGTTTTACCGGGATCAAAGACGGTAAATGGCAGTCAGGGTTTTTGCTGTTTGCCAGGAAGGCTAATGCGCCTATCCTGCCTGTTCATGTGCAGGGTAAAAACTCGATGCTGTTTTACGGGCTATCGATGGCGTACAAGCCTTTCTCCACCTTGATGCTCGCCAATGAGATGTTCAAGCAGCGTAACAAGGTGCTGTCGGTGAAAGTAGGCAAGCCGATCCCCTTTCAGCAGATAGATCAGCTACCCGTCAACAACAACACCAAGGCAAAGATGTTGAAGAAACACATCTATCGCCTGGGTCGAAACGGCAAGCCGTTATTCGTCACGGAAAATACTATTGCGCATCCTCAGGATCGTCAGGCTCTGAAAAAGGAACTGGTTGAGGCTGAGTGTCTGGGAAGTACGCAGGACGGCAAGCGGATCTATCTGTTCAGCTATCGACCTGACTCCATTGTGATGAAAGAGATTGGCCGCTTGCGTGAGCTGGCGTTCCGTCAGGTGGGGGAGGGGACGGGGCAGCGTCTGGATGTCGATAAGTATGATCGCTACTACCGGCATCTTATTCTATGGGATGAAGAAGCGCTGGAGATCGCCGGGGCGTATCGTTTGGGAGAGGTCGCCAAGATTGCGGAACAGGGGCAGGAGATCTATTCAGCTGAATTGTTCCGCTACCGGCCGGATATGCAGCCATTTTTCGAGCAGGGAATTGAGTTGGGGCGTAGTTTTGTGCAGCCACGCTATTGGGGGCGTCGCAGTCTGGACTACCTCTGGCAGGGGATTGGTGCGTATCTCAAATGCCACCCTGAAATCCGCTATCTGTTTGGTCCGGTGAGTTTGAGTAACAGTTATCCCGCCGCTGCCAAGTACTTGCTGGTGACATTTTATCGGATGTACTTCCCTGATCGCGATCATCTTGCAATAGCCAATGCTCCCTTTGTTATTCCCGAGGCAGATCAACGGTTGCTGGATACGGTGTTTGTGGGTAGTGACTACGACACGGATTTCACTGAGTTAAAAGAGCGTCTGGCTCACTACGGTGTGACGGTGCCCACTTTGTACAAGCAGTATTCGGAGGTGTGCGAGCCCGGAGGCGTACGCTTTTTGGATTTCGGAGTGGATCCAGACTTTGGCTACTGCGTTGATGGCCTGGTGCTGGTGGACTTGCATCGATTGACGGCCAAAAAGCGCGAACGGTACCTAGGCTAAGTTGCCTATGGCGCTGCTGGCTGGATTGCTCAGTGGGAGCCAGGGCTATTTCTGTTCGAGGGTATGACGGAGGCCTCTGTGAGAGGTCTCCGTGTTTTGGTCTCTATCACGTGTTGTGAGGAGTTCGATGTTCTGTAGTGCTCTGGTTAGTCTTCATAATCCTGCTTGATACGCCACTTGTTCTCTTCATCTGCTATCCGCTTCAGTTGGTCTTCCAGCTGCTCTTTTTGCTCCAGAATGACTTTCTCCTGCACGGCCTTCAATTGCTCCAGACGTTGAGTGATAGTTCGAATGCGCTCGTCCATGTTGCAGTATTTACTTAGTTGCTGGTAACCACTGAGGCATTGGGCTAGTGCTGTTTTGGCTGCCTTCCAGTTGCCACGCTGGTCATACTGTTGAGCTGTAAGCCATGCGATATCCAAGGATATTTGTCGGGAGGTCAGTTTCAGGTGCTGGATGTAATGTTGTGCTTGCTGATGGTTGAACAGACGTTGTTCATATAATGACTTGACCAGCTGGCTGAGTTGGCTCAATTGACGCTTGATCAATACTGCCTGCTTCTCTGAGTAGAGAATCGGAGCTGGCTCGTCACCAGTACTTTGCTGTTTCGACTCTTCTAGTTCGGCGCGTAATTCTCCTAACAAGGAGTCTGGCAGCGGGTCTTTGGCATCGAGTGATTTGAGTTCATGCAGTCTTGCTATCAACAGCTGCAGTAGGGCATTACGAAGCGGGGTGGGCACATATCCTTCAGGCGTCTGTTGCAGGTTGGTATGGACATGGCGAACCTGATCTTTGATTGCGATAACGCGCTGACGCTTTTTGGCCCGATTGTTTTCAACAGACTGCCCAATCATGGCCATGATGATCAAGGCAACCACTCCAAGCACAATGATGATGGCGATTTGCGTTGCGGTCATTGCAATCTCAGGCCCTTTATAACAATTCGGTCAGGTATCGGTAGATTTGACATCTATATAGATAGAGCGAGGTGCTCGTTCTGAATGTTACTTCTATCTATATAGTGCGTTATAAGGGCAGGGTTCCAGTACGTCTGCCGCCGTGTCGCATTCAGTCTGCTCACAGGCTAACGTGCATTTGCGTCGGCCAATCACATACTTAGGCAAAACTTACATTAATAGGATGACAGATAACAGTCTTCGCCTTCATTTAATAAGTAGTGGTGAGGACGGTTGTCACGGGGCAGTGCTTCGTCTGTGCTCACTGCTCTTTATTTATAGATCCATGAATTGCTTAGTAAAAATGAAGCAGGAAAAGCTTGACCGAAATGAGGGGTGTGAGTAGTATACGCGCCCGCAGCAGTCGTACAGTGCACTCGGTGAGAATGTTAAGTATGAGCTGATGCAGGCCGCGTCCCATTCGTCTAGTGGCCTAGGACACCGCCCTTTCACGGCGGTAACAGGGGTTCGAACCCCCTATGGGACGCCACGCGGGAATAGCTCAGTTGGTAGAGCACGACCTTGCCAAGGTCGGGGTCGCGAGTTCGAGTCTCGTTTCCCGCTCCACTTACTACTCCAAGGAGTGAAGTGGCTAAAGAATGTTATGTGTCCCATTCGTCTAGTGGCCTAGGACACCGCCCTTTCACGGCGGTAACAGGGGTTCGAACCCCCTATGGGACGCCACGCGGGAATAGCTCAGTTGGTAGAGCACGACCTTGCCAAGGTCGGGGTCGCGAGTTCGAGTCTCGTTTCCCGCTCCACTTACCACTCTAAGGAGTGAAGTGGCTAAAGAATGTTATGTGTCCCATTCGTCTAGTGGCCTAGGACACCGCCCTTTCACGGCGGTAACAGGGGTTCGAACCCCCTATGGGACGCCACGCGGGAATAGCTCAGTTGGTAGAGCACGACCTTGCCAAGGTCGGGGTCGCGAGTTCGAGTCTCGTTTCCCGCTCCACTTACCACTCTAAGGAGTGAAGTGGCTAAAGAATGTTATGTGTCCCATTCGTCTAGTGGCCTAGGACACCGCCCTTTCACGGCGGTAACAGGGGTTCGAACCCCCTATGGGACGCCACGCGGGAATAGCTCAGTTGGTAGAGCACGACCTTGCCAAGGTCGGGGTCGCGAGTTCGAGTCTCGTTTCCCGCTCCATTTCTTGTCTTGTCTCATTTCTCTTCTCATCAGCGTCAGCATCACAGATTTGTGGTGTTATTCCATTTGATTTCCTGTAATTCTTCCTACTCCTGACTGATCAGTATCTTGGCTTTTCCTGAAGGCTGAGCTCGATTAGGCGAGGCTCAGCCGTGCAGGCTTATCAGTGCGTCGTTTTCCCAAAGCGATCTTTTAACGCTTCATAATCAAAATGTAAGCCCTGTTGTTCAGCCTGAAAGCGCAACTCTTCAATGTTCTGGTAGAATTCGATTTCTTCGTCATCGAGAAAATGCAGGCAGTCGCCGCCGAAAAACCAAAACAGGTCGCGACTCGCCAAATGAGTATGCTGAGGATAAAGGCGAACAAGCTGATTAATGACGTCTTGCCCTTCTGCATACCAATCGCCACTGTGTGTCGACATACTTTCAATCAAATGCTGGAAGTTTTCTAAAAATAATTCGTCAGTCTCGCTGATGTGTTCAGGAGCGAATTCTGGCAGTGCTTCCAGCTTATTGAGGCTTTCTAGCAGCTGATCCAGATGATACTCAAACCATTGTTGATCATTCATGTAGTGGATTCCTTTGAGGTCAGGCTAATTCGGGGGATGGCCCGTGAGCCTGTCATCGTTGATGTAATACCGCCGCCGCTAAGCGGACGTGATTGATTCAGAATTCGAAACGCATTGGTTCACCCAGGTCTGGTTGAAAATGCCAGGTTTCCACCCTAAAAAAGGTGGCCACTGCATAATTGGGGATAGGTTATGACCAAAGCGCTAACCATACGTGGGTTGCGAAAGGTATATGGTAATGGTTTCGAGGCTTTAAAAGGCATAGATCTGGATGTGGAACAAGGTGATTTTTTCGCTTTGCTAGGGCCTAATGGCGCGGGCAAGTCTACCACGCTAAGTATCGTTTCGTCGTTGGTGAGAAAGACGGAAGGCTCAGTCACTATCTTTGGCTATGATCTGGACACAAAACTGTCTAGCGCCAAGAAAATGCTTGGCGTCGTGCCACAAGAGTTCAATTTCAACCAGTTCGAGAAAGTCTGGAATGTGGTCATTACCCAGGCTGGGTATTATGGTATCCCCGCTGATGTCGCGGCTCCCCGTGCTGAGCGGTTACTGAAAAAGCTCGATCTTTGGGAAAAACGCAACAACGTGTCAAGAATGCTATCAGGCGGCATGAAACGGCGGCTGATGATCGCACGGGCATTGGTGCACTCTCCCAGATTGCTCATTCTAGATGAACCCACTGCAGGAGTGGATATCGAGTTACGTCGTTCTCTCTGGGAGTTTCTGCGTGACCTCAACTCCGAGGAAGGTACGACGATTATCTTGACCACTCACTACCTTGAAGAGGCAGAGAATCTCTGCCGGCATATTGCCATCATTAACAAAGGCGAGATTATCGAGAACACCTCGATGCGGTCTCTGCTGTCCAAGCTCAATACTGAGACATTCTTATTGGATATCAGTCGTGATCTTCTGCCGGCAGATATACCGGTATTGGAGCATTACCCGTTGAGCCTTGTGGGTGAGCATACGCTGCAAGTTGAAGTGGAGAAGTCGCGCGGTATTACAGCGCTGTTTTCCGGTTTGCAGGCACACGGAATTGAAGTGGTCAGTATGAGAAACAAAGCTAATCGACTGGAGGAGTTGTTTGTGGCTTTGGTCAGAGGGGAGAGTATATGACCTCGCGCGAACTGATGGTGGCGTTCTGGACCATATTTATTAAAGAGATTCGCCGTTTTTCTCGTATCTGGGTGCAGACCTTGCTGCCTCCAGCGATCACTATGACCCTGTACTTCGTCATCTTCGGCAACCTGATCGGTAACCGCATTGGTGATATGGGTGGTTTTACTTATATCCAGTTTATTGTGCCGGGGCTGATCATGATGTCGGTGATCACAAATTCCTATGGGAACGTCGTATCGTCTTTTTTTGGTACGAAATTTCAGGGGCATATAGAAGAGCTGCTGGTATCTCCTGTGCCTAACTGGGTCATTTTGTCAGGGTATGTGTTAGGTGGTGTTGCACGTGGCCTTGCTGTCGGGCTGATTGTGACGTTATTGTCGCTGTTCTTTACCAAGCTGCATGTGCACCATATCGGCATTACGGTACTGGTCGTGTTTCTAACTGCCTTCCTGTTTTCACTTGGTGGTTTTGTGAATGCGGTCTTTGCCCATACCTTTGATGATATTTCCATTGTGCCGACCTTTGTGTTGACGCCATTAACCTATCTTGGCGGCGTATTCTATTCCATCACGCTGTTACCTCCCTTCTGGCAGGCAGCCTCTCAGGCCAATCCGATTCTTTATATGATCAACGCTTTCCGGTTTGGCATTCTTGGGGTTTCAGATATCAATGTTGGTACGGCGATAGGAATTATCCTGCTGTTCAGTGTGGCCTTGTTTGTGTATTGCCTGCATTTGTTGAAATCGGGCAAGGGTATTCGTAATTAGAGGTGGGGAGAGATGAGTAAGACTGAATCATTGTTGAAGCAGGCGCAGGCTCCTCTGGGTGAAAAAAGTGCCTACGTGGATCAGTATGATCCGGCTCAGCTGTGTCCTATTCCTCGTCAGCAGATCTGGACTGGACCCTGCTACCGCACGGACGTGTGGACTGGTTATGAAATCTCCTGGCTGAATGAGAAAGGCAAACCCGTGGCTGCGATGGCGACGTTCGGCATACCGGGTGATTCACCAAGCATCATTGAGTCCAAGTCCTTCAAGCTGTACTTGAACTCCTTCAATGGCTATCGAGTAGCAAGCTGGGATCGGGTGGCTGAGATGATGACGAGGGATCTTTCAGCTGCTGCGGGCGCACGGGTGTCGGTGACACTGCAGCCATTGCATCAGTTGTTGGTGCCTTCATTACCTGAGGGTTTGTGTCTGGATGACCTTGATGTGGCGATTGATCACTACGTTCCGGAAGCGGCTTTGCTGTCTCATGCCAAAGGGGCGGATGCGGTGGTCGAGGAGGTGGTGCATAGCAACTTGCTAAAATCCAACTGCCCGGTAACGGGTCAGCCTGACTGGGGGACGGTCGTCGTTCGCTATGTCGGTAAGGCCATAGACCACGAGTCCTTGTTACGCTACATCGTCTCTTATCGTAATCATGGTGACTTCCACGAGCAGTGTGTGGAGCAGATCTTTACTGACATAATGATGCGTTGTCGGCCAGAACAGCTCACGGTTTATGCACGCTATGTTCGTCGTGGCGGGTTGGATATTAACCCATGGAGATCGACATCGGAGTCGATGCCTACGTTCTACCGCTTACCACGCCAGTAACCCTACGGGCGTACATTTGGGTCTGGCATGAAAAGCCGGGGCAGCTAACGCTGTTCCGGCTTTTTAGTATACGGCTTACAGCGCCTTGTTATGTCATTCGGTCTCATTGCAGCAAGCTGAATGTCTGCGTAGCAGATTCAATGAGTTTAAGCTGGCCCTGGAGGCGCTCAAGATCGGTCCTCAATACGTGATGCATGTCTCTGGACTCTTTGAGCATCTCCTCTATAAACGCGTGATGCTGAGTTTTGGGGCGGATGGTGCTCAGTGCATCATGAAGCTGGCCCGTTGCTGATTGAAGCGTTTGAATTTGCTCAAGATATTCAGGAATCTGGGCATTGGTATACCAGAGCAAATCAGCGAGCTTATCTTTCAGTAAGTTAAGATCTTCATCCGGGGCTGGCATATCGAGTGTCAGCGCGTTCTGACAGGCTTGCTGAGCCTGTTTCAGCGAAGACAGGGTTTCTCTCCATCCATTCAGCGTTGTTGTGGCTGGTTCGCTATCAGCGGGATAGTTAGGGCCAAAGGCTGTTGACAGGGCGGTGAGTGTATCTTTGAGTGCTGGTTGATTTTGGATTGTTTTTTCCAGCTCTGAGTTAAGTGTAGAGAGGTGTTTGCTGGATTCAGCGGCTTGCCGCATTAATTTGTTTACTGACGGGATGAGATGCCCAAGCAATTCTGCCTCCTGTCGGGGCTGGCCTGAAGCGTTGACCACACTGGTTGGTTCAACGAGGGTGACCGGTTCAGGTTTACGCCTTTTTTGTTCAAAATCTTCTATGTACGCTTCGGCAACGCGTGACAGGCTTTTGTGAATACTGTCCCAGAAGCTGTTTTCATCGTTTGATTTAAGAGCCTGTTTTTCAGCATGCAGGAACATCAGCCGCATTGCCGTGGTCTGAACCTCGGCAGGAAGATCTTTGTTGAACTCAAAGTTGGTCTGGTCAGGGCGCAGCTCTTTATAGTGTTGAACGGTATGCTGCAATGCTTTGTTCAGGTGGTAGCGGTAGCTGCTGTCCTGTTCACCATCTATATCAGCAAGATCAAGGTCAGGCATCTGTTCAGGGCCTCTTTCCAACTGAGATTTCAGGCGTTTAATACGTTGATTCTGGTAGCGACTGAAAACTGCCAGCAGGATGAGTAAAAATGCCAAAACCACAATTGCTTCAAGGGCGAGCAGCATAAAAGGGTCCTGTAAACTCATTCAATATTCCCATTGTTCAGATCCGCTAAGCAGGTACGGGCTTTAAGCGTGCCACTGGCTCCACAGCCTATTACTCAAGCGTTAATAATGATCAGGCTGGTATGGCTCGAGTGTACTAAATAATTCGTTTGGCAACGCCTTGCGTCGCTTGATAATTGTCATCCGCAGTGCAAGTTGACCGTCAGCCGTGCTCAAGTTTTGTCTATGTTCCCTAGTCGAGGTTCCTTATGCTCGTCTGTGTAAGCATAGTCTAATTCGTATATATCTTTATGGCAGATCTGAGACAGGATATTAGCTGTTTTCAGTTTAATGTTTCAGCATCATATTTGACTAAAGCGTGTAACGTACTGCGTAACAATTAAGAGTTTTGTATCTGCGAATGCGGACAAGTTTAAACATATCTGCATTTTCATACTCTCTCAGTCGTCTCTGACGATAGCCTGAAAGGCAGTAATCGACTCTGCTGATGCGAGTCGGTAATGACGTACCAACATTATTTTCTTATCTGTTTGCGAGCGAGAGTTATTTATGGATGCATTAAGTTTACTTCAGCACCGGGTGTCTGTGGCTCAACTGACCGGGCCAGCCCCCACTTCGGATCAGTTGGAGCTTTTGTGGCAGGCAGCGTTGCGTGCGCCTGATCATGGAGCATTGCGCCCCTGGCGGTTTCTTGTCGTTCAGGGTGAGGCGCTTGCTCGCCTTGGGGAATTATTTGCTCAGGTGGCTATGGATAATGATCCTGATGCGGATCCAGCTTTTCTGGAAAAATGCCTCAATATGCCGCTGCGGGCTCCCATGCTTATTGTTGTAATCGCATGCTGCCAGCAGCACCCTAAAGTTCCTGAGCAGGAGCAGATTCTGTCTGCGGGCGCTGCGGCACAGAACATCCTGTTGGCTGCCCATGCTCAGGGGTTGGGAGCTATCTGGCGTACTGGTTGGGTGGCGGATGATGAAGTTATTAATCAGCAGCTGGGATTGGCCAGGGGGGAGGTGAATATTGGCTATATTTACATTGGCACGCCGAAAGGGCATCTGCCGGTCTCGCCCGTGTTGAATAGTGCTGATTTTGTAACATCGTGGCATGGGTGAGCTGATGAGAGTGTTCGATGATGCTGATGTCCTTAGGGTTGAGCACAGGCTGTTGAACACGATCCCGCTTGTCGCGCACATGTCACTGCAAGGTATCTCGCTACAGGAAGAGGGGTTGTCGCTGAGCGCTCCCCTGGCTCCCAACGTGAATGACAAGGGGACCGGCTTCGGAGGAGCTCTTTCAGCAATCGCTACGCTGTCTGGTTGGTCTCTGACATCCATTTATGCCGAATCTATCAAGGCAAATGGTTTTGATGTGGTTGTGTATACCAGTGAGCTGACGTACCTGGCTCCCGTTAAAGCGGACTTCTGTGCGCTTTGCTTCTACCCGGAGGAGCCGTTGCTTGAGGTCTTTTTGCGCAAGCTTGCGGAACGAGGAAAAGCCTCGTTGCCGTTACGTGCAGAAATTCGCAGTAATGGCGAGGTGGCGGTTACGTTGTCAGGGCGCTTTGTTGCTTTTGCTCGTGCAGAGCAGGTGTGAAGCTCATCGCTCTGCTTTGCCTGAGTTGTACTGATGAAAAAAATGCTTGCGTTTCAAATGCCTATTAAGTACATTACGCACCGCGTTCAGCGATGAACGCAACCGGTGAGGTGTCCGAGTGGCTGAAGGAGCACGCCTGGAAAGTGTGTATACGGGAAACCGTATCGAGGGTTCGAATCCCTCCCTCACCGCCAGATTCCAATGAAAAGCCCCGATTGAAATATCAGTCGGGGCTTTTTGTTTTTCTGCGTTATAGCATACGTTTGCGCGTCTTTTTTTGGGCGGCTGGTGCTTCTAATCTTGCAGGCATTGGTGCTGGTGCTTCTGACTGTTTTTCTTCTTTGAAGCCGCTTCGTTTCTCGCTGTGTTTCCCGTCCCGTTTGATTCCGTATCCTAAACTGTGATGTTGGCCTGAGGGTCGTTTATAGCGGCTCTAAAGGTCTATGCATGGAGAGTGGGATAGCCTGGTTGATATGGCTTTAATTCAGGTTGAAGCGAGGAGTGGGCGACCCGTCACTTTTTCCTGGTTGGCGCTCCGCTTATGTGAAGGGCATTGTTTGTTAGGTGCTGCTCGCTGTTGGTTAATGTGCAGTTGTGCTGGCGGTTATAAGACTGGTAATCACTTCCACAAGAAGTGGCAGGCTGCAAATGCAAAACCCCACTATGAAGTGGGGTTTTTAAATTGCGCTTCGATCGCTTAGCCCAGATAGGCCAGCATATCCAGATGCGATGCCGGTGTCTGGAAATCGACTGCCATCATTATGCTCAGTGCGGTAATAGTGACGATCGAAACCACAAAAACCTTGCGGGCCCATAACCGATCATCAGTGCTGGACTTATAGCCTGATAGTGCCATTCCCAGCCACCACAAGCTGGTTGCGCAGGCAACCACCAGATAGCCGTAGCCGACGTAGCCGCTCAGGGCCAGCATGACTGTCGCCAGGGCGAAGGCAACGATGTAGATGACGATATGGTGCTTGGCTTTGTTGATGCCCTGAGCAACGGGAAGGACGGGGATATTCGCTGCTTCATAGTCTTTGAAGCGGAATATCGCAATGGCATAGGAGTGGGGCATCTGCCACAGACTGAACATGATCAGCAGGATTGCAGCGCCTATGTCGAAATTGCCAGTGACGGCGCAGTATCCGACGACGGGTGGTACTGCACCAGAAAAGCTGCCAACCAGTGTGCCGTAGACGGATTTACGCTTCATGTAGAGGCTGTAGACAACCACATAAATAAAGAAGCCGAATGCTGCAAATCCCAGTGCAACGAGGTTGGTCCAGTAATAAAGCATGCCAAAGCCAATCAAGCCCAGAACGATGCCGTGGGTGAATGCTGCTTTGGTGGACATGGCGCCAGTGACGGTGACGCGATTCTTGGTACGTTCCATCTTGCGATCGATGTCGCGGTCAATGCAGTTATTCAGTGCACATCCTGATGCCACGATCAATGACAGCCCAACCACTGTGGCCAGAAACAGGGATAAATCTACGCTGCCCTTGGCAGCTAGGAAGAAGCCCCCGGCAACAGAGATCAGATTGCCGAAAATGATTCCCGGCTTAGTAACGAGTAAGTATCTCTTAATCATCAGAACACGCTTACCAGTTGAAGAGGCGTAAGAAAGGGTGCCGGCAGGCACCCGCTCTTACGGTAGGCGGACAGTCTTACAGGACCATGTTGATATGCATGTTGTACATGATCCAGACCGAACCACCGATCAGGATGACCGCAATCAGGATGGTGAAGGCAAATGCCATCACGTTCCAGCTTTGCTCTGATGAACTATCCATATGCAGGAAGAACACCAGCTGAACCAGTACCTGAGCGATTGCCATGATTACCATGACAATAACGGCGGTGACCGGTGTGGCCAGACCTGGGAACATAACCAGGGCAAAGGGTACCAGGGTCAAAATGATGGACAGAATAAAGCCGCTTACGTAGGACTTCATGCTGCCGTGGCTCGCGCCACCACTGCCATGTGAATGATGATCGCTCATTTACATTGCCCCCATCAGATAAACAACGGTAAATACGCAGATCCAGACGATGTCCAGGAAGTGCCAGAACAAGCTCAGGCAAGTCAGACGAGTCTTGTTCGTGTCGGTGAGTCCTTGTTTGGAAACAAGGAACATCATTACCACCATCCAGATCAGGCCGCAGCTTACGTGGAAGCCGTGAGTGCCCACCAGGGTGAAGAATGAAGACAGGAATGCGCTCTTGTCGGGACCGATGCCTTCTTCAATCAGGTGGTGGAACTCATAGATTTCCATTGCAACGAAGCCTGCACCCAGCAGGGCAGTGATGATCAGCCACTTGATGACCTTGGCTTTATCGCCCTGGTGCATCGCCAGCATGGAAATACCGCTGGTAAAGCTACTGATCAGCAGCAGGAAAGTTTCAACCAGCACGAATGGCAGCTCGAAAAT